>PMQB01000389.1 GCA_003169195.1 Bryobacterales bacterium
CGTAGTAGATCATCGGCGTCCCACGCACCGTCAACAGGTAAGCAAACGCCATCTTCAGGCGCGCCACCGTAGCCCCCGACTCATTCATAAACCGCGCCACATCATGCAACCCCAAAAATGTAAACAAGCTATTCGGGTCCTGATAATACCGGTCCTTCGCCAGCGTCCTCGCCGCCACTTCAAACGACCCGCCCTTCGCAAACACATCCCGCATATTGAAGTACGTCGGAAAGTCAAACACCGTATCCACCGCACTCCCCTGAAAGAACGAGGTCACCGCCGGGTCACCATCAAACACCTCACCCACCGCCCGCAGCTTCGGATACTGCTTATGCAGCGCTGCCGTCCACTCCTTCCAAAACGTCACCGGCACATAAGGCAGCGTGTCCTGCCGTATCCCATCCAGCCCCGTCATCCCCACCCACCACAACGCGTTCTGTATCTCATACCGCGCCACATCCGGGTCATCTTGATTCATGTCCGGCAGGATATTCACAAACCACCCGTCCAACACATCCCGCTTCAACTTCTCCGACGCCCCGCTATCTGTAATCCCCCACACCTGCCAAGTCTCATTCACATGCTGCGCCATAGTGCCGTGAAACCAAGTCGGCTTCGGCTCATCCGTCACCCACGGATGCCCGGGCCCTACATGATTCGCCACCTGATCCTGAATCACCTTGATCCCTTGCTTATGCGCCTCATCCACCAACTTCCGCAACAACTCCAACGTCCCAAAGTGTTCCTCTACTCCGTAGTAGTCAGTCGCTCCATAGCCGTGATAGTCAGTGATCCCCTGCCCGTCTACCGCCTGTTGCCGATTCAAGATATTCGTATTGTCATAGACCGGAGTCATCCAAATCGCCGTCACTCCCAAGCTCTTCAAGTAAGACAAGTGATCAATGATTCCCTGCAAATCCCCGCCGTGATAGTAGCGGCTCTTCTTCCTGTCAAACATGCCGCGAGAGATCGCCGGATCATCATTACTCGGATCTCCATTCGCAAACCTGTCCGGCATGATCAGATAGATCACATCATCCGCTCCGAATCCCTGAAACCTCCCACTCGGATCAAGCGGCGCCTCTAACCTCCACTCAACCTGCACAATCCCACTCGCCGTCTGTATCTCGAGCGGGTAACTCCCAACCTTCGCCCTTCTCGGAACCTCCACATCCACCAACAGATAGGTTCCCGCCTCATTCACACTCACATGGCTCGTCTTCAGTCCACTCGCCTTCACCGTCGCACCTGTCAATCCAGTCCCGCGGATCAGCACCCTCACCGGATTCAATGTATGTCCGGGCCACCAATTCGGCGGCTCTACCTTACTCACTGTCGGCGCAGCAGCAAAGGCCGCGCACGCCACCAACAGCAGCCACATCCGCCTCACGGTTCCACCTGCCCCACATAAGATCCAAACGCCGGCAGCGTGATATGCCCTAAATCCGGCTCTTTCGCCCCTGGAAATGACGCAAGCAAAGTCTTCAAGTGCCGTCCCTTCACGCCCCTGCTAGACAAATCGACACTCATCGCCTGAGGTTGTGACGTAAAGTTCATCGCCACCACCACGGCCTTCCCATCCCGCGTCACTCGTATGTAGGAAAGCACCGTCTCGCTAGCCTCATTCGTCAGAACAAACTCGCCCTCGCGTAACTGCTCATTCTCCTTGCGCAGCTTGATCAGCCTCTTGTAGTAGTTCAACAGCGAATCCGGCTCCTTGCTCTCTACCGCCACATTCACCGTCTTGTAGTTCGGTCCTACCGGCAGCCAAGGCTTATGTGTCCCGCCAAATCCGGCATTCGCATCGTTGTTCCACTGCATGGGAGTCCGCTCGCCATCTCTCCCCTTCTCCTTCGGCCAGCCAATTCTCCCAATCGGATCCTGCACATCCTCAACCCGAGTCGGCGTATTGGTCGTCATGCCAAGCTCCTCGCCGTAATACATCAACGCCGATGCCCTCGGCGTCAGCAGCACCGTCGCAATCAACCGCTGAATCGCATCATTATGGACTCCGTCTCCATACCGGTCCACACTGCGCATGTTGTCGTGGTTGTCAAACGCGAACAGCGGCATATTGCCATTCAGTTGCGTCTCCGCCTCGAACAGCTTCCTCCGAAAGTCCGCGACGGAAAGCTTGTTCAGAAACCCAAGTTGCATGTCCATCGGCAGGTGTAACTCGTCCTGGTTTTTCCCATACATCTTGGCCAACTCCAACGAGTTAGGCAGGTAGGTTTCCCCGATCAACACTCGCCCCGGATATTCGTTAGTGACGTGTCGCAACTCGCGCAGCACCTCATGCACTTCGGCCAAGTTGTCTGTATACACGCGTGAAACGATCCGTTCCCCATACGCGTCCATACCCTCTAGATAAGGTTCATCTCGAAGCTGCACATCTTCGAACAAACTAGGCACTGCATCCAGTCGGAATCCCGCCACGCCTTTATCCAGCCAGAACCGCATCGTGTCGTACATGGCGTCTCGCACTGCTTGGTTGCGCCAGTTCAGATCGGGTTGTTCTTTGTAAAACGCGTGATAGTAGAACTGCTTCCGCTTCTCGTCCCACTGCCAGGCCGAATGCCCAAAGATGGATTGCCAGTTATTCGGCGGATGCCCTTTGGCGTCGGCGTTTTGCCAGACGTACCAATCCGCCTTCGGGTTCTTGCGAGACGACTTAGATTCTTTGAACCACGGATGCTGGTCAGACGTATGGTTTAACACCATGTCGTTCACCACCCGGATGCCGCGCTTCGTCGCCTCACGCATCAGCCGGTCGAAATCCGCCATCGTGCCGTACTGCGGATCTATTGCCTCGTAGTTGGAAATGTCGTAGCCGAAATCGACTTGCGGCGAAGGATAGAACGGCGTAATCCAAATCGCGTCCACACCCAGATCCTTCAAGTAATCCAGGTGCTCCGTGATGCCGTTTAGGTCTCCAATGCCGTCTCCGTTTGTATCCGCGAAGCTCCGCGGATAGATCTCGTATATAACGGCGTTTCTCCACCAATCGGGGTCAGCGCCCCACGCCAGAGTACAGAGTAGGAAAGTTGCTAGCAGCTTGGCCATAACAAGAGCTTAATCCAAGCTCTTGCAGCCGGTTACTTCGTCAAGACATCTTCTATATACGCCAGCGCTCGCGGATCATGCGTCTGCCCTAACCAGAAGAACGCTTGCTTTCTCACTTCCGGATTCCGTTGCGTCCGGCAGACTTCAATCAACTTCGGCACGCCTTCATCCTTCGGCAATTGCGAAAGCGCAAACACCGCTTTCTTCTTCACACCCGCATCCGGATCATTGACAATGGCATCAACAATCGCCGCCGCCGATTTCGCGCCCGCTCTTTGCGCCAGCCAGAACAATGCCTGTTCCCTTACATGAGTTGATTGGTTGTTCTTAGCCTCATCAATCAAAACGTCAGTCGCCTGCGCGCCAGCATGTTGCGAGATCGCAAAGATCGCACTATCGATCGGCATCGTCTTGAGGTATGCCAGACTCGCCTCCGCACTCACACCCGTCAACCAGATAAACGGCAACCCGCCCGCATCCAGCGCGCAATCGAGCGAATACAGTTTCAACTTCTGAACCTGATTGTTCTCCACTCGCAACAACACCGCCGCCGTATCCGACCCCTCTAACTGCACCGGGCTCTGGTGTTGCCCATCGCACCAATTCTCCGTCTTACGCTGTGTCTTGATCGCGTACCCGAACCAAGTCGCCTTGTCGCTCTTCAACTGCGCCGCCAAATCGCCGGAAAACGCCCGCGTCTCCAGTGGCCCATTCTTTACCGACGGCGCAGTCTGAGCCGTTAACACTCCCGCGAGGCACCAAGCTACCAGCGTCCTCACTTCAGCACCTCCATCATGTACTCCGTCACTTCCTTCGAGTGCACCAGCGCCATCTTCGCTACGATCTCTTGCTTCATCGCCGGATCTTTCTCAGCACGCGCCAGTTCCACCAACGCTTTTCCGTTCTGCTGCAGAAACAACGCTTGCAGCACTGCATGCTTGACACTCGGATTCGAGTCCGACTTGAAAATCTCCACCAGCACGTCTCCCCTACCGCTTCCTCCCATCAACCCGAGCGACTTAATCGCCTCCGCCCGCAGTGATGGATCCTTCTCGGTCCGCGCCGCTTCCGCCAGCCTGTCCCCGTTACCAGTGATAAACATCGATTTCAAAATCTGTCGTTTGTTATCCGGAGATGACTCACTTCCATACAATTGCCAAAGCTGTTCGCTTCCGCCCGTAGTAGCAAGCTGCCGAATCGCCTCATGCCGCAGCTCAGGATTCTGTTCCGTCTTCGCCGCCTGCAGCAGCAAATCGCGCGAGCCCGAAATCATATAGCTCTTTAGAATCGCTCGCTTTACATCCGTGTCATTGGACGCCGCATATATACTCGGCAGCTCCTTCTTCGATTCCTCATTGCCCATCATCCCGATGTAGCGAATCGCCTTCATCTGCAGCGTCGGGTTCGCCGTGCCTCGCGCCAGATCTCCTAGCAACTTCGCTGCCTTCGGAGACGAACTCTGCACCAGAACAAACATGGCGCGGTCCTTTACCTTGTCCGATTGGTTGCTCGCCAACAGCTTCTCCAAAATCGGCAGCGCTTGGTCAGGCTCCGCTTGCATCAGGCTATTCAACGCCATCAGCTTTATTTCTTCATTCGCGTCAGCACCCGGCTTCACCGTTGCGCCGCTTTGCTCGCGCATCTCTGCTTCCAGCGCCTGCGCATCATTCGTCCAGCGGCTGTCCTTATAGCTTTTCCTAAGTACGGCAATCGTCTCCATGGCTTCACTGCGCTGCCCCGCCTTGCTTAGCGCATAGGCCTTCCAATACAAGGCAGCCGGAGCGCTACTCTTCTTCCGCGAGGCCGATGCGTCGAAAGCCGCAATCGCGCCATCCCAATCGTGCGAATCCAGCGCGCTCAAGCCCTTCAGATAATCCTCATCGCCCTTGCCCGCATCGCGCGCCTGAAAGCTCTGCGCATCTCCGACGGAGATATTCTGTCCCAAAACTGGCAAGCTCAATCCAATCGCCAACAAAACCCGTTTCATAACCTCAGTCCTCTTTCCCGCGCATCCATTCCCGTAACCCGTACCTTAAATAACAATTCGTTGTCCGCAATACGCTCTTGCACGCGCTCTGTATCCTGCTTCGTCGGCGCATCCGGCGCATTCGCTACTTCCAACAACACGTGCTCTAACTCCTCAAGCACCACCGTATCTTTGCGATCTCCCAACCGCAGCGCTGTCTGCCGCAGCAACCGGTTCGCACCCACTAACTCGCGTGCCCGGTCTCGCTCCTCCAATAGGTCACTAGACCCAGGACTCGCATTCGCTAACTCCGTCAACACAATTTGCGACCGCTCCAGATGCTCACTCAGCGACAACAGCAGCACTCTCTCGCGAGCCTTCTCCGAAAACCCGAGTTCCGGCGTCCTCCGCTCCGTCCATCGTCCAGCTAGAAATGCCACCGTCAACAGCGCCGCAAACGCCGGCACCAGCATCCACCAAACCCTCTTCGATTCGCGCCGTGGCAATCGCGGCAGCAACTTCGTCCAAACTTCGCCGCCGTAACCCGGGCCACGTTCCGGAATCGGATACTCGCGCAAGCCGTCCAAAATCTCGCGCTGCCGTTCAAACAAAGCCCGGCACTCCTCGCAATCGCTCAAATGCGGAAAATCCGCGCCGTAATATGCCTCCACCATTTGCTCCTCACTCAGGTGGTTCATCTCGTAGCCTCCCAAGCCGGCGCTAACGAACGCCTCAGCTTCTGCACTGCTCGAAACACGCTATGTTTCGCCGCGCTCGTCTGCACGCCCAGCGCCTTCGCAATGTCCTCAATGCTCGATCCTTCGTAATGCCGCAACACAAACGCCGCCCGCTCTGTCTCACTCAGCTTTTCCAGTGCCGGTTCCAACAGTTGCGCCATCTGGCTGCTCTGCATCAATCGCTCCGGCGATGGCTCAGGCGCAGCGACTTGCTCCAGCCATCCTGTCCTCTGTTCGTCGTCTACTTTGTTTTGGATTTCGCGCCGGGTCTTGCGCGCCCGAATCAAATCAAGCGAGCAGTTGACGCAAATGCGGTGCAGCCACGTGCCAAACGCTGCGCGCTCGTCAAAGCTCTTGAATTGTTTGTATGCGCGCAGGAATGTTTCCTGCACCAGATCTTCCGCGTCTTGTTCGTTGCCAGTCATACGGTAGGCAAGACGGAACACCACGCGGCTATGCCGCTCTACCAATACGCGAAAGGCTTGCTGGTTCCCCAGCCGCACCTCGCGGGCAGCTTCTGCGTCGGTCCATTCCATCCGGCTGCTCTTTAGACTGACAAACCGCCCGCCGGTTAGTAACGCATTTTAGCCCGCTACCAGCTCCGGCCGCGCGCCAATCGACCGCAAGCAGTGGTCAATCCACAACTTGGTCAGCTTCTCCTGCGCCCCATTCTGCGTCAGGCGCGATCGCAAGCTGCCAAACTCCACGTGATCCAGCGGCTGATCCTGATTGAAGCACGAAAACACCACGGTTTCTTTGCCGGTCACCGGGTCTTTGTGCATTTGCAAACATTGTGCGCAAATCTCTTTCATCATGCACTGCATGGGCGAGTTGATACTGCCAATCGCATGATGATCCGGCTTCAAATACGGCCGCAACACCGAATGCCGCGCCTGCTGTACCGCGCGCATCATGCCGTCGGAACCAATCACAATGAGCCGGTCCACCGAACGGAGCGGAATTTCCGCTTCGCCCAAATCGCCGCGCCCATAGGCCGCCATCGCTTCCACAATGTTGCCGACAAACGCGCTATCTTGCACACGCCCCGGCGTGAACCCAGGTGCCTCGTCGCACACCCAGATCACCACATCCGCCGCTTTCTCGATCTCTTCCACTTTGTAGCGGTCGATGATCTTTTTATATCCGGCGAAGTAAACAACGCGCGAACCACTGGCTCGCGCCTGCTGTCCAATCGAGAACAACACCGCGTTACCCAATCCGCCACCCGCCAGCAATAACGTTTCTTTCGAAGGTGTTTCCGTCGGCGTGCCCGTTGGTCCCATCAGAATCACCGGCTCACCCGGCTTCAACATCGCGCACAAATCCGACGATCCGCCCATCTCCAACACAATCGTCGACAGCAATCCTTTTTCGTGATTGACCGACGCGCCCGTCAACGCCAGCCCTTCCATCGCCATCACCGTATCCGCCGTACGCGGCGCTAGCGACTCGTAATTCTGCAGCCGATAAAACTGTCCCGGTTGAAACGCCCGCGCCGCAATCGGCGCACGCACCACAATTTCAACAATGTTCGGCGTCAATCGGATCACATCTTCTACCACCGCGCGCAACTCATCGTTAAGCTTGCCCAGCAGTGCGGCTGGCGCAGGTGCTTCCGCCTTCCGTTTTGCCAAAACGCGCGACACCACCGGATACCCTTGCTTCGCGCCGCCCATCGCCTTCACCACATTGCCAGAAAACGATGGATGTAAATCACCAAAGAAACTAATCGCTCGTCCATCCGGCCGCAGCGAAATCAACACCTGCGGATTCACCGGCTTCGATACGCGCTCCGGTTTCACCGGCTCACCGTCTTCGCCCACCGCCTGGAAGTAGCGCCCGTCCAACTTAAAATTCTGCTCATCTTCACGCGCCAGCACGGTATTGGGCTGCGTTCCCGCCGCCACCAGAATCGTACGCGCCGGCAGCGTCAATTTCTCGCCCGTAGCTACCAGCTTTCCTGTGGCTTCGTCGAACTTGTGCTTTTCTACCCGCAACGCCGCGGCATTCCCCTGCGCGTCCACTTCCACTTCATCCGGCGCCAGACACTCGGCGAATCGCACGCCTTCTTCCATTGCCTTGGCCACTTCTTCGTGGTTCAACGTGTAACTGGGCGCATCAATCAATCGACGCCGGTACGCCACCGTCACGCCGCCCCACGAATTCAGCAGATCAATCAACTGCGGAGCGCGGCCTTCTCGGGACGCCGCCGCACGTTCCTGCCGAATCGCCCGCGCATGCGCCAAAAACTCCTGCGCAATCTCCGCTTCATCCTTCGCCCATCGCGCTCGCAGTTGCGTTTCGCCTAAATCTTCAGCCAGCTTCTCGTAACGCGCCAGAAACTTCTCAATCTGCACCACGTAATACGCCAGCGTTACCGTGGCCGTATCAATCGCCGTCAACCCACCGCCAATCACCACAATCGGCATGCGAATCTGCAAGTTCGCCAGTGATTCCGCCTTCGCCGCGCCCGTCAACTGCAGCGCCATCAAGAAGTCCGACGCCTGCCGCACCCCGCGCACCAAGCCATTCTTCATCGGAATCACTGTCGGCCGGCCCGCGCCTGCGCACAGTGCAATATGGTCGAAGCCCAATTCGAACGCACTATCTACCGTCAGGGTGCCACCAAAACGCACGCCTCCGAACATCGCAAACTCGCCGCGCCGCTCCAATAGCAGCCGGATCACCTTCAAGAAATTCTTATTCCAGCGAACCGTGATGCCGTATTCCGCCACGCCGCCAAACCCCGCCATCACGCGGTCGCCCAACTGTTCGTAGATATCGGTAATATCGCGCAACGGCCGGAATGGCACGCGCTTCCCATAAGGATCAACGCCCGAAATCTCCGCAGGCAACGGCTCAATCTTCAAGCCATCCACCGCCATCACCGTGTGCCCATCGTTCATCAAGTGATGTGCCAGTGTGAACCCCGCTGGCCCCAAACCCACCACCAACACTTTGTATCCGGTGCTGGCGCGCGGATACGGCCGCACAAAGTTCAGCGGATTCCAACGCGTAAGCAAACTATAAATCTCAAAACCCCACGGCAGCTCCAACACGTCTTTCAACGAACGCGTTTCCACCTGTGGAATATCCACCGGTTCCTGCTTCTGGAAAATGCAAGACTTCATGCAGTCGTTGCAAATGCGATGCCCCGTGCCCGCCGCCATCGGATTATCAATCGCCACCACCGCCAGCGCGCCAATCGGATTGCCGTGATCCTTCACCACATTCATCTCGGAGATCTTTTCATCCAGCGGACAACCCGCCAGCTTCACTCCGAATGCGCTCGATTTGTATTCGCCGTTCTTTTCTTTCAGCCCAGTGGAGCAGCTGTCTTTCGCCTGATTGTGGCACTTGATGCAGTAATGCGCCTGATCCAACGCCCCCGTCAAATCCGTTCCATTATCGGTCAGCTCAAAACCTTCGCGATGCCGCCAATGGCTGCGGCCCAACTCCAAACGCACCAAGCCATGGCTCTGCGACGTTTCGACCGGAACCAGATGATATGGATCAACTTTGTGCGGTGTTTTAAACAACACACCACTCTTATGTTTCGCTTTGCCCAGCGGAGACAGCGTGGCCCAGGCAGTATATTGCGTCGCACATTGCAGCTGCGACGCGTGATTCGCTTCATCCGCCAGCCATTGCTCCACCTTCGTAGCAAAGCTCAGTTCGGTCAGCGGCTCCATCATCACAGCCGCAAGTTTCGCCGCAACCGCCTCGCCATCAATCGCGCTCGCCGTTTCTTCCGTGTAGCCTGTCAACGCCTTGCGTTGAACAAATTTGCGCTTCACCGCATAGATCGGCGCGAGTTTCGTATGTCGGTTGCGCAGTTCACTCAATTCAGCATCAATGCCAAACAAGTCGCCGATGAAATCTTCCACATGCGGCGCCAATTCGATGATGAGTTCCGAACCAGCTTTATTGTGCGCAGCCGGAGGATTCTCGCGCGCCGCCAGCAAACGTTCAAGCAGCGCCGGCGCGTGCTCCTTCAGTTGATTGAGGAAAACCCCGTCCAGCTTTACGAGTCCCTCTCGTGAATAGAGATCCTCAAAGCCAATTCCAAAACGCAATTCGATTGTGTTGTTCACAGCAGGTTGATATGGGCTGCCGGATTCGCTGCAATGCCTAGCTATCGGCGGAATGCGGAAGCAACTTTCTTCCTCTATTCTCGCAAATCCACGCTATCAATCCGCTATCGCTCCAACCCAATCTGGCTAATCAACAACTCACTCGCCGGCGTCCTGTCAAAAATCAGCCGTACACTCCGCAGCTTCTTCGCATCAAAACGCCTATCCACCGCCGCGAACTCCCTCAGCGGAATCTCCACACTCTGAAACACCGGCTCACTCGGCTCTTTATACAGCAGCCTGTCCAAATATTCAACCTTAGTAAACCGCACCGGCATCGGCGGCCGCAGCATCCGAAACCCGCTCAATGGCAGTCTCACTTCTACACCGTCTTCACTTTTCAGCGCCACTGTAAAATCAGTCGGACTCTCATCCTCCCCATCCGCCGTCACCGCAATCGACATCGTCAACAAATCACCCGCCTCCGCAATCCCCGGAGGCAGATTCAGCGCATAACTAGCCGACGCGCCGTTCCAACCCAGAAACACCCCGTTGTAACCCCTGTCGCCATTACGAAACGGAATCTTGCCTTCATGCCACTCGCTCAAATTCCGCCCGTCAATCGTCCCGCCCGGTAACGTCGTGGTGGTCAAATCCGCATCTTCACTAAAATCCGAAATCACCGTGTTCGTGCTATCCAGATAACGGTCCACATACTCCGTCTTCGGCAGCCACTCGCGCGCTTGCCGGTAATCGCGAAACATCTGCCGGTACTCATTGCGGCCATGCAGCGTAGCCTCCAGAAACGCCGCCACATACACTTTCGCAATCTTCCGCTGATCCGCCCCGCTCAGCAATGGACGTAGATTCAGGAACCAGCCCCTCGGCCCGCGCGTATCCGTTCGCCCCCAAACCGTGTTGAATTGTCCATGATTCGCGCCATAGACATACAGTTCCGACTTGAAGCAATCCACATCGCCGCCAAACCGCACATGATCCCACTGCCCACTACCCAAGAACGAAGACACATCCGCATCATGTGCACCCTGAATCGTCAGGTAATTCACATCATTGAGCACGCGCGACTCGCCCGCCGGCGCAATCGCCACAACCGCTTTGATCGAATAGCCATGTTGAAAACGAATCGACGCATCGTCTGGATCGTAAGCAAGCTTATTGAACAGCGCTGCAGTAGCCGCCGCCTCGCCCCCGCGTGAATGGCCTATCAACGCCACATTCGCCGTATCAATCTTGCCGTAAAAGGGATTGCCCGGATTTGCATTCCACTGCTCCCACAGCTTCAAATGCTCAAGCATCAGCCACGCACGAACAGGCCGCTCATCCGGCGGCTCATGCAGCAAGCCGATGTTCAAAAAATTCTCGTCAATCGAAACGAAAGTGAATCCACGGCTGGCCAACAACTCACCCAGATACGCATAACCAGGATCGGAGAACTCGCTCATCTCATGATTGCCGTGCACCATCAGCACCAAAGGAAACGGACCATCGCCGCGCGGATACCAAACGCGCGCATTGAGGGGCAGATGATCCATGCCGAAGCCCCAGTAGCGTTTGCGCAGCTTCGCTTTCCAGCCGCCGAAATCAGGAAAGAACGGCGAGGCATCCACTGTTTTCGTACGCATCGCAACACCCGCGCCATATTCCCTCCGCCGCAGATCGTCGCCGTGTCCATAGAACAGTTTTTCCACCGCGTAGCTGCCCTTCGCCGAAGGATCAGTCGCAGAAAGTTGCGCCGGTAAACTCGCTCCCGCCGGAACGCGCAGCCACTTTTCGTCAAATCCATCGCTGCGTAAGAATACGAGCAGCCAAAGATTCGCAAAGAGCGCCAAGCCACCCGCAACTAAAGTGAGAGCCTTCTTCCCTAAGGCGGCATAGCGCAATCCGCCCAACAGAACCGTCGCCACACTCGCCCCCAGCGTGCATTCGATCAGAATCACGGCCGACCCCACAAGGTAGCCCCAAGCATTCAGCCAAGGCAGTGCAAGCAAGACAACTACGGCCACGATGACGCCGGCCGCCAAGCGCGGAATCTTCCGCAAAAGCGTCAGCACCAGCCCCACCACAATCGCCACAACTGGCAAACCGATCGCCGCCGCCACAAACACCACGCACAAATCGACCCACACGCCGAATCCCGATTTGAGGTTCAAACCGCCGACGACTAAGGCAACGAAACTTGCACCCAACGCGGCCCACAGCGCCCCTTGATGCGCTTCGTGAACAGGCTTCACTGAGCGCCAAACATCCACCAACATCAACTTCACTGTTTAGCTAGACGAATCAGGGGTGGGAAAGTTAACGAATAAATCTCACCATTTCAGATACTTTGGCTCCCTTTAGGGCACCCCCTCGCTTATCCTGGATAAGAGTGGACATAGAAAAAACCATCCTGCGTAAGGTCGGCGAAGCCATCGGCCGCTTCCGCATGATCCGTGAGGGCGACCGCGTCGCCGTTGGCGTATCCGGCGGCAAAGATTCGCTCACCCTCCTGCAGGCGCTGCTGCTCATGCAAAAGCGCGCGCCCATTTCTTTTACCGTTCAAGCCTTCACCATCGAGCAAGGCAAATTTCTCGCCCCCATTCATCCCGTTGGCGAATTCCTCAAAGCGCGTGGCGTTGATTGGACCTATATACAAGACACCCCGTCGCTGAACCTTATTGTCNNTTCGGCCATACCGCCGACGACTTTTGCGAAGCGTTCCTCCGCAACGCCATGTTCACCGGCCGCCTCAGCGCACTGCCCCCCGTGGCTTGGTCTCGAAAGAAGGAATTCCGGCTGATCCGTCCGCTGGTCTTCGTTAACGAAACACTCACCCGCCAATTCGCCGCCAATCTGGGCGCACCGGTCGTGCCCTGTGGCTGTTCGCAAAAAACCGGCACCGTCCGCCGCTCGCTTCGTGATATGTTCTCAGAAATAGAAAAGGAGCACCCTTTTCTGAAAGAGACGTTACTTTCCGCCATGGGCAACGTTGAGACGTCGCGCCTGCTCGATACGCGATTTCTTGATTTGGATGCAAATTTTGATGAAACGGAATCGCCCTCAGCAGAACTGGTAACATTACACTCGCTGTGACATCGCAGTCCGTTACACTAGCTCCGCAAATCATGACACCGGAACTGATCATCATCAACGGTCCGCAGGCTGGTGCCCGCTTTCCGCTCGGGAATGGCGATTTCGTTATCGGCCGCGCTCCTAACTCCACATTGGTGCTGCCCGAACCCGAGGTCAGTTGGCGGCATTGCCAAATTCGTCTGCAAGGCAAGCGTTTTCTCGTAACCGATCTGAAAAGTTCCAGCGGAACCTATGTAAACGGCATGCGATCGGCCGAACGCTGGCTCGAAGAAAAAGACCAGATCGGCGTCGGCAAAACCATCGTCATGTTTCGCTCCGGCGAGGCCGATGCCGATGCCGCCAATCCCATCGCCGCCGCCGATACAAAGCCTGCGCTGCTGGCCGCCTGTTCCCTTCTCTTTTTGTTCCGCGCCTTAGCTTCGAGCGAGGGCGATAAACATGTTCTGCAAACCCAGATCCTCCGTTTGATCGGCGACCTGATCCCCAACGGCGACGGCATTTTGCTGATCGGCGCCACCTGTGGCGAACTGACGGAGCGCTACGAGCATGAAGCCTCTGCTCCACAAGCCGATGTCATCTCTGCCATTTCGCATGTCTGCGAAGAAGGTGCATTCGAGGATTCCAATTCCAGGTTAGTGGCGGTGCCCTTATATTTGTCCGGCGGCCTTTTCGGTTCGTTGCTGGTGCGTCTGCAAGAACGCGACCAAGCGCAGTTGGCGGCGCATTTGGAAACGCTAACAGCGGTCTCAGCCCTCGCTTCGGTTGGTTTTGAAGCAAATCGCGAAGTGGAAATTCTGCGCGCGGAAAACAAATTCCTGCAGCAGCAAATCGCGCCCAAAACCGGCATAGTCGGTGAAAGCCCGTTGCTGCGGCGCTTATTGGAGCGCGTGGAACGAGTGGCGCCGCATGACACCACCGTTTTGATTACCGGCGAAAGCGGCACTGGCAAGGAACTCATCGCGCGTGCGTTGCATGAAAAAAGCAATCGGCGCGATCGGCCTTTCATCGCCGTGAATTGCGCCGCGTTAACCGAAACATTGTTCGAGAGTGAATTATTCGGCCATGAAAAAGGTGCCTTCACCGGTGCCATTGCCATGAAGCCCGGCCTCTTCGAACTGGCGCAGGGTGGAACCATCTTTCTGGACGAAGTGGGCGAACTGGCGCAAGGCTTTCAAGCCAAATTTCTGCGTGTGTTGCAACAGCGAGAATTCTTCCGCGTTGGTGGAACCCAAGCGCGTCCACTCGATATTCGCGTGATTGCCGCTACCAATCGCGACCTGAACCAAGATGTCAGTGAAGGCCGTTTTCGCGAAGATCTGTTTCACCGTTTGAACGTGGTGGCGCTCGATTCGCCGCCGCTGCGCGAACGCAAAGACGATATCCCCCAACTGGCGCAATACTTCTTACAGCGTTCGGCCGAAAAATCAAAACGCCACGTAAAGGGCTTATCACCCGAAGCGCATGAAATGATCATGCAATACAGTTGGCCGGGTAATGTGCGCGAATTGGAAAATGCCATGGAACGCGCCGTCGTGTTAGGCGATTCCGACTGGGTTCTTCCTGAAGATCTGCCCGATCCCTTGCTCGCCGTTGCCCCGCAGAACCCAACTTCTAAATACGAAGACTCCATCGTCGGTGCAAAACGTGACGCCATTTTGGATGCGTACAAGCAGGCAAAGGGTGACTACCGCGGCGCCGCCAAGATTTTGAATTTGCATCCAAACTATCTCTTGCGCTTGGTTCGTAATTTGCGTCTGCGCGATGACATCAACCGGCTGAAAGGCCAGTAGCCGCACGCGGTTTTTCCCCGCTATGCAGAGCCGCAATACCGCCTGTCAATAATTCGAAACGCGCGTTGACAAAGTCCGCGCTTTCAAACATCACCCGCAGCTCTTCCGCACGTGGAAATTTGGCGACCGATTCAGGAAGGTACGTATACGCAGCGCGCGAACCTGAGATAAGAGCGCCAATCAGCGGCAACACCGCCTTTGAATAGAAATTGTAAGACGTACGCAGCCAGAATCCTGGCGGATGCGAAAACTCCAGAATCGCCAGCACGCCGTCCGGTTTCAATACACGCGCAAACTCCGCCAGGCCCGCACGATAGTTCACCAAATTTCGAAAGCCAAACGCAATCGTGATCGCGTCCAGCGAGTTCGCCGCCAACGGCAGTTCCAGCGCATCCGCCTCAAACAGAGTGCCGGCATATTGCCGAGCCCGCATCTTTTCCGCCGCCGTCACCAGCATCGGGTGACAAAAATCCGCACCCAAAACCGGGTTCACCGCCATCGTTTGTAGATCAAGCAGCACATCGCCGGTGCCGCAGCAAAGATCCAACACGCGCGCATCATGCCGCTGTAGAACCGGCGTTACCCGCTTCAGCAGCGCTTTGCGCCAGCCGCGATCAATATTAAACGAAAGCAGATGGTTCAGCAGATCATAGCGCGGAGCAATGTCGGAAAACATCTGCCGCACCCACTGCGCAGCCTGCCGTTCACCGGGCGCTCCGGGCGGCGTAGTACCCGCAGCAACACTCACGATTTCTTCCGCAGCGCCTCTGCCGCTGCCTGGCGAATCAAAGCCGGATCAATACCCGACATCACTTTTACCGCACCAATGGTTGTCGGTAAAACGAAATGAATTTTGCCTTGCATAGTCTTCTTATCGTTCGAAAGACGCGCCAATAAGCGATCGGGATGGAGATCACCAATCGCCGGCAGTGGCCCATAAGTAATGATCACGCGCGCGATCCGATCAGCCTCCGCGCCATTCAGGGTGCCCGTTAACTCCGCCAACCGCGTCGCGGCCAGCATGCCCCACGCCACCGCTTCACCATGCAGCAATCGCACATACGCCGTTTCCGCCTCAATCGCGTGCCCAATCGTGTGCCCAAAATTCAAGATTCGCCGTAGGTCGCCTTCACGTTCATCCGCCGTCACCACTTCGGCCTTAATCTTCACCGCCCCCGCAATTAATTGATCCGTTACTCCGGGCTTTAGCGCTAAAACATCGTCGCGCTGATGATCCAGCAAATCGAACAGACCGCGATCGCGAATAATCCCGCACTTAATCACTTCGAATAAACCAGCGCGATATTCGCGCGGCGGCAGCGTGGCCAGCACATCAGGATCAATCAGCACCGCCAGCGGCTGATGAAAGCTACCCAGCAGGTTCTTGCCGCTCACCATATTCACGCCCGTTTTACCGCCCGTACCCGCGTCCACCTGCGCCAGCAGCGTGGTCGGGATCTGGATCACCGGAATGCCGCGCATGAAGATGGCGGCGAGAAATCCC
>PMQB01000448.1 GCA_003169195.1 Bryobacterales bacterium
TTCTTGATCAGCAGCCATTCGTTTCCTTTGGTCGACTTTTTCATGCGAACGATGGCGAATGAACCTTTGAGCTTTGTGCCGTGCAGTTCAAACTTGAAATCTCCGCGGTCGAGTTGGCCTTTGGCGCCCGGGTCTCCGATCACTTCGAACGTCCCTTTATCCCAGAGCATTACGCTGCCGCCCCCGTAACTACCCTTGGGGATGTTGCCTTCAAAGGTGCCGTAATCGAAGGGATGATCTTCCACTTTCATGGCAAGCGTTTTTCGCGCAGGATCGAGGCTAGGCCCCTTCGGCACGGCCCAACTCACGAGCACGCCGCCAATCTCAAGGCGGAAGTCGTAATGAAGATGAGACGCGTCATGCCGCTGTACACAAAAGAAGCCGCCGCGATCATTCCCCTTCGCATGCTTCTCATTGGGCGGAGGCTCCGGCGTTTTTTCAAAGTTTCTTTTTGCGGCGTACTCTTTGAGTGCCATCTCTGCCGTCATTATAGGAGTGGACGATTGAGCTAATCTAGTAGAGCCTTCCCCGCGCAGTTAAGCCTCTTCATGGATTTCGCAGAACAACTTAAATCGCAGCTCAATATCGTTGAAGTGATTCAACAGTATGTACCGCTCAAGAGGCAGGGTGCAGGCGCGCGGTATGTGGGACTATGTCCGTTTCATTCGGAGAACACACCTTCGTTCAATGTGAACGGCACTCTTGGCTTCTATAAATGTTTTGGCTGTGACGCAAAGGGCGACGTCTTCAAGTTTATTCAGGAACGCGAGAATCTGACATTTCCTGAAACATTGAAGCTGCTGGCGGAGCGCTATGGAATTCAAATGCCGGAGCGGCACCGGCCCGACGACGCGGAATCGCAGAAGCGTGCGGCGCTCTTTGAGATGCAAGAGATGGCGGCGACGGCGTTTCAAGACAATTTCAGGGCAAGCGGCGGGGCAGACGCGCGCAAGTACGTGGAAGGGCGCAACGTTTCGAAAGAATCAATGGATGAGTTTCGCATTGGGTTAGCGGATGCGTCAGGCCAGCAATTAATTAAGAAGCTCCAGAAGTTCGGTACGGCGTTGATGGAAGAATCGGGTCTGGTGGGCAAGCGCGAAGACGGTAGTTTTTACGATCGCTTTCGGGGGCGGCTCATGTTTCCGATTCACAATGAGGCGGGTAAGATCATCGGCTTTGGCGGGCGCGCGCTGCGGCCTGACGATAAACCGAAGTACATGAACTCGCCGGGCACGCCGCTGTATAACAAGTCGACGGTCCTGTATAATTTGCACCGGGCGAAGACGGAAGCGCGCAAGAACAGCCGCATGATTTTGGTGGAAGGCTATATGGATGTGATTGGCGTGTACGCAGCGGGTATTAAAGAGGTGGTGGCCGCCAGCGGGACAGCGTTCCATGCCGAACAAGTTCGTATGGTGAAACGGCAGGTGGCGCAATCGGGAAACGCTGGGCAAGTGATTTTGAACTTTGATTCCGACCAAGCCGGCGCCGAATCAACCGAAAAGCGGATTGCGTCTTTCCTGGCCGAAGGAATGCGGGTAAAGGTGTTGGAAATTCCAGGCGAGCTTGATCCGGACGAGTACATTCAACAGAACGGCGCGGATGCCTATCGTAAGCTGCTGGACAATGCCGCTTCGTATTTTCACTGGCTGGCCGACCGTGTCCGCAATAAGTTCGATATGGGCACGGTGGAAGGACGAGTGGATGCCTTTAAGTTTTTGTGGCCAACGATCCAGCAAGTTTCCGACCGCTTGGAGCGGTCGGCGATTGCGGACGAAATCGCGGGATATTTGAATCTCGACCGAGACACGATACGGCAGCAATTCAAGAAAACGCCGCGCGCCGAAGTGGCGGCGCCGCGAGCGGTATCGTCGGCCGTACCTCCGAACGAGAAACTTTTGCTGGCTTGTTTACTGGCCAGCGCCGATGCTCGCACGGCCATCCGGCACTACTTGAACGGTGGCGATGCATTGAAAGCTCTGGACCTGCGAACTATCTTTGCCGCGATCGTAAACTTTGATGAACAAGCGAAACGTTTTGCAGTGGAAGACATCATCAATCAGCTAGAGCCGCACTTCCAGCGCATCTTGACGGAGATTGGTTTTGGAGAACTGCCGGTAAGCGAAGAAGGCGCGGCCGGGCAAGCGGTTGATTGTTTGCGGGCGCTGGAAGCGAAGGCCATCGACGGTCAGATGGAGGTCCTGCGGAGAAAAGTGCAGGAATTAGAGAAGGCTGGCGACATAGAAGGAGCGATGCGCGCGGCCGAGGAATTGAACGCTTTAAAGAGGCGCAAAAAATAGTCATGCATGAAAAGGCCGGAATGCCTAAAAGTTTTGCTTTAGTACCCCGCCAATGGGTTGTTTCGTGTTGTACTATGAGGTGTCGAGGTACTAATCGGGGGGCCTCGATCCCCGTGATGCCATCAGTGGCAGCATGCAAGGGAAAAAGGCAGTGAATGCAAGACAGCAATGACAAGGGCTTCGCACTATACGACGTGACCGGCGTAGTGCGTGAAGATCTGGCGCCTGACCAGGATCTTAACGAAATCTTTGTCGACCTTGACGGTAGCGCTGTCGAATTGGAAGAACCCAAAGAGTTCGGAAAGAAAGACGAGGAGTTGGAAGACTTCTCAGAGTTGGATCTTTCCGCCGGCGCATTGGACAAAAGCAACGACTCTGTTCGCGTGTACTTGCGCGAAATGGGTATGGTGCCTTTGCTTACGCGCGAAGGTGAGATTGAACTAGCCAAGCGAATTGAACGGGGCGAAAGCGCCGTCCGCAAGGCTCTTTCCCGGTCACGCCTGATTATTCAGCTTTTGTTTGACGCGAAGCACGCGATTGAGAAAAACCATTTCCCGATTCTAGATGTGATGCAGGCGCCTGAAGTTCAGCTGGGCCAAGAAGAAGAGGACGCGAGCGACGGACTGCGCGAACAATTCTTTACGGCCATTCTGGAGATTGAAAAGATCTACAAGAAAAGTCAACAGACCGAACAGAAGCTGATTGCCGTTTCGCGCAACATGAAGCCGAAGCAATATCGCAAGCTGCGGTTCGAATACGCTCGGCAGATGGTACTGATTTCGAAGGCGATTCGCTGCATTGCGTTTTCGAACCGATTCCGCCGGTCGTTGAGTGATGGTTTGCGAAAAGTGGTGGCGCAAGTAAAACCGCTTGAACAGGAAATTGCGCGCATCCAAAGAAAGATTGAGCAACCGGCTTCGACGAATTCGGGAGCTATAGCTGCGCTGAAGAAAGAGCTCAAGGCCTTGTCGGCGCAGTTGCAGGTGATCGAGGACAAGAGTGGCGCATCCCTTACCGAACTGCGGCGCACTTTGCAGATTGTGGAACGCGGCGAACTGGAAACCGAATCGGCAAAGAAGCGTTTGATTGAAGCGAATCTCCGGTTAGTGGTTTCGGTGGCGAAACGCTATACGAATCGCGGCATGCAGTTCCTGGATCTGATTCAGGAAGGCAACATCGGCCTGATGCGCGC
>PMQB01000559.1 GCA_003169195.1 Bryobacterales bacterium
TTCGAACGCGCCCGCCGCCACTCCAGCCGCTGCCGGTCCAGATTCGGATCTTCTGTCGCTAGCCCCTTAAACAATCCCTGCAAATATTCCCGGCTCGCATCAAACATCTCCGCAAACCCATCCGAAACCTGCGTCCGCTCCCACGTCGGCCAACGCGCACACGCCCCTAACGCCAATAATCCGCCCACCATCGTATTCAGTGCGCGCGCCGCCACCACTTCTCCCGGCGAATAGCCCGCCGCCGCAATCAAAAACACCACCAACCCGCTCACGGCTAAAGTAAAAATCCCGTAATTCGCCGGCCCCCAATAGCGCAAACAGAACGTGAACACTCCTACCAACAGCAATTGCGTAATCGCCGATACCGGCAACAAATGGAACAGCCCCGTCGCCAGCAGCAACCCGCAAAACGTGCCCAACAACCGCAACACCCCACGGCTAAACGTCGACGTGAAATCCGGCTTCAACACCACCGCCACCGTCATCGGCAGCCAATACGCCCGGTGCCATCCCAAACTCCGTTCAATCCAATCGGCCGCCGCTACGCACAAACTGAGCCGAATCGCATGCCGGCACACCGCCGACCGCAAATCCAAGTTCGCCCACAACGTCGCCGCCCAACTCGAAACCTGCGTTTTGAAATCTGGCGTCCCCGGCGGCCTCTTCGCTATCCCTCGTTCCGCTAGTTCCGTGCGCCGCACCAATTGACTCACCAATCGCAGCTGCCCGCCCAGCACGTCCACGCCGGTGGCAATGTTCCCCGCCGCTCGCAACGCCCCGCTGCGTTTCTGCTCCTGCGCCAGTTGCCCAAGCCGCCCCAAATCAGCCTCTAACCCAGGCAGTCGCCCTGTGCCTTTTCGGGCAAGCTCATCGCCCACCGCGCGCAACAGTTTCGCCCCCGTTCGCAACACCGCGTCCAACAGGTCGGCTGCATCGCCCTCGGCTTCCGAACGCTGGTCATCCCGCTCACCCAGCTGATCCCGCAAACGAACCAGCAGATACGTCGAAAGCCGCAATCGGTCCGCCTGATCAAACAGCAACCGAAAGCGATCCCCTTCCACACTGTGATCGTTGCCCAGCGCCTCAATCGTGTCTTGCTCCTCGGTACTCAACGGACCCAACGGCGTCGCCTCGTCCTCGTCACATTCCGGATCAACTTCCTTCGCCAAAGCCGCATACACGTGCCCCAGCGCGCGCCTTTCCGGATCGTACCGGCGCATCGGCCACAACGCCAGGCAGAACGCACTCTGCAGCAATCCGCCAGCCAGCACCAGCAAACCAGTTTCGAGCGCGCCCCGCGGTGTCGTCGCCCCTCGCCCCGCAAATACAATCAGCGCCACCAGCGTATTCAATCCCAGATCGCCCGCATGCGTGCCCACCGAAATGAGCATGCCCGCGAGAAACGCCCAGCACGCCGCCACCAAAATCGCAGCTACGTTATTGTTCCCGCTAATGCAGCCCACGAACACCGCAAACGCTCCCAGCACACTCCAGGTCAGCATCCGCCGCGCCCTCTGCTGGTAAGGGTCGCGCCCGTCCGAAAACGAAACGTTCAGTGCACCCGTAGTCACCGCCACCGCGCCCAGAGCATTGCCCATGCCAATGCCCACCGCCAAAGGCACCGCCACGGCCAGCGCATTACGCAGCGCCATCCAGCGGTTATTGATCTTGCCCTTGTCTATTTTTTTGACAGTGCGCCAAAAGGCCGACCCCGGGCTCGGCTCCGCGCCTGCTGTCATAGGTGAGTTTTCGTGTACGACAATTCCAAACCTACCAGACACCGTTTTCGCTACACTCAAAGAATTGTCTACCGCCCCAACACCGCCGCTCGCCATCGAAGTGCGCGATCTCACCAAGACCTATCGCAATAGCGTCAAAGCGCTCGACGGCCTCAACCTCACCGTCGCCAGCGGCTCCATCTTCGCTCTGCTCGGCCCCAACGGCGCAGGCAAATCCACCACCATCAAAATCCTCACCACGCTCTCCCGCCCCGATTCGGGTGAAGCCAAAGTCGCCAGCATCGACGTCCTCCGTGACCCCCAGCGCGTCCGCCGCTCCATCGGCTGCGTCGCGCAAAAATCCGGTGTCGATGAAAGCTGCACCGGCCGCGAAAATCTTACTCTCCAAGGCCAGCTCCACGGTCTGCACGGCGCCGATCTGAAAACGCGCGTCGACACTCTGCTCGATCGCTTCTCCCTCACCGCTGCCGCCACCCGCGTCGCCAGCACTTATTCCGGTGGCATGAAACGCAAACTCGATATCGCCATGGGCNNNAAGCTCGCCCAAAACATCGCCATCATCGATCGCGGCCACGTCGTCGCCGAAGGAACCGCCGAAGCCCTCAAAGGCGAACTCCGCGGCGATTCGGTCGACGTCGAACTCGCCGAGCCCGCCTCCGCCGAAACTATCAACGCCGCTCTCCAAAACATCACCGTCCTCAGCGACGTCCAAGTCTCCGCCAAAACCGTCCACGCCCGCGCCGAACACGGAGCCACCGCCGTGCCGCCCATGCTCGTCGCCCTCGAAGCCGCCGGCGTAAAGGTTGCGTCCGTCAAAGTAGCCCGCCCCACACTCGACGACGTCTACCTCCGCCACACCGGCAAAACTTTCCAACAAGCCGAAGCACAGGTGAACCAATGAGCTTCTTCTCCCATACCTGGTTTCTCACCATCCGCGTCTTGCGCCACCTGCTGCGCCAGCCTTGGTACATCGCGCTCACACTCATTCAACCCATCATCTGGCTCGGCCTCTACGGCCAGTTGTTCAAACGCGTCGTAGAACTGCCCGGCTTCCAAACCAATTCCTACATCTCGTTCCTCACCCCCGGCGTCATCATCATGTCGGCGCTCTTCGGCGCAGGTTGGAGCGGCATGGGCATCATCCTCGATCTCGACCGCGGCGTCATGGACCGCTTCCTCATCGCCCC
>PMQB01000508.1 GCA_003169195.1 Bryobacterales bacterium
AGAAGGCTTTTGTACAGGCGAAGAACGCCAGCGTGCGGCTCGGTGGCTAGTTCCTCCCAACGCAGTTGGCTGGCTTTGAAAGTTTCTCTCGATTGTGGATCAGGAATCTGCGTTCCACCGAAGCCAGTGAAATCGGCGAATTCGCGGCGCCGGCCCTCGCTCACCAAAACGCCGAGTTCGTCGTGGTGATCGGTGAAGTAGCAGAACGGCGTGCTGGCCGCCCACTCTTGTCCCATAAAGAGGAGCGGTGTTTGGGGCAACAGCAGGAGCAGCGCAGTGGCCGCGCGATAAGTGGCTGCGTCGATTCCGTGATGCAGGCGATCGCCTAAGGCTCGATTGCCGATCTGGTCATGGTTCTGGAGGCAATAGATGAACTGCGGATAACTCACGCCGGCGGGATCGCTTTGGCCGCGCCACCAACCGCGCTTGATGGTTTTCACAATCGACTTGGCGGTGCCGTCGAATTCCGCGAAGTACCCGTCGCTATCGCCTGCCAAACCTCGGCGCATTTGATGATGAAAATCGTCAGCCCACACGCCAGACATTCCCAAACCACCGCAGCATTCGGGCTGTATCAAAGGAGCGCGATTGAGGGCATCTTCGGCAATGAGATGAACACGCCTTCCCAGTTCGGCAGAGTGGTGCCGCACGGTAGCCGCCAGTTCAGCCAGGATGTGGCGTGGGCTATTGTCTTTGATGGTGTGTGTGGCGTCGAGACGCAAGCCGTCAATGTGGAACTCATGAATCCAGCGGAGGGCGTTCTCCATGACGTAAGTGCGCACGGGCTCGTTCAAAGGTGCGTCGAAGTTTACAGCATCGCCCCAAGGGGTGTGATGGCGCTTGGTGAAATAGTGACCGCTGAAGGTACTTTGATACGCGCCGTCAGGGCCGAAGTGATTGTATACAGCGTCGATGAAGACCGCGATTCCTAGCCGATGAGCTTGATCGACAAAGGAACGCAGATCATCGGGCGAACCATAGCAGTGGGCCGGTGCAAAGGGAGCCACGCCGTCGTAACCCCAATTGCGCGTGCCTGGAAAGTCAGACAAGGGCATAAGTTCGACGGCGGTAATGCCAAGGTCTTTTAAGTAGTCCAGCTTGCGCGCGGCTGAGCGATAGGTGCCTTCGGGTGTGAAGGTGCCGACATGGAGTTCATAGAAGACCAGGTCTTGTAAGGCGAGGCCGATCCAATCGCCGTCGTGCCACTCGAAGGTGCTCGGATCAACGAAGACAGATGGTGCATGCACACCTGCGGGCTGATAGCGAGAGGCGGGGTCAGGGAACGGACCATGGCCATCGACATAGAAACAATACCTGTCGCCAGGGATTGCCTCCGTGACCAAAGCCGTGAAGTAACCATCGAGTAACTTCGTCATGGCTACCTCCTGACCTTCGCCCAAGACCAGCTTCATCGTCTTCGCGTCGGGAGACCAAATACGGAATTGTACGTGGTCTTTCGTGTAATTTGCGCCTAAAGAAGGCTTCCAGCTAGGCACTACTAAGGAGACTTCGGACGGGACTTAGCGTTTCGTCAAAAGTTCGGAAGGGCGGTCAATCCAGTAGGTGGGCTGCCAAAGGGCGAGTTCATCGCGCTTTCCGTAACCCCAGGTGACAGCGCAGCTCTTGACGCCGGCGCGCTGGGCGGCTTCCATATCGGCGGGTGCATCACCCACGAAGAGGCAGTCAGCGGGGGAGGCATGTAGGCCTTCGAGGGCTTTGAAGATCACGTCGGGATGAGGCTTGGCGGGGAAGCCATCGGTGCCTTGGACATGATTGAAGTAAGGCAGGAGGCCGAAGCGCTCCAGCACGATGCGCGTGGTGGGTGTTCCTTTGGTCGTGGCGGTGGACTTGCGGCCGCCGAGTTGCGACAGGAGCTCGGACACACCGGGGTAAGCCTTGGTGGCTGCATGGTTTCGCAGTGGATAGATGCGCCGGTATTCGACAACCAAGACATCAATCTGTTCGGAGGAGTAGTCCGGAAACAGATCGTTGAAAAGATCAACCAAGTGGTGCCCGATGAAGCCCTTGATGTATTCAAAGGGCACATCATGTTTGGGTGTGGACGCCAAAACACCCTGGATGGCTCCAACGATGTCTATCGCGGAATCAACCAGGGTGCCGTCAACGTCGAACAAATAAACAGGAAAGGCCGGAATCAAGCGGGCTGCGGACTCTCGCCACCCATCAAGCCGGGCAGAGCATTGGGCATTGGAGTGGGAGCCACCGAGCCACCATCTGGCGTGTTGGGCCGTTGGTTGGTAGGCGCCATTTTGGGAAGCGTCCGACCGTCAATGAGAGCCATCACTTCGGCGCCGTCGAGCACTTCTCGCTCGAGCAACGCTTCGGCGATACGCACCATGGCGTCGGACCGATCGGAGATGATGCGCTTGGCACGATCGTAACCATCTTCCACCAGCTTGCGAACCTGCTGGTCAATCTTGATGGCAGTTTCTTCGCTGTAGTCGCGATGTTGGTTAATCTCGCGGCCGAGGAAGATCTGCTCATCTTTCTTGCCAAAGCTGAGAGGTCCGAGTTCGCTCATGCCCCATTCACAGACCATCTTATGCGCCATCTCGGTGGCACGTTCGATGTCGTTGCCCGCGCCGGTGGTCATCTGGTCGAGGAAGATTTCTTCGGCAATTCGTCCGGCCATCAAGATAGCCAAACGCGCTTCCAAATACTTTTTGTCGTGCGATAGCTTGTCATCGAGCGGTAGCTGCATGGTGAGACCAAGAGCCATACCGCGCGGGATAATGGTGACCTTGTGCAGCGGATCGGAATGCTCAATCACCACGGCAACGATGGCATGGCCCGCTTCGTGATAGGCGGTCATGCGCTTCTCTTTGTCGCTGATGATCATGCTCTTGCGTTCCACGCCCATCAGGACCTTATCTTTGGCGAGTTCGAAATCCCACTGGGTGACTACTTTGCGGTTGTTGCGAGCGGCGACCAGAGCGGCTTCGTTTACCAGATTGGCCAAATCGGCTCCGGCGAAACCGGGAGTACCGCGGGCAATGACGCTAAGATCGACGTCATCGGCGAGCGGAGACTTCTTGGTGTGGACCTTGAGAATGCTTTCGCGGCCCCGCACATCGGGACGATCGACTACGACGCGACGGTCAAAACGCCCGGGGCGGAGCAGGGCAGGATCGAGCACGTCGGGACGGTTCGTCGCAGCTACCAGAATGACGCCTTCGTTGGATTCGAAGCCATCCATTTCCACCAGAAGCTGATTGAGGGTCTGTTCGCGTTCGTCGTGACCGCCGCCTAAGCCAGCGCCACGATGACGGCCGACGGCATCGATTTCATCGATGAAGATGATGCACGGTGCATTCTTCTTGCCTTGTTCGAAAAGATCGCGCACGCGGCTAGCACCGACGCCGACGAACATTTCCACAAAGTCCGAACCGGAGATGGAAAAGAACGGGACGTTGGCTTCGCCGGCAATGGCGCGCGCCAGCAACGTTTTACCGGTCCCGGGAGGCCCGATGAGAAGGACGCCCTTAGGAATGCGGCCGCCAAGCTTTTGGAACTTCTGCGGTTCGCGGAGAAATTCGATGATCTCTTGCAATTCTTCCTTGGCTTCGTCGACGCCGGCGACATCTTTAAAGGTCACTTTCTTCTGCTGTGACGAATGTAGACGGGCGCGGCTCTTGCCGAAGCTGAGGGCTTTGTTGCCGCCGCTCTGCATCTGGCGCATCATGAAGATCCACAACCCGAGCAGGATGAGAATCGGAATGAAGCTGAGCAGTGTACCGATCCAGCCGTTTGTGCTGTCTTTCTCAATGGTGTACTTGACACCTTTTTCGGAGAACAAATCGTAAATCTTGTTGTAACCAGCGGGTATAACGGTGTGGTATGCGGTGCGCGCGCCGTTGTCCAAATAAAAGCCAGTGACGTCGGTGCCGGTAATATCGGCGTCTTTCACTTTGCCGTCTTGCACGAGCTGGATAAACTCTCCAGCGTTCAAAGACTTCGGCGGGGTGCCGCGCCCGGTTTTGACCGCCATGTAGACCAAAAGGACGGCGGAAATGATGACCACCCAAAAGACTGCTGTTTTAACGTTTGAACTCATGAAAAATTCACCTTCTGCCGGATTGCCAATTTCACTCTTTCTTTAAGGATAAGGCAAGCGGCGCGACTTACCGGGAAAACCTCTCCGTGGCGGGAGCGGAAAACGGGGACACGCGGCGAAGCCAACCCTGCCTTTTCTTTCCCACCCATACTTAAGAGACGTAAACACTATAGCTTTCGATTCATAGATGATGTGAGTTGCCTTCACTCAAGCTTGACGATAGACCAAACGAAGTATGTTGCGGCTGCCTGCCGCTGCGGTCACACCTGCTGAACCCCCGAATTGGCGGACCCAGACTATTTCAGAACCCGCCAGGACCACGGGCCAATGTTTACGCTCCCAAAGCAGAACCTTGCCTGCCTGAAATAGCGTCTTGATTTTCTCCTCTGACCTGTGGCCGGGTCTTTGCCATGCATCCCCAGGCTGCCAGTTGCGGACGTGTAAAGAAGGTAGTGTCCCGGAAGGGGCAAGAAGATCGCCGTCCCAGTCACAAATTTCGAAAATATGTTCTTGTTCTTTCTTGAAATTAGCACAAATATCCCGATGGTCATCGGAATTTAACCAATTCAGCGAGAGGAATCCGCCACCGAAGGGCAATTCGTACTGGTGGCCGGGGCGGAGTTCGATGTAATAAGCGCGTTCCTGGGCAGCGCGCACGCCGTTTTCGCTGAGAAGCAGCTGGCTAAAGGACCGCAGGGCGTCGACACCTGGAATAATGACGCGGTTGTGCCCTTCTTCGGTTTGGCACAGCGCGAGAACGGCGTCGATATGTTCGCATTCGATGGCGTGGAGATGGCCGCGTAGGGCGAGAATGGCGCGGCGGAGAAGACGGCGCTGGACGGTCAGGTGCAGGCCGAGCAGTTTAGAGACGGCGATTTGCAGTCCGAAGCGGGTTTGCGCCACAAATTGTGGATAAAGCGCGTCGATTTCGTGCTGCCAATAGCCTTCTTCGGTTTGGGCCAGATCGGCGAATTGGGCGAGGAGTGCTTCGAGATTGGGATTGTAGGTGGCGGCAAGGTTCGGGAGGGTTTCGAGCCGGAGGCGGTTACGCGTAAAAGCGGTATCGAGATTGGACGAATCGTCACGCCAAGTGATGTTTTGGGCAGTAGCCCATTCGCGAATTTCTGCGCGAGTGCAAGAGAGCAGAGGGCGAATGAGGTGGTCGGACGTGACGGGGCGCATAGCGGCGAGACCAGTGATGCCGGTGCCGCGAAGGAGGCGAAAGAGAACGGTTTCGGCTTGATCGCTGCGCGTATGGCCGAGGGCCACCGCGTTAAGGTTGCATTCGCGCATGGCCCGTTGGAAGAAAGTGCGGCGGAGATCGCGCGTTTGTTGTTCGATTTGGGTGGATGGCGGTTGCGCTTGTTCAATCGTGATGGGTAGATCAAACGATGCGGCAAGTTGGCGAACGAAGGATTCATCGGCATCGGAGGCAGCGGCGCGCAGGTGATGGTTTACGTGGAGGACGTGCAATTGGCATGCGAAGTGACTGCAAAGTTGATGGAGCAGGTGTAAGAGGACAACGGAATCGGCGCCACCGGAAACGGCAACACCGATCCGCTGGGACGGGGGAATGAGCATGGCGTGGCGCGAGAGGTAGGCCGTGACGCGAGTAAGCAGTGTGGGGGGCAACAGTTTGATTTTAGGGTAGGGGGAAGAGGAACGGAGCATTTGGTCTTGCATTTCGGCCCAGCCAGTTGTCGAAGGTGAAGCCATTGTTTGTTATTGATGGGCGCGGATTGTCGGGCGTCGATGTGTAATTTGCTAAACGCGCTTCGGCGCACCACTATCCGGTGGCTGGCTATTGGATTGGGCTAAGTGAA
>PMQB01000083.1 GCA_003169195.1 Bryobacterales bacterium
GCCGACCGCTTCCACTTGTTGCTCAATCTGGGGGAGGCGGTAGAACATGAGCTCAGCCGACAGCGACGACTCTTGTTTTACGTCACTCCTTCTGCATCGGTGCCTAAAATGAATACCGGCGTATCGAATCGCTCCGTCGTTTCGCGTCCGAACGCCGAACGAGCCGCGCAGTACAAGGACGTGCTGACGGAACGTAAGGCGATCAACAAAGCATTGTTTGACACGGTACATCGCTTGCGCCAATCGGGCATGAATGCCAGTCAGATTGTCAGAGAAACTCGTCTCAGTCGCAAGCGCGTAGACAAATGGGTTCGCCTGGCGGAGTTGCCAGAACGCAACAAGATGGAGCCGAAGATGGACTCACCGGCCTTCTTCCGAGACTACCTGGCCCGGAGATGGAGGACGGGATGTCACCACGTCAAAACTCTTTTGGCAGAACTGCGCACACATGGATATACGGGCTGCTTCTCTGGATTGGCGCGATTCCTTTCCCCTTGGCGGAATCACGAGCAGGGTGTGACGGCCAAACCGAATCAACCACTGGAAAGAAACAACATCCAGACCGCCTCTGTCGGGCATCACGTGTCCTCGCGTGTGGCTGCAGCGCTTTTGATGAAGCCTCGCCCGTTCTTGTCAACGAGCCAGGCACACAAGGTCGATGCACTAAAGCACTCGTGCCCGCCCTTCGCGCTGATGCGTAGCTTGGTCATGCAGTTTCGCGGCATTCTGCAAGCCGGTAAAGTGGAGACACTCGAAAAATGGATCGGCAAAGCAATGAATTCAGGTATCTACTCGATGAAGAGATTTGCGAAGACATTACGTCGCGACTGGGATGCGGTGCAGAATGCTTTGAAAGAACCGTTCAGTAATGGTCCCGTCGAAGGCCACATCAACCGATTGAAAACTCTGAAGCGGCAAATGTACGGTCGTGCCGGTTTTTATTTGCTCCGAGCCCGCCTACTGTCACAACCGCTTCGGACCTGCCAAGCGTTGCACCAAACCTGAGGAAGAGCCCTTTAACGGTAGAGGCATTAACTTTGAAGCCTGTCGACAGTTGCCGTATTCCTGCGGTGTCGGCCTTAACCACCGCACCTACATGAGTAGTGGCTATCTGAAATGTCGAACAGTCCACCGCGTAAAGATTTTCAGTGGCTACTACCGTGGCTAGCAGCACCGAGGAGAGAAATCCTCGGCAACTAACACCCAAAACAAAACGGATTGCCGTGGTCTTGCCAGCTGAAGTCATAATTGAGAGCCTCTCACTTTTCGATTCTGAGTCCAAACATTTGTGATTGTGCAATGGGAGCAGGCAGCCATGTCGAAATACCTCAAGACGCTGAAGGTGGCGTCGGGTTGTCGCGTGCGAAGTGTAAGGACGATTACAGTTAGTGCCGTAAGAGTAAGTAGAAGAGCCACGCCCGAATGTCAATTGTCCTATTTCGGGTTCTGGCTCGGACGAACCTCTAAGGGCGGGGCTCTGCAGTGAATGTCAAGGGGCTTCCACTGAGGTCTCCAGCCGTGGCCGTCACCGCATTGGTTTCTCTATTTGCTCCAAGGGTCAGAGTACTAAACGCCAATCCTTGAGAGTCAGTGACCGATTGCACATGTGAAAGTGTACCTCCACCCCTTGTTACCAAGAAATTCACGGTAACTCCAGCCAGGGGAACACCTCCGGCGTTAGTCACGACGACAACGAGAGGTTGTCGCAAAACCTTGCCCGCTGCGCCACTTTGATCGTCTCCGCTAACTTTGGCCACACTTACCGCAGGCGCAGCGCCGCCACCAATACTCGCTCCAGTAGGTCGCCAGGTGGCCGCTCCATCTAAGCTTTTGAAAACGCCCCCACCAAAGGTCCCTGCATAAATGACTTGCGGGTTCGCCCCATCAATCATCAAACAGGATACATTCGCGCCCGTAAGCGCGGAGTGGCCCGTCGTCCAGTGCAGTCCTCCGTCTGCGGTCTTAAACAACCCAACTGCCGTTCCAGCATAGATAGTTGTCGGTGATGAAGGATCAATCGCAAGGGCCTGCACCATTTGATTCGTGATGCCGCTGTTGGCGGCCGTCCAACTCACGCCCCCATTCGTTGTCTTGAAGACGCCAGCGTCAGCGGTCCCGGCGTAAACGGTCTCAGTGGCTGACGGATCAATCGCCAACGCGGCGATTTGCTTGCTGGCGAGTCCGATATTAATGCCAGTCCAATGCGCTCCTTTATTGGTGCTCTTGAATATCCCGGCGATCGTAGTTCCCGCATAAAGAGTTCCGGGGATGGAGGGGTCAATCGCCAGTGCCTGAACATCTGCGCCGCCCAAGCCGGACCCGGTTTCAATCCAACTTGCTCCTCCGTTAACGCTCTTCAACAGACCGCCAGCATTAGACGCATACAGGGTCATAGGGGGGGACAGCGCAATAACACGGACTGCATTAGACGAAAGGTCAGTGTGTCTAACAGAGACATTCGGTCCGTTCCGGGCCATCTTGAATACACCTTCGCTTGATCCCACGTAAACCGTAGACGAGGAAATTTGCTCAATAGCGAACGAAAAAACAGCCGGAAATCTCAGCTCAGGAAGTTTGACTGGCGTCCAGCTGATGCCTCCGTTCGTACTCTTGAAAAGCCCACCGAGGACCCCTGCATATAGCGTTGCTGGATTCGACGGATCAAGCGCCAAGGCCAAAACAGATGCGGCGTTGATGCCGGAGCTGGAAGCAGTCCAATTAGTCTGAGTATCAGAGCGCTTATATACGCCACACCCGTTAGTTCCTACGTACAGTATACGGGGAGTCGACCGGTCGAGCGCAAAGGAACCGATCGAGGTGGGTAGGCCCGACTTGTCCCCTGTCCAAGTTTTTCCTCCATTGGAGCTCTTTGAGATAGCGCCCGTCGCGGTGGCGGCATAAATTGTGGCAGGATTGTCCGGATCAACGACCAAAGCCGACACCTGTTCAAACGGCAGCCCTACGGGCACCCAGTTCTTTCCTCCATTCGTACTCTTCAGGACTCCATCGCTAGTTCCAACGTACACAGTACCGGAATTCGAGCGATCGATCGCGAGGGCAAACGCAAAACGCAAGGGCAATTCCTGATCAGCAGCCCAGCCAGCGTTAATCGCTGTCCAACTCCCGCCTCCATCGGTGCTTTTGAACACTCCTCCGCGCCCCGTCCCCACATACACCGTGGTAGGAGTAACCGGGTCAATCGCGAGGGCATTCACATGTTTTTCGGTAAGCCCCGTGTTGACCGCAGCCCAAGTAGACCCTCCATCCGTGCTCTTAAAAACACCCGCGAATATCGCATTAAACCTGCCATCATTCGACCCCGCGTAGAGGGTCGACGAAGACGTTGGGTCAATCACCAGCACATTCACCCTCAGCGGTGAAAATGTCCGACCCGGCATTACAAAAGGTCCCGTTATGCCAAAGTTTATGTGAGACCAATTGCGGCCTCCGTCAGTGCTCTTGAAAAGCCCCGCGCCATTGGTGCCCGCATAGAGGGTGGTTGGATTCGTCGGATCAATAGTTAGCATAACGACGTCTGTACTT
>PMQB01000677.1 GCA_003169195.1 Bryobacterales bacterium
TCTTGGATTAGAAAATGCTGCTAGTAGAAATGGCGAATGGCGAGTTCAGTGGGTATCTTTCTCCGGTGGTTCCGAGAAGAATACCAGGTACGAGGCGAAGAAAGGGCGTTTTTTACGAAACGAAAGTGGGGTAAGGCGAAGAAAGAGCGATTTTTACGAAACGAGGATGCGTGAGCCAGCGGGGACGCTGCCGAGAATTGCGGCGGCCAGTTCTTCAGGGGTTGCGGTGGGCGTGTGTTCCTTTTCGCGTCTCCAAAAAGATGGGCTGCGGGAACAGGGCGGCGGACTGGGCAAGCCAATCCGCAGCCCCAGGGAGGATGTTTGTCTATTTAGGAAGAGGGCACGTTCTACCGGGTGGGACACAAACGGGACCGTTGTCATCTTGGTAGCAAAAGCGGTAGCCTGGAGAGCAGAGAGGCGCGTTGTGCACGCAGGTGCAAGTTTCCGGCCCAGCTGTGCACACGGGCGGCCCACTTGTGCAAACTTGGTGGTAACCCGAGGGGCAGTTGACAGCCATGGCAACGGCGTTACGGGATATCGAGTTTGTAGAGATGGCGTTTGTTTGAAATGCCGCTGCCTGACGATAAGTCGAGGCTTCGGCAGTGAATCCTGGTAGGTTCATTGAATTTCTCCTTATTGATTTTCTATTCGAATACTCAGCGGTCATAATACGGTGATAGCTTTGTTACTAAGAATGGGAATTCCTCTGTAACATCAACTCTCACAAAGCACTTCTCCACGACATCGGTACTGCGGTTTTGGTAGGAGAAGATTAATTCCATAATGTTTCGAACGCCGCTGAGTACTGATGTTTGCGTATCGACGGCGGTGAGCGAAGAGTTTTGCGCCATGCACTGGGCCGCTTTGGCGTAGATGGCCGGGTAGCGGACGACAAGATAGTTCAGTGCCCGATGCTCGTCAGTCGAGCCGGCATTGTCGGCTAATTGCATGACTCGGTCGAACAGTTCATTAGCGGCAACCGCAAATTCCTCGGCGGCAGTGTCTTTCGGTTTCGGGATCGATTGAATCAAAGAGTCTCGATCAAAGGAATAGATCTGGTCGAATCGCACGACGGGGACCGTCAAACCGTTGCAGGTTTCGGGCGGAGCGATCCCCACGTTGGTTCCAATCACTACGTCGAGATCAAGGGCACTTGGGTTGGGACGGATGGCGTCAACCAAGCGGCTGAAGTCTACGGGATCGCTCGGCTGGAGTATGTAAGTGTCCAGTCCCTCAATGGTCATGACAAAACAGGCCTTGCGCACAAGATAGCGGTTATCAGGTTTTGAGAGTACCGACTGGAGAGCTTGACGGTCGGTAAGGCCCGCGGTGTTCCCCCGCCCGGTAGCCTGAGCGAACTCTTTCTGCACGGCGGCGCTCGGGAAGCGGACCTCGATGTTTCCGATGGCGTAAATATACGAGGGCGAGTTGGCGGCTCCGTTATCGGAAGACCCGGCGACCGCTGCGCATGACGCGCATGATTGAGGAGAAATTGCAGCGCGGGGCGGGGGTGCTGTAGAAGGGGTGGCTTCCGGCGGAATAGCTTGAATCGATTTCGTGTCTCTTTGTGTTTCGTCTGCTAATAATTGATCCATGTAAATCCTCCTTGACGAGCTAACTCAGCTCTTACTTTCGATCAACAGCTTTCTGCCAAGGTAGTGACAACTCTTGCGCGAGGGTTTCATGCAAGAGATATTTTTTGTTAGTTGACGCTATTAGCAGTGATTGCTATAGAGGAAGGGAGCAAAGGCGGTTACCAGAGGAGCTTGAGACCTAGCTGTATTTGGCGGGCAGTGGTGGCGGTGCTGGTGATGAGGCCGGCGGTGGGGGAGAGGCCGGAGGGGGTGAAAACGACGGCGTTGGGGCTGTTGAAGTTGGCGCGATTTAGGATGTTGAAGAATTCGGCGCGGAATTGGAGGGTAGCTCGTTCGCGGAAAGAAGTATTTTTGAGGAGCGAGACGTCCCAGGTGCCGAGGCCGGGTCCGATTAAAGTGTCGCGGCCGAGGTTGCCGTAGAAGCCGCTGGTGGCGGCGGGGGCGAGGAAGGCGGCGGGATTGAACCATTGATTGGGGGTGCCCTCGATTACGGAGCCGGTGAAGTAAGGGTTGACGAAGGGGCGGACGGGGTTGCGGGTGTCGCCGTTGTTGGAGGGGTTGTAACTGAGTTGCGGGGTGAAGGGGAAGCCGCCTTGGATAGTGACGATTGAGTTGATGGTCCAGCCGCTGATGAGGGCGTTGCGGGATTTGAAGGGTAGGAGATAGCTCAGATTAAGGACGGCGACGTTGCGGACGTCGAAGTTGGCGAGGCCGCGGTCGGCGGACAGGTTGAACGGGTTGGAGGCGAGGGCGGGTTCGCCGCCTGAGGTAGTGGCGTTGAGTGAGTCGCCGTCATCGATGGTGCGGGACCAGGTGTAGACGCCGCGGAGGAGAAGGCCGCTACTGAAGCGATGGTTGAGATCGATTTGGAGGGCGTTGTAGGAGCTATCGCCTTCGGAGAAGTAAGTCCAGGTATTGGCGAGTGCGGGATTTGCACGGGTGGCGGTGGGGACGTAGTAAGTGCCGGGAGTTACGGGGGTGCCGGCGATGGTGGCGGGGAAAGTGTATGGGTACGTTGCGGGACACGGTGAGGCGGGACAGATGACTGGGAAGGGTTCGTTGGCATCGATGCCGATGAGTTCGTGATAGCCATGAGAGCCGACATAGCCGAGCGTGAGAGAAGTGTTGGCGGTGAGGGCTTGCTGCACGCGGAAAGACCAGGAGACGAGCGTTGGCGTTTGCAGGTTGGGTTGCACGCCACCGGGGACGAGTTTGGCAGTAGAGGGAATAGGAGCTGTGAGGGAGATGGGAAGGCTGGAGACTTTCAGATTCGGGAGGCTGTAGGTGGGATTGAAGGGAGCGTTCTGATCGGTACGGTAGCCAAGAGCGTCTTGGAGGTCGTTGTACATGCCGAAGCCAGCACGAATGACGGTGGGTCGCTTGTCGTTCGAGTTGCTCCATGCGAGGCCAAGGCGCGGTTGTGGGAGGAACTTGGCATTGTTTACGGTGAAGGCGGAGCCGCCGATATTAGGTTGGGTGGAGATGATGCTGTTGGTGAAGGTGTAAGTGGCGGCTCGGCCGTGGACTTCGTTCCAGCCAGTGGAGAATTCATCGCGAAAACCGAGGGAGAGGGCAAGGTGTTCGTTGACGCGGATGACGTCTTCGACATAAGCGGCGCCGAACCAGGAGCGCCAACCGAGAGGAGTGGGTGATGGGTCGTATAGAAGGGTGCTGGCGGTGCCGGAAAGAAGAGTTTGGAGGCTGGTGAAGGTGGCTTGGCCATATTGACTCAGGGCGAGGTTTTCGTTGGAGCGGAGGCGCTGGAACCAAGCACCGATGTTGATTTGATGGCGGCCTTTGGTGAAGGAGGCGCGATCTTCATAGGTAAAGAGATTGCGAGCAACGCGGAGATTACTGCCGTTGTTGCTACCGGCGAGACTGAGCTGGGCGGTGGGATTGGAGGCCGCGCTGCCTCCGACAACGATGGCACCGAGTGGGAGGCCGCTGAGGAAACCGGGTTCGCTGGCTGCGGGAGTGCCGGGAGTGGGTTCACCCGTGAAGAAGTAGGCGGCGCGGGAAAAACCGACACGGGCGGTGTTGAGAAAGTTTGGAGAGAGGATGTGGGTCTCTTCGATGCTGGCGACTTGTTCGCGGAGGGTTTCGGCGTCGGCACTGAAGAGGTTAGTGCTGGTGGGAGTGAAATCGGAGCTATCGTCGATGGTGTAGACGACGTTGAGAGTGTCTTTTTCAGAGAAGACGTGATCGAGGCGAGAGGTGCCGAAGTCATCGCGAATGGTTTGGAGAGGATTATTGAAGGCTTCGGAGATGCCTCCGAAATCAGGAGCGCCGGCGCTGGGCGTGGGCCATGAATTGATGAGAGGCGAGATGCCGACAAACGCGAGACCAGAGGCGGGACAGGGTTTCGGCGCGGGCGTGATGAGAGCGCACGGCAAGAAGCCATCGCGGGCGTTGTTATCGGGGACTAGGTCAACACCAGTTTGATGGAGGTGTTGACGGAATTCTTCGTAATTGGCGAAGAGGAAGGTTTTGTTCTTCTTGACAGGCGCGCCGATGGCACCACCAAATTGATTGCGTTCGAAGCCGGGAACGGAGGCTCCGTCGAAGAAGTTGCGCGCGTCAAAGGCATTGTTGCGGAGGAATTCGTAGATGGAGCCGTGGAGTTGGTTGGTTCCGGACTGAGTGACGATGAGCACCTGTGCGCCAGGACGTTTGCCGTATTCGGCGCTGTAAGAATCGGCAAGTAAGTTGAATTCGCGAACAGCGTCGACGCCGAGGAGTTGCTGGCTGGTACCGCCGGGCTGCATGTTGTTTTCGGCGGCGCCGGTGAATTCGATACCGTTCAACAAGAAGAGATTTTGTTGCGGGCGATTGCCCATGACGGCGAAATTGTTGCCGACGGTGGAATTGGAGACGCCGATGCCGCCGGTTTTTGCCCAGGTGAAGTTGACAACGCTGGGATTGAGGGTGAGGAGTTCGTCGTAACTGCGGCCGTTGAGTGGGAGGTCTTTGATTTGTTTTTGATTGACGAGGCCGGAGATATTCGCCGTGGATGAGTCGACGATGGGAGCATCGCCACTCACGGTGATTTGCTGGCTGGCGGGGCCGACACGGAGAGAGATGTCAACGGTGGCGCTTTGCGCGACGACGAGTTGAACGCCGGTGCGGATGCCTTCGGAGAAGCCGTCTTTGCGGACGCGGATTTCATAAAGGCCGAGAGGAAGTGAGGAGAATTGATAGCGGCCGGCGGCGTCTGTGGCGGTGGTGCGGACGACGCCGGTGGAGGCATTCTTGGCTTGGACGGTGGCGGCGGAGATGAGGGCGCTGGATTGATCGGTTACTGTGCCTGAGAGAACGGCGGAATCTTGCGCGTGGATTGCGGGAAGGAGAAGCAGGAAAGCGAGAAGGAATCGAAAACAAGAAGGCACGGCGGCGTCTTTTTGCATTTTGGTTTGTCTTCTAAGAAGATCAGTGTAGCGTATACGAGACAGAGGGCAGTACGGTGAATGATGCTAGGTTTGGGACGAAGATGAAGACGAAGTTAGCACCTGAAGTAGAAAGCAATTTAGCAGCACTGCGACAAAGACGGGGATTTTCGGCGGCGTGGCTGGCGAAAGCGGCGGGAGTGAGCCGGCAGACGATTTATGCGATTGAGGCCGGGAGTTACATTCCGAATACAGCGGTGGCGCTGAAGTTAGCGCAAGTACTGGAAACAAAGGTAGAGGAACTGTTTGCGCTGCCGGAGAGCGCGCCGGTGCCGGTGTTGCCAACGGAACAAGTTATGTTACTGCCGGGTTCGGATGCGCTGGAAGAGGGCCAGCCGGTACAGCTTTGCCGAGTGGAAGAAATGCTGGTGGCATGGACGCCGTCTCCACTGCCGTGGGCGTTTCCGGCGAGTGATGCGATTGTGACCGGTAAAGTTACCGGCGGCGGCCGCAAGGTGAAGGTGCAAGTTTACCGGGCGGACGAGGATTTCAAGAATCGGATTCTGGTGGCTGGGTGTGATCCCGGAATTTCAGTGCTGGCAAATCATGTGAGAGCGGCGGGGATTGAGTTAGTAGTGGCGCAGCGGAACAGCACGCAGTCGCTGGCGCTTCTGAAGGAAGGGGCGGTTCACCTTGCGGGGACGCATTTGCGGGATCAACAAAGCGGCGAATCGAACCTACCGGAAATTGCACGGTTGTTTCCGCAGAAGACAGTAGCTGTGATTTCGTTCGCCGTTTGGGAGGAAGGAATTGTGACAGCGCGCGGGAATCCGAAAGGGATTCGCGGAGTGGAGGATTTTGCGCGCAAGGAGGTGCGGATGGTGAATAGGGAAAAGGGTGCGGGAAGCCGGTTGCTTTTGGATTCGCATTTGGAGCGACTGAAGATTGACGGCAGACGGGTGAGCGGGTATGGGGAAGAGGCGACGGGTCATCTTGCGGCGGCATGGCAGGTGCGAACAGGCGGCGCTGATTGTTGTGTGGCGACGCGGGCGGCGGCGCGGGTGTTTGGACTGAGTTTTATACCGCTGGTGACTGAGCGGTATGACTTTGCGTTGCGGCGGAAGCATCTGGAGTTGCCAGGGATACAGGTGCTGCTGGATACGTTGAACCGGGCTACGTTTCGGAGGGAGTTGGAGAATTTGGGAGGTTATGACACGCGGAGTACGGGGCAGCGGATGCTTTGACGTTGCAAGGCATATAATCGAGCGATTCCTATGTCTGAACTGTTTTCGCGTCGAATGTTTTTGTGCGGGGCAGTGGCTACGCCGTTCGTGATGCCGCCTTCGGCGGGGCCGCATCTTGTGTTTCCGAGTGAGCCGAAGAAGAGGTTGGCGGTGACGTCGTATCCGTTTCGCGCTTACATTGAGAGCCCGACAAATCCGGCGCGGGACAAGAGCGTGCCGGGGATGGATTTGAAAGCGTTCGCGGGGATGGTGGCGACGCGGTTTGGCGTGCACAATATTAATCCGGTGGGCGAGCATTTGCGGTCGACTGATGCGGATTACTTGAAAGCGTTTCGAGAGGCAGCGGCGGCGGCGGATTCGCATTTGGTGGATCTGGGTGTGGGCGGGCGTGATTTTGGGAGCACGGATGCGGCGGTGCGCGACGATGCGGTGGCGCATGCGAAGAGGTGGATTGATGTGGCGGTGGCGATTGGTTCGCCGAGTATTCGGCCACATTTGAAGACGACGCAGGGAATGACGCCGAACGTGGCGAGTACGGTGGAGAGTTTGCAGCGGGTGGCGGATTATGGGGCGCTGAAGGATGTTGTGGTGAATTTGGAGAATGACAGTCCGGGGGCGGAGGATCCGTTTTTCATTGTTGAGGTTTTGGAGAAGGTGAATAGCCCGTATTTGCGGGCGCTAGCGGATTTTGGGAATTCGCTTCGCGGCCATGATGCGGCGTATAACCAGAAGGCAGTGGATGGGATGTTTCGGCATGCNNGGCGGGAATGTTTGGGGTGGCGCGTGCGCGGAATTACAAGGGTTACTTTTCGATGGAGTTTGACACAGCGGCGGGGGATGCGTTTGCAGGGACGGATAACTTGGTGAAGCAGAGTTTGGAGTTTATGTGACACGACGAGGATTTCTGGGTGCGTCGGTGGCTGTGCCGCTTGTGGCTGCGGCGGGCGCTGAGGAGTGGGTGGAGTTATTCGATGGGAAGAGCTTGAGAGGTTGGCGGGCGAGTGAGAACAAGGGGTCGTGGAAAGTTGTGGACGGTACGCTGGCTGCGGATGGGCCGCGGTCGCACTTGTTTTATGACGGGCTGGTACATGGGGCGGACTTCAAGAATTTTGAGATTGAAGTGGAAGTAACTACTAAACCGGAGTGCAATTCGGGCGTTTACTTTCACACGAAGTATCAAGAGACCGGCTTCCCCGAAAAAGGTTTCGAGATTCAGGTCAACAACACGGCGCAGGGCGATGGCGGGTATCTGGAGCGGAAGAAGACGGCGTCGCTTTATGGGATCAGGAATATGTANNAGGCGGGGAGAAGGAGCGGTTTCTGGATCATGGGACGGTTGCGCTGCAGTGCCACAACGATGGGTCGAAGGCATTTTTTAAAAGTGTGCGGGTGAGGCCGTTGCCGGATGATCTGCCGGAGTACACGGTGGCGGCGCCAGCTCCGGTGGTGGATGAGGTTTATCGCGAGGTTATTAATATTGGTCGGCATAATGTGCCGATGGTGGACTATCACGTTTTTGTGCGGGACGGGATGACGCTGGAGAGTATGTTGCGGAAATCGCGGGCAGATGGAATTCAGTATGGGATTACGGCGGACGCGAACAGGTTGAAGAGTGATGCCGATGCAGAGAGATGGTTGCGGCCGTTTGCGGGGAAACCGGTGTTTTTTGCGTTATTGACGAGAGATGGGGAATGGACGCGGCGATTGTCGAAGGGTGTGGCGCAGAAGTTTGATTATGTGATAGCGGATGGACGGGCGAGTGAGTCGCCGGGGTCTGTGGATGAGATTGTCGAGCAGACGGTTGAGAGGCTAGATTCCGAGCCGATCGATATCTATGCGCACGCAACATGGCTTCCGAAGGCAATGCGAGAACGAGCGGACGAACTTTGGACTGAGCCGCTGATGGCGAAGCTGATTGGTGGGTTCCTGAGGAATAAAGTGGCGGTGGAGTTAAATTCATTGGAGCGATTGCCTAGCGTGCGGTTTATTCAGCGCGCGAAAGAGGCTGGTTGCAAGTTCGGGTTCGGCACGGGGAACAAGACGGCAGCGGAGTTACAGCGCTGCGAGTTCGGATTGCAGATGGTAGAGACCTGCAAATTGGATTGGAAGAGTTTCTATGCACCGGGCTCGTGGTGGCCTAAAGCAGTGGAGCGGCGGTGGGCTGCTTAGGAACGCGTTCGCGAATACCTTCGCCGATTGGGCCGGTGCGATGGAACCGCGCGTTGAGGTGCGTGCGGTGTTGCATGGATTCAAGGCGCGAAAGCGGGCAGGGTTTGATCATGCGTCGGCGTCGGTGTTTGGAGCCCTACCGGTGATTGTGTTGGTGATGGGACCGGGGGATTTGTTCTTGTTCCGGGCAATTTTGCGGATACAGAATCCGCTGGTGGATTTGGCACTGGTGGCGGTGCATGCGTGGTCGATTTTGTGGCTTTACGGAATTTATGTGACGATGCAGGAACGGCCGCATGCGATTGAGGGAGATGGAGTGAGGGTGCATAAAGGCATTTTGAAGTCGGCGATGATTCCGCTGAGTGCGATTCGAGGTACCCGTTGTTTGGCGGCAGGGTCGTTTACGCGTGCGGATTTGAGGGGCGGGATGCGATTGACAGTGCCCGGTGCGCCGTGTGTGCGGTTGGATTTGTGGGAGCGGGTGGCGGTGAAAAGGGCGTGGGGAAAAGATTCGAAGGCGCAAACGGTTTTTGTGTCGGCGAGTGATGCGGAGGGGTTTGTGCGGGAATTGTCCGCGCCTGGCGACGCCTGACCGGTTCTTGGGGGAAGGCTGGTGTTCGAGAAGGTGGACGGGCATTGGAAGCAAAGCAGGCGTAGTTGCGGGATTTGGATATCGTAACGGGGAGATGTTTGGCCTCGCATGGCAGCGGCCGCCCGGTTCGTGAGAAAATTTGGGGATAGAGGTTAGGCAGGATGAGGTTCTTCGTTGAACGCTTGGGCATTGTGTTGCTCGCGGTGAGCGGGTTCGCGTATGCGCAGGATGCGTACGACAAGAAAATTCGCGAGAGCTACGATTTTTCGTTGGGCGCGGGGAAGCTTTCGGCACCAGGGAATGCGGCGACGGAGAATGGGGCGTTCATCCCGGCGAGTGCGTTTCCGAAAGCGGAATATTGCGGCAAGTGCCACGCGGAGGCTTATAGCCAGTGGCGGCAATCGCTGCACTCGAATTCGTTTCATGAGCCGTTTTATCGGGCGAGTGTGAACATTCTGCGGGACACGAAGGGCATTCAGTTCACACGGCATTGCGATAGCTGCCACAATCCGATCGGCGTGGTTTCAGGGGCTCTCACTAAAGATGCGCAGGTGGACCGCAGTTTCGATGCGGACGGGCTGACTTGTATGACATGCCACTCGATTCAGCAAGTGAAGCCGACGCTGGGCAATGGAAGTTTCGTAATTGGCATGCCGGCCGTAATGGTGGATGCGAACGGCAAGCGCATCCCGGGCGAAGTAGCGGATTCGGAGATACGCGCGCATCCGGAGCGGCATGCGAAAGCGGTGATGCAGGATTTTTACCGGACGCCGGAGATGTGTTCGGCTTGCCACAAAGCGAATTTGCCGGATGGGCTGAATAGCTATAAATGGATTCGAGCGTTTACGGCTTATGACGAGTGGCAGAACTCGAAGTTTTCNNAGAAAGGTACGTTTGCTTCGCACAGATGGGCGGCAGGGAATACGGCGGTGCCGTTTTATTACGGCTACGATGAGCAACAAGCGAAGACGCAAGAGTTTTTGAGATCGGGCCAGTATCTGAACGTGGATTTTTTTGCGATTCGGAAGCCTAAGACGGATGAGGTGTTTGGACCGTTGGGTTCGGTGCCGTTTTCGATTTTGCCGAGCGAGACGATTGAAGCGATCGTGGTGGTGCAGAACAAGAATATTGGCCATTCGCTCGTTCCCGAAGTGAGGGATTTGTTTGAAGCATGGGTGGAGTTTAAAGCGCAGGATGCGACGGGCAAGACGATTTATCACAGCGGGTTTCTGAATCCAGATGGCACGATTGATGAGCGGGCGCATAGTTTTACGAAACGGCCGGTGGATGCGCAGGGCGAGTTAACGGACAACCACAAAGTGTGGCTGATTCATTCGGTGGCTTATAACAACACCATCCA
>PMQB01000300.1 GCA_003169195.1 Bryobacterales bacterium
CTACCACACAGTTGTGCTCGCGGCCCATATCGCTTGCGAAGAAATGGTGGGTGGCCATTGATCTATAGAGGCCGCATCGTCACCAACATGGATCGCGCCGACATACTGCTCCATGAGCAAGAAAGCCACCAATGGGGCTTCTTAAGCGATGACCGCCACTGCAAACAGAAACCGGTGGAGGCATCCCCACGTGACGTGAAGGAGCCCATCGCCGCAGAGCATTACCGAAGGCGACCGCAGCCCTTCGCCGAAAGCAAAACATGAAAGGCAGAAATAGCAAAAGCAACAAAAGCCAGCAAAAAAAACAAGGTGCACCATCACAACCTCTCTTTGCTTCGCTGACAGATGGTGACGTGATCCGGCTACTCCGCAAATATTTTCTGGAGCCGCCGCCCCCAGCTCATAGGAGTTTCTACGGTGACGGTGAGCGTGTAAGTACTGCGTTCATGGAATGCACACCCTCTGAATTCCAAGCGGTTCTGTGGATCGCAGTTGTTCGAGATGGGTACCGAATGGGGCGGTTATCGCAAGAGGATCTGGCGGCTATCGAAGATATACCGGGCTGGACTTGGCCGCCCAGGCAAGTCCTCCAATGATTATCAATGAGGAAAGGCGAAGGCAAATCCGCCACAGCAAAAATCGCTTCATGTACCAGCAAGAGCGCCGCCCGTTGCGCCGTTCAAGCTATCACTCACTCGTCGAACTTGAACGAGTGAACGAATTGCGGCGCGACGAAGAGGAGGAACTGCGTCTTGGCGAAGGAGTGCCGACAGACATTTGATTCGTCGGGATTCACCAAAATGCCGCTCCAGAAAAGTGCCGCAGTTCTACTCGACGAATTGAAGCGACAGATTGGCGTGTTGGAACAGCTCAACGCGGCGATTGCTGTTTACGAGCGGGTTGAACACTTGAAAAAGTTGGAGGTTACTTTGACAGCAGCACAACAGGCACGGGAGGCACAGGTGGATGCACTGCAACTTGTTCGAGCACTGCGGGATGAAGAATGTCTAATCGACGAGAACGAAGCGATGCGTCGATTGAAAGTTTCGGAAAGCACTATCAAAAGAATGCGTGCGGATGGCCGTCTACCGTTCGTCCGAGTCGGCACCGGCGAAAAACTCGTGCGCTACCGGCCCAGCGACGTAGCGGCGATCATTTGCCGATCTACCCCTAGAGGGGTAATGGACAAAACCGATTGAAATTGTGAGGTTAGCTTTTATGACCAAAAAGCGGGGTGGTATCTACCACTATAGATTCATGTTCGAAGGCGAAATTCAGCGCGGAAGTTGCTTCACCGGCGACAAACGTGCCGCCGACAAAATTGAGGCCGCACGAAAAACTGAGCTTGCAATGGGTAAGGTGGGTATCGGTAGGAAAAAGAAAACGCCGACATTCGAAGACTACGCGCTCAATGTCTTTATGCCCGACGTGAGGATCAACAAGACAAAGCATTTTACCGTTACCTATTATCAAAACTCGATCAACCATCTCCTGAAATCGCCGCTGGCACCCAAGAGACTTGATGAAATCGCCACCACCGACGTGACCGCGCACAAGGGACGAATGCTCAAAGATGACTTCTCTATTTCGACGATCAATGGGAGCCTGCGAGCGCTAAAGCGCCTCTTGAACGTTGCCTGTGAAGCTGAGGTGATTCAAAAGGTGATCAAGATCGCTTTCTTGGATGGAGCGAACATACGTGATTTCGTTTTGCGGGAAGCCGACGAAGCGGAGTATCTCGCAGCGTGCGAGCCGTTGTGGCGTGATGTTGCAACCAATATTCTAGATATGGGCTTCCGTCCGGAAGAATTGCATCAACTATCATGGCCGCAAATCCATGGCGACAGCATTACGATATACAAAGGCAAAGGTGATGGCTCCCGTCGTACGGTCGAGATTACCCAACGAGTGCTCGACATCTTGACCAAACGCGGCTTGTTCGATGAAACTCTACGCGAACATCCTCACTGGGTTTTTCCAGCAGCAACAAAAGTTGGACACATTGACCACAGCAGCACCAAAAAGCAACACGCTGACGCCGTACAAGCTCTGAGGGAGGTGAAAGCCCGCAGGGCAGGGATGGTTGTTGAAGAGTTTGACTTCTGGTTCGTTCCCTACAGCTTGCGCCACACGTTTTGCACAAAGCTCGCTGAGACCGGAATAGACGCCCCGGCACTCATGTACATCTGTGGCCACGAAAACTTGGCCACGACAATGAAGTACATCCACCTCGCTGCGGTTGCCGTGAATAGCAGGCTCCGCGAGGCACGTCTGAAAATCCAAGTGCAAAAGGTGGGCACAAATTTTGATCAGGAGGAGATAACGACAAAAGAATCCGGATAACATCCTGGCCAATCATCTCATTCTAAAGGGGTTTTGGTGAGCGCGGAGGGAATCGAACCTTCAACCTAGTGATTAAGAGTCACTTGCTCTGCCAGTTGAGCTACGCGCCCGTCCAATGGAAGGGAATCGGCGACGCACAAAGCCGCCTCTGACAATATAGCATTGCCGTGCCGCATTTTCGCAACCCTATTCCCGAATTTGTTCGGCCACAATCTGCGCGATATCCAAAAAGGGCGGAGCGTGATCGCTGGCCCCGCCACCCCCGGTTTGCACGTCGCGGAAAGAAGCCGTACAGAACGGACACGCGGTCGCCACCACATCCGCACCCGTCGCAATCAGTTCCTTGGCGCGTTCTTCGTTCATATGTTTGCCGCTTTCATCTCCCAGAAATACCAATCCGCCGCCGGCGCCGCAGCAGAACGAATTTTCACGTGTGCGGGGCGGTTCCACCACTGTGCCCGTTAACGCCAGCACGTAGCGCGGATCGTTGTAAACGTCTCGATAACGGCCCAGATAGCATGGGTCGTGAAACGCCACAGTCGGGCCGCCGTCTCGCGCCGGTAGTCGGTCCGCGTGTCGCGCCAGAAACTCCGTATGGTGTTCAATCGTCGCGTCTAGCGGACGCGTATCATCCCCTTCATCAGCAGGCCGCAGTTGATTCCAATCCTCTGCAATCGTTCGCACACAATGCGGGCAGATCGAAACAATCTTCAGGGCGCCGTAGTGCCGTAGCAATTTTAAGTTGATATCGGCCAGCTCCTTGATAATGGCGTCATTGCCCAAGCGGCGCGCCGGGTCACCAGTGCAATACTCTTTACTCAAGACGCCGTATGAAGTTCCGAGGTGCTGCATGATCTCGATAAACGACGAAATGATCGCCCTCCCGCGAGGATCATACGCTCCCATACAACCAAGCCAAAGGCAATATTCTTGAGATCCGTCAAAGATGGGCAGTTGCTGCCAAGCTATGAAGCGATCACGCTCTGTCTCAGAAACCCCCATTGCATTCCCGTGTTCCTGCAAACTCCTAAACAGTTGCGCGCCGTTTTCATCCCGCCATGTCTCCGCATTCACTGCGCCGCGCCGCAAGCCCACAATCATTGACAGGTGCTGAATACCAGCCGGACAATGCGTTTCGCAGGCGCCGCACGTCGTGCATTGAGAGATGGCCTTCGGGGAAATGGCAGCTTCCAGAATCGGCGTTTCACTTGTCGGCCCGTATTCATCCATGTAGTAGTTGAATCCGAGAGCAATCAGTCGTGGGTCCAACTCCTTACCTGTGTTGTAGGCAGGACAATGCTCCGTGCAGCGTCCGCATTCCACGCAAGAATAAGCTTGAAGTGCTGTGAGACGAGTAATGTCTTGCCCACTCACCAATCCGAGATCTTCCGCATCTCTTAAAGCCGGAATCTGGCTGAACCCAGGTCGCTTCAGAAACAACGCTACCGGACTCATAAGTACATGCAAATTCTTCGCATGCGGTAGCAGTGGCAGCAACACCAGAATCGCCACCGTGTGCGACCACCAAATGATTTGACCTGTGCCCGACTCCTCCGAGATCCACCAGCCCGGCAGAAGCGTGATCATTACCACGAAAATCAAGGCGAGCGTGATACTGGTCTCCATGGTGATCGGATCAAGCCACTCAGATTTCAAAATATAGCGGCGAAACGCTAGTCCGGTAATCGCGAACGTGCAACACAAAGCAAAAAGAAAGACGAGCCAAAAGTAGAAGACTCCAAACGAGCTATCGCGATCAATCAGTGTGTAGTCGAAGATGAATGCGAAGTGGTCTACCTCCGCCAGCAGAAATGCGCAGAACCCCCACAACAGAAAAGCATGTGCAATCCCAGGCAATGGACGTCGCTGTATTACATTTGCTTGACACAAAACCTCCCAAAAGAAGACCCAACACCTCCAGCCGAAGCGAGATCGGGCAGATGGCGTTTCTCTCTTCGCTTGGAGTATACGGTGTAAGACGCGCGCCAATCGCTTAAAAAAGAGCAGAAACGAAAAGGACACTAATAATGTAAGAAGAATTTTCAGCGTAATAGTACGATCCATCAAGTAGAACTACCGAAGAAGTGCCTCATTTTAGTAGACTGAAGATACGTGAGATACCTACTTTCAGGAGCCGCTGGCTTCATTGGATCACATCTCTGTGATCGACTCATTGAAAAAGGCCACGAAGTCCTTGGAATCGACAACCTCATAACGGGTCATAAGGAGAATATAGATCATCTCCTCACTCACCCACAGTTTCACTTCATTCAACATGATGTGTGTGTGCCTTTGGACCTCCCGCATGCGGTCGACCGGGTCTTGCATCTTGCCTCCTTGGCCAGTCCAGTAGACTACTTAGCTCATCCTATTGAAACGCTTGAGTCCGGTTCAACGGGCACACGGAATATGTTGGAGATCGCAGTCAAAAATAACGCGCGTTTTCTCCTCACCTCTACCTCCGAGTGTTATGGCGATCCCCTGGAGCATCCACAAACCGAGAGCTACTGGGGCAATGTGAACCCGGTTGGCTTGCGCTCCTGCTATGACGAAAGCAAGCGCTACGCCGAAGCAATCACCATGGCTTATCACCGGGTGCATGGCTTGCGCACCAACATCGCTCGCATCTTTAATACTTATGGTCCTCGCATGGCGCTTAATGACGGACGCGTTGTGCCTGCCTTTATTGATCAAGCGCTCCACGGCTCACCTCTCAGCGTATTCGGTACCGGTTCGCAAACACGCAGTTTCTGTTTCGTCTCGGATCTTGTGGAAGGCTTGTTGCGCTTAAGTGAATCCGACGAACGCTACCCTGTGAATCTCGGTAACCCCGTCGAGATGACCATCCTGGAGTTTGCGAAAGAGATCCAATCGCGCTTCGGCGACGATATAAAGATCGATTACAAACCGTTGCCTTCCGATGATCCGAAAGTCCGGCAGCCCGATATCTCCAAAGCCAAACGCGTTCTGGGCTGGGAACCGAAAGTCGCTCTCCACGAAGGTCTCGGCGTCACCATCGACTACTTCCGCAACAGAGTTGGCGGCCGCAAGCCCCAACGCACCGAACCCCGGCCCGACCAGCAACCCGGCAGCCTGGCGGGCTAAAGGAATGCACTCCGCGACGACGACGAAATGAAGGGGACACTCGCCGGGTCCTTCAGACTCCAATGATTCAAACGATCTCCCGGGCGTCTTCACTGTCTCATCGCCACACTTAATGCACATGCACTGTCACTGCGAGCGACTTCGATTGCCCTTGTTCGTTCGAAGCCGTGATCGTATACGTAGTCGTCACACGCGGCGCAATCGTCAGGCAATGGTACGACGATGGCTTGGAATCCTCCACCTTCGGATCAATCACCACTTTCGTCGCGTTCACCACGCCGTAACAGAGATCGGCTGTTTCGCCACGCGCCATTGAAGCCTTATCCACCGAATAGCTTACGATTTTCACTTCGCCGGAACCAAAGATCAAATCAGCCTGATGCTGCCGCTCCGCTTGTTGCTTTGCGGCCAAATCGCGCGCTGCCTGTTCATCGGACGCATGTCTGGAGTAAAAGGTCCAGCCAACATAAAGAATCGCAATAAACACGCCTACCGTGCTGATGCGTGCTAGCGTTTGTAAAGCAGACGTGCCTTTTGATACCTCTTCTGGCTGTGGCGGATTCGTCAGAGACATACCATAATTTTAGACGCCCGTGCGCTATTTAGCTTTCAATAAACCGTTTCAAGTGCTCTCCCAGTTCTCCCAAGGCTCCGAACCTTCCACAGTCCCTAGACGAACCTTAGCCGACTACATTCAGGTACCAGACGTCTACCCCGTAGGTCGCTTGGATTTCGATAGCGAAGGCTTGCTTCTCCTAACAGATGATGGCGCGTGGCAGCAACGACTCATCGATCCGAAGTTCGGACACCCGCGCACGTACTGGGTGCAAGTGGAGGGAGAAGCGAGCGACACAGCACTAGAACGCTTACGCCAAGGTTTGAAGATACAGGATTACCGCACGCGCCCCGCGCAAGCGAAGATGATTGTCGATCCCCCAGACTTACCACCCCGTGAACCTCCCATTCGCTACCGCAAGAGTATTCCCACCGCTTGGTTGGAGATCACATTGATCGAAGGTCGAAACCGTCAAGTGAGGCGTATGACCGCGGCCATTGGGCTGCCGACATTGCGCCTCATGCGAGTAGCGATTGGGGGATTCTGGCTGCAGAATCTGGGCGCGGGAGAATGGCGCGACCTAACTCCCAGCGAACTGAATCAACTCAAACCTAATACCGGTAACCAGCGTAGCTAGAGCGATAGCGATAGAGTTCGTTCAAATCCGAGCTCAGAATTTCGCGGCCTCGTGGATCAATGCGGTTGCGCTGCAGAACATTCCGCACGTCTTCAATGCTGCGGTCCAACTTCCCGCGGTCCATTCTTCCCGCATAAAGCTTGCCCGAGAATTGCGACAAGTGTTCAATCGCGTGGTCATAACGTTCTCGTTCGCCATGCGTAAACGCATTTCGTTGTGCCACTTGTCGTAGATCTTCAATGGTGCGGTCGGCGGGTGATGCTGGTTGCCGTTGGTAATTGCCGGCCTGGGGGTACCACTGTGCGTCCAGCAGTTGCCAGCCGGGCACGAGCGCTAGGGCGATCGCCCCCATGCGAATCGCAGAACCAAAAGGTAGTTTGAACATGTTGTTTTTATTTCCGTCCTGCGATGAAAGACGTCCCATCCCGTCGAAAAATATACAGCGTCTCCTTTAAATGAGAGGAATTTAAGATGAGCGGATTTTAACGACTGATGGTCGGATCTTTCTTCTCTGCGCTCGGCTCAATGTTTACCTCTACAAACGACGCGGTGCGCACCCCGTGGTAAATCCGTTCCGTAACTGGCACAAAATCACTCGGCCTCGCGTTCGGAATATCGGTGAAAGTCTGCGGATTGCGGTCGGTCAGAGGGAACCACGAGCTTTGCACCTGCACCATGATTCGGTGCCCTTTTTTGAACAAGTGATAAACATCCGGCATGCTGAAACGGATCTCTTCCGTCTTGCCAGGCACAAAGGGCTCCGGCTTCGCGAAGCTCTTACGGAACTTTCCGCGGAACGGCTCCCCTCGCACCAACTCTTCATAGCCCGCCACCTTACCCGGCGCATCCGCGGAATACACATCAATCATCTTGACATCGAAATCGGAATCGGTGCCCGAGCTCGCCACAAACAAATCCGGCGAGATCGGACCCGCAATCGTCATATCTTCACTCAGCGGTTCAGTGGCATATGTCATCACATCTTTACGGCCATTTAAGAACCGCTGATCGGCCACCATGTACTCTTTCGCCATATCCTGCGGCGCATTTGGCAAATACGGCACCGGGTTCGCCGGGTTGCTCGGGTAATCGTCAAAAGCCGCTACCTCCGTCGGAGGTTTGAATGACAGCTTGCCACCCGTCTGGAGGTAAAGTCGTTTCTGTCCGCCAGCGGGCGGCCACTGTGTCGGCATGCGCCATTGGTTGGCGCCAGTCTCAAACAAAAGCGTAGGCGCCAACTCGGCCGGCGATCCATCTTTCAAATACTGTTTGAAGAAGCGCAACTCTGTCTCGCGAAGCACATCTGCAGTGTCTGAGCCAAACAGAATATCTCCCAGCTTGTCGCCCTTCCCGTAGTTCCAAGCGCCATGAGACCACGGTCCCATTACCAGCTTGCACACAGTGCCGGGAGATTGCCTCCGAATCGCTCGATAGGTCATGAGCGTACCCGACAGATCTTCCGCGTCATACCATCCGCCCACAACCAGAACCGCGGGAGTTATGTTCTTTAGGTGCGGCAGAATGTTGCGCGCTCGCCAGAAACTATCCTCCGTCGTGTGCTCATACATGTCAGTCCAATACGGATTTTTGTTTAACAAGTAGAGCCGGTCGGAATCAGCCAGCGGGCCCATCTCTAAATAAAACTTATAGGAATCGTTGGTCCCGTAGTCAAAGGGTGTGCTTTCCGGAGCTGCCACTGGATTCTTTTGCTTGGGAAATCCTGTGTAGAACGAAAAATTCGCGACCAGGAAAAATGCGCCATTGTGATACGCATCGTCGCCTCGAAAAAGATCCGCCATCGGCGCCTGCGGCGAGGCCGCTACCAAAGCCGGATGCGCTCGAATCAATCCGCACGTCGTGTAGTAGCCGGCATAAGACGTTCCCATCATGCCCACTTTCCCGTTGTTGTTCGGAATGTTCTTCACCAGCCAGTCGATAGTGTCGAACGTATCGGTTGTCTCGTCCGTCTCTTTTGGGTCATTCAGTATTTCCTTGATCGGCCGCACATCCACGAATTCGCCTTCGGACATAAACCGCCCGCGCACATCTTGCAGCGCGAAGATAAACTTCTCTTCTGCGAACCGCAATGGGCCCAGCCGTTTCGGATAGCTTTCTGGTCCATACGGGCGAAGGCCATAAGGTGTGCGCGTCAACAAAATGGGCAGGTTGCCTGTATAACCGCGCGGCACGTACACCGCGGTATACAGCTTCACCCCATCCCGCATGGTGATCTGGTACTCGGTTTTGGAGTAGTTGCTTTGAATATCGAACTCGTCGACGGCGGCGCTCGCGCACAACGGAACGAGAAAGAGCAAAGCGCATCGGGAAATTATCATGGAAACCCGCTATACTGGCAAATAAAAGGCGAAAGCGATCCTAACCAATTCGTCAATGTTGGACACTGAAACACAGCTTGCCCGGCTCAAACAGCGCGTGGCCGCGATTGACAGGAAGTATGCCCGTAAAGATATCACGAGCGCTCCCACACCCCTTCCTCGCACTAGCGGCAGTGCGCGTAGCTTCATCGAAGAATGGGCGGAAGGCAGCGTCGTTCGCAATGAATTCGGTGAGCACTTCCAAACCGAGCGATTATTTTCCGGTCTCAAGCAACACGGGTCCGCTGACATCGGCGCCCTCAGCGAACTGCCCGCAAGCTTGTTGGACGCACTCAGTGACAATGGCATCGCCAATTGTGCCCCGCAGCGCTGGGCCTTTCTCGATACGGAAACTACCGGTCTCGCTGGCGGCTCCGGTACCTACGCGTTTCTCATTGGCGTAGGGCGAATCACCCCCGACGGTTTTCGCGTTCGTCAGTTTTTCATGCGAGACTACGTCGAAGAGAAGAGCGTCCTCACCGCCCTCGAAGCGCATCTCAACGAATTCGATGTCATGATCACCTACAACGGCAAGGCTTATGACCAACCGCTGCTCGAAACGCGCTACCGCATGTGCCGCCACAAGCCGCCCTTCTCGCGCATGGAACATTTAGATTTGCTCTTCGGCGCACGTCGCCTCTGGAAACTCCGCTTGGAGAGTTGCCGCCTTGTGCAACTCGAGCAACAGATTCTCGGCGTCTTCCGCGAAGGAGATCTCCCCGGCGAATTGATTCCCTATGTGTATTTCGAATATCTCCGCTCGCGCGAAGCCCAGCGTCTGGTGCCCATCTTCCATCACAACGCCATGGATATCCTCACGTTGGCTTGTCTGACCGCCGTAGTGCCCGCCGCCTTTCGCAACACTGACGCCGATGCGCTGAAACTCATGGGCGTCCGCCGCGGCGAAGACTTAGTCGGCATCGCCCGCTGGCTCCTCAGCGCCGGAGAAGCCGAGCGTTCTTTAGAGCTACTCAAACGCGCGATCGATCTAGGATTACCCGACAAGCTTCTCTTCCGTTCCCTCTGGGATGCCGCCTCCCTGGAAAAGAAACTCGCTCGCCCCGCTGCCGCTCTGCACATCTACACCGAACTCGCCGGCTGCCGCAACGACCATCGCGTGGATGCCCTTGAAGAGTTAGCTAAGTATTACGAGCACGAAGAGAAAAACTATAGCGTCGCCCTGGAGTTCACCCGCCAAGCCTTGGAGTTCGAGCGCACCGACTCTCTCCTCAAGCGCCAAGACCGCCTCGCACGTCGCCTCGCCAAACCCCGCCCGCGAAAGTTGCTCTAGCTTAATTTCCCCGCTTCAACCTCGCCAACCCCTCCTTCGCCTCCTCCGCCTTCACCCCATGCGGCGCTACCTTCAAATAATTCTTATACTCAATCACCGCATCATGAGCATTGCCTTGCTTCTCAAAAATCTTACCCAACAAGACCAGCGGCTCCGGAAACGTCCCTCCCGGATCAAGCTGCAGTGCCTCCCTCGTCAGTCTCTCCGCATCCTTCACCGTCCCCAAATGATAAGTCGCCTCCGCATGATAGTAGTAAGCCGCCGGAAACTCCACGGGATGCATCTTCAGTGCCACTAAGCTGATCCGCATCTCCTCTTCCCAGTGCTCCTGCTCACCATTTGCCGCCGCTAATTGCACCACCGGCTTCACATACTGCGGGTCCGCCTCACGCGCCTTCTGAAACGCGTCCTTCGCCTCATCAACGTGTCCCTGCTCTTCCAACGCTTGCCCTAACTCACTCCAAGCCATCGCATACTCCGGATAACTTGCTACGGCCGCTCGAAAATGCTCCTCTGCCTTCTCCCATTTCCGTTTCGAAGCAGCTGACTCCCCCGCCTCATACTCTTTCCTCGCATCGGCAGGCGCCCTTAAACTAACCACCGAAACGGCCGATCCTTCATTTGGTCCAAGCCGCCGCATCGTGATCAGCGTCCCCTCCTGTACCAGTCCCGTGAACTTCCGATAGCCCGCTAGCGTGATCGAAATATGACATGTCACCTGCCGCTCGCCTTGAATCATCACCCGCGGTACCCGCAACCGCAGCGTCCCGTCCATGAAGAGTTCTTGCCCAGTGCACATATCTTCAGCTCCGGGAACATACAACGAAATCAGCGGCGTTGTCTTGAGGGGCGATCCATCTTCGAGAACCACCCTCGCCGTTATCTCCAAATCAGCCAAGCTGGCTCCAAGGCAAAGAAGGTCCGATAACGCCCACAGGCCGCAAACAATCATGGTGCGAAGCATGCGTTCATTCTACAGACGTTACGATGACTTGATCTCCGTCCAATACCGATCCCGCAACCGCTGCACCGGCCCCGGCAGCGCCTTGAACCACTCACCTCGCGCCAGCACCTCCGCCGTCGGATACAACACCGTGTTATCCCTCTGCGCCGCCGGCAAAATCGCACGTGCCGCCGCGTTCGCCGTCGCTGTCCTCATCTCCACCGCAATCTTTGCCGCCACCTCTGGCCGCAGCAAATAATCGAGAAAGCTGTAGGCCAGATCCTGATGCTTGCTCTCCCGCAAAATCACCGAGTTATCCGCGTACAACGCAAACCCCTCCGCCGGAAACGAGAACGCTAAATTCGGCGCGTTATCAATCGCCACTTGCGCCACCTGTCCCCACATCTGCGCCACCAATACATCACCAGCCACTACCTGATCCCGCACTTCCTCATTCAGATACGCACGCAACAGCGGCTTCTGTTGCACCGCCAAATCCCGCGCTGCCTTCAATTCGCCGTCATTCCCCGAATTCACCGAATGCCCCAACCGCTTCAAACAAGCGCCCAGCACCTCCGCGGGATCATCCAGCATTGTCACTCGTCTAGAGTAAGAATCTGTCCACAAATCCGCCCACGCCAGCGGCGTCCGCGTCACCGATTTCGCGTACAAAATCCCCGTGACACTATGCATGTACGGAACGCAAAACGCCAGCCCCGGATCCCACTGCGGCCTCTGAAACCGAGTATCCAAGTTCTTTAGATTCGGCAATCGCCCATGATCCAGCGCCAGCAATAGATCCAACTGCCGCATCGGCTCTATAAAACTATTCGATGGAAAAACTACATCCCAACCGGAGTTGCCGCTGAACACCTTCGCCAGTAACTCCTCCGCACTCCCATAAGTCGCATAACGCACCGTGCACTGAAACTCCCGCTCGAAATCGGGAACAGTAGATGCCGCGACATAGTTTTCCCAGTTATAAACATTCAGCCGCCGCTCCCGCCCGCGCGTGCACCCTGCCAGCGCCCCACTCACGCCCAGCAAGAAAATTCGCCGGTTCAACGCTTACTCTCCAAACGCCCCGATACCAGCACCAAAACTCCCAATCCCACCGTTATCATCACCGAGAGCGCATTCACCTCCGGACTCACACCCTTGCGCGCCATGGCGTAGATGATCATCGGCAGCGTCTCCGAATTTACTCCAGCCACTAAACTCGTAATCACATAATCATCAAACGAAACCGTAAAGCAAAGCAGCGCCGCCGCCACAATCCCTGGCAGCAACAGCGGTGCCGTCACATAGCGAAACGCCTGCCAGTCAGTCGCACCCAAATCATTCGCCGCTTCCTCCAAACTCCTGTCGAACGTGCGCAGCCGCGCCAGAATTACAATCACCACATACGCCAACGAAAACGAAATGTGCGCCAGAATGACCGTGTGCATGCCTAACTGCAATTTGAGGAAGCGAAACATCCATTGAAAAAACACCAGCAAAGACACCCCTGTCACAATCTCCGGCGATAACAACGAAAGGTAAAGCGACCCCGTCAGCCAAGGCAATCTCTTCTGCCAAAGCGCATAAGCCGCGAGCGTACCGATCAGCGTCGCGAACAACGTCGCCACCACCGCAATCAGCAAGCTGTTCAGCATGCCTTCCACCAACGCGGAATTTCGAAACACATTGCCGTACCAGTCGAATGTGAATCCGTGCCACACCGCAATCTTCGAATCGTTAAAACTGAAAGCTCCCAGCGCCAGCAGCGGCAAATACAAAAACAAATAAGCCGCACACGCATACACCGGCAGAAATCGCTTCACAGCAACTCCTCGCCTTTATCGCCCAGCACCCGCATTACCAGCAGCACCATCCCCATCAACAACAGTGAAATCGCCGCCCCAAACGGCCAGTCGCGCGACGTCGTGAACTGGTTCTGCACCAGATTCCCAATCATCACTGTTTTCCCGCCGCCCATCAGATCCGGCGTCAGATACGCGCCCAGGCAAGGTATAAAAACCAGCAAACACCCCGCCATCATCCCCGGCTTGCTGATCGGCACCACTACTCTCCACACCGCCACCACCGGAGACGCACCCAGATCCGCCGCCGCATCCAACAACGCCGGATCAAGTTTCTCCAACGTCGCGTACAAAGGCAAAACCATAAACGGCAAATACCCGTACACCAACCCCAGAATCACCGCCCCCGTATTAAACAAAAGGGGCAGCGGCTCATGAATCACATGCAGCCCCTGCAGCACCGTATTAATCAACCCTGTATCGCGCAGCAAAAACATCCACGCATACGTGCGAATCAAGAAGCTCGTCCAAAACGGCAGCATCACCAAATTCAGCAGCAGTGTCTTCCGTGCCCCAGCGCGTGAAATATAGAGCGCCAGCGGAAACGCCAACAGCAAACACAGCGCCGTCGAAACCGCCGCAATCCAAACCGACCGCCACAGAATCGCAAGATATAGCGAATCGAAAATTCGAGCGTAGCTATCAATCGTCCACGGCAGCAACACACCGCCATACGCACCCCGGCTCAAAAAACTATACGCCAGCACGATCAGCAACGGCAGAAAAAACAGTCCTACCATTACCAGCGCGCCCGGAGCCAGGAACCAAGTCCGCAGCTTCATGGCACCCGAAACTCGTCAGCCGTATTCCACGAAAGATATACCCGCTCGCCCGCTTGAAAGTCACACTCCTGTTGCGCCATCTCCGCCGTACAAGCCGACCCATCCTCCAACTTCGTCCTCAAATGCACGCAATTGCCAAGAAATGTTTGCGCTTCCACCACCGCCGCGCTCGCACCTTCGCACGCCGCTCTCGAAACCCGCACCGCTTCCGGTCTCACCCCGGCACCCCGCAGCCAGTTCACATTGCCCAAAAACTCCGCCACGAACCGCGTCTTCGGCGTTCGGTACACTTCTTGCGGCGTCCCCAACTGCTCCAAACTCCCCAGGTTCATAATCGCCACCCGGTCTGAAAGCGAAAGCGCCTCTTCCTGATCATGCGTCACAAACAGAAACGCAATCCCCGTCCGCCGCTGCAAGTTTTTTAACTCGTGCCGCATCTCATTGCGCAGCTTCGGGTCGAGCGCCGACAGCGGCTCATCCAGCAACAGCACCTTCGGCTCCAACACCAACGATCGGGCCAGAGCCACCCTCTGCCGCTCACCGCCCGAAATCTGATTTGGCAATCGCGCTTCTTTGCCGCTCAAATGCACCAGCTCCAGCGCGCGCCCAACCTTATCGGTGATCTCATTTTGCGGCCGTCCGCGCCGCTCCAACCCGAACGCCACATTCTGTGCCACCGTGAGATGCGGAAACAGCGCATAGTTCTGAAAAACCGTACTCACATCTCGTTGGTACGCCGGCAATCCTTCAACCGAATGCCCATCGAGTAGCAACTGCCCGCTAGTCGGTTCTTCGAAGCCGGCAATCAAGCGCAGCGTAGTCGTCTTCCCGCATCCCGATGGCCCCACCAGCGAAAAAAATTCACCGTGGCCAATCGCGAACGAGACACCATTCACCGCGCGATGAGTGGGGAAATGTTTGGTAAGAGCCCGCAGCTCCAGAACCGTTTGCACTTCTTTAGAATGTTACTCTATGGCCGAATGATGCTTTATCGCATATCCGCCGCCGCCTTTTCTATCCTCGCGTTGCTCACTCCTGTCGCGGCCCAGGACCAAGCCCCGCCCAAGCCCAAACTCGTGGTCGTCGTAGTCGTCGATCAATTCCGTTACGACTACCTCACCCGCTTCCGCCACGATTATCACGGCGGCCTCGAAACACTCCTCACGAAGGGCGCCGATTTCACCAACGGCTTCTACGCGCAAGTCCCAACCGTCACCGCCGTCGGCCACAGCATCATGCTCTCCGGCGCCATGCCCGCCGCGAGCGGCATCGTTGGCAACTCCTGGTTTGACCGCGCAGAAAACAAAATAGTCACCAGCGTGTGCGATTGGAACGAACGCGTCATCGGTGCCCCGCAGCCCAAAGAAAGCGCCAAGTGCACCGACTCCGATCCAGCCTCGCCCCGCCGTCTTCTCGTCTCCACCCTTGGCGACGAGTTGAGAGACGCCCATCCCGAATCCAAAGTCATCGGCATTTCCATCAAAGCGCGCGGTGCCATTCTTCCATCCGGCCACAGCGCGAACGGCGCCTTCTGGTTCGACGACGGCACCGGCGCCTTCGTTTCCAGCTCTTACTACATGCAAAATCTCCCCGCCTGGGCCGACGCCTTCAACAACCAGAAACTCGCCGCGAAGTACATCGAACAGAAATGGGACGGCTTCCCCACCTGGGATTTCCATTCCAAAGGCAATACCTATTCCAAAATCCCGGCCAGTCCTTGGGGCAACGAACTCATCGAAAAATTTGCTGAAGCCGCCATCACCGGCGAGAAACTTGGCCAGCGAGGTACGACTGACCTACTCACCGTTTCTCTTTCCTCAAATGACTACGTTGGCCACGCCGTTGGTCCGAACGCTCCCGAAGTGCGCGACATGGCCATCCGCACAGACCAATTGCTCGGCGGTCTCTTTAATGTCATTGAGAAAAATGTCGGTATGAAAGACACGGTTGTTGTGCTTTCAGCGGATCACGGCGTCGGCGCAACTCCCAAGCACGATGAAGAAACCCATATGCCCGGTGGCTACGTGAAAGGCAACCCCGAAGAAATTGTGCAACGCGCCCTTGCCACCACGTTCGGCGATGGCCCCTGGCTCATTCCGGGCGCTAGCGAAACGTCACTCTATATCAACTGGGACACCGCCCTCAAGCCGCGCAAAGCGTCAGGCGAACCGCTCGAAGAAGACGATCTCTACCGTGTCGCCACCAGTGCCTTGCTCTCATCGCCAGACCTACATGTAGCCCGCGTCTACACCCGAGCCGAATTGGAAAATGGCGAGTACGGCGATTTCATAGCTCAAGCTGTCATGAACGGTTTTAATTCCAAACGCAGTGGTGACTTATTTATCGTTTTTGAACCCGGCTGGATGCCCGGCACCAGCGGCACAACCCACTTCTCCCCCTGGGCCTACGACCGCCATGTCCCAATGCTCTTGATGGGCCCTGGCATCCGCCCTGGCCGTTACGACGAAACCGTAGCCGTGAACGACATCGCTCCTACCCTTACCACCCTCCTCGACGTCCAAACCCCGAGCGGCTCCTCAGGCCACGTTCTCCCCATTCTCAAACACTAACTAAACGGGGTTAACCGCCTAACTGGGATACCAAAACGTAAACGCGCAAAATGAAAGCACGCCCGAAACCATAAATATATTCACCGACAAAAGTGTGATCAACGCTTTCGAAAGGAAGTTTTCTCGTGACGTAACAGTCTCTACCACCGTCTTCGCCTGCTGCGTAGCTGTGGCCCGTGGTGCGCGCCGAACAAGTTGAAACAAGTTTCTACTCCTCCCTGTTTCTCATCGGCAGCCCCAAACTTCTTCTTTAAAAAAACTGAGCCCACTGCCTCCGATGCCAGTGGGCCCCCCTCCGAGAAAAATGAAACCTTAATGCTTTGCGGTCCGTGTAACCCGTACATGCTCTCTAGTTGCGTTTCGAGGGCCAACGTTTCAAAAGCTCAATTCAAACGCTTTTCCCCAAAGAAAACGCATCTGGTAGAACGGAAAGCTTAACCCTATATGAACCGGAAGGATAACGCCCCACCACCTACCAAATGCCAACTAAACTCAAGAAATGCGGATTCCGGTCACAGCCATCAACGGCCTTATTCTTCTAGTGAGTTTTGTGTACCGGCAGGAGCCAGTCAAAATCGATTACCCTGAGCGCTGGCATCACCGCATCGGCACCCCGTGCTACGGCTCTTGCCCTGCCTATTCTGTGGCGGTGAAAGGCACCGGCGAAGTGACATATGTCGGCACCAGCAACGTTATCCTCACCGGCGAGCACCACTCCCAAATTCCTAAACGCTCCGTCGAAGCCCTCCTGGCAGCCTTCCGTCAAGCGAATTACTTTTCTCTAAAAGACAACTACTCGTTGATGGTCACAGATAATCCAACCTACAAAACATCCATCGAGTTCGACGGACAAAAGAACTCCGTTCACGACTACGTCGGCTGGCGCATAGGAATGCCGGAAGTAGTGACCGACCTGGAAGACTCCATCGACCGGATTGTCGGCACCGAGAAATGGATCAAAGGCGAAAGTCCAAAATGAAACTTCCAAGCCCATACGGAGTAGTGAAGCGCCACCTCAATTTCGAAAGGACTGCCGAAGGTGAAATCATCGTCATGGCCCCGACCTATTCCGATACTGGCCTCAGCAAATCTAATCTCTCAGCGCAAGTTGAAACTTGGGCAGGATAAGGATCGTCGCGGCCTGTCTCCTGCTTCCTCCACCGGTTTCGTCCTTCCCAACGGCGAATTCGAAAACGCATCGGTCTCACTAAACTCGAATGCCCAGTCGCCGGCTTTATTCTCGATTTGACCTATGTCCGGGACCCTCTGGCATAAAAAAAGGCCCGTCGCCTCCGATGCGACGGGCCATCCCTCCGAACACCATTCTTAGTGCGCGTTGAGCTTCACCGAAATCATGGAAGCCATACCCAACTTATGGTGCAAGCGTTTCTCCACTTCGTTCTTGCCCAAGCCGAAGGCGTAAAAAGTTCCAGGCGGCGTAATCTTCGCTAGCAGGCAATCCTTGCCGTCACAGGCAAACGTAACGCTGGCCTTGTCCGATTTCCGGTCTTCGTTAACGCCAAGCTGTATGAGGACCGAGTTTGAGCCGTTGTTCAGTTCAAACACCGATCCNNCCTGCCACAAAGGCAAACGGAATATCGGCCGACATACCATGTCCCTGCGCGCTCAAGTTAGAGATAAATGGTCCAGCAATTCCTACTGCCATCAAAATACTTGTCAAAATGCGTTTCATGTTCGTTCTCCTCCGAGTCAGTCACGTCTTTCGTGCGACCCTTATGCCTGCTTAGTAGCGCGTAAGTGGCCAACGTTGCAAACCAAATCGTTTCGCTAAAAACCGCATCTTTTGCAGAAGGAAAACATGAAACCGCGTTGTTACATGAAACACACCAGTACCTCTGTACCATGTATGCTCCATAAACAAAAAAGCGCCCCTCTCAGAGCGCTTCCTTCTAACTCCTGTCTCCCGGTCGTGCCGCAAGGCAGGACTAAAACTCCCAAAGCCCCGCCGCAGGTGGGGCTAACTACTTCGTAATCGTCCCGCAGGCGATCCGGTCGCCCGCGTTCCCCGATGGATCGGTCTTCATATCATCCGCCTTCGCATGAATCATCAGCGCCGTACCGCCATCGCGATACAACGAATGCTCATCCGCATTCAGATTCACATCCGCGTCCATCACCGTCGCCTTTGACTTGCCCTTCGCGTCTACCGTAAAATTCAGCATGTCGCCCGCGTGGTGGCCGTCCGGATTCTCCAGTCCATGTTTCTTCTTGTCCGGATTAAAATGCCCGCCCGCCGATTTGAAATCTGGTCCATCGCACTTCGGCACCGCATGGAAGTGGATCGCATGTTCGCCCGCAGGCAGATTCTTCAGGTTCAGCTTAATTGCCACGCCCTTCGGCGCACTGGCGATCGTCGCTGTTCCCACGCTCTCCCCCTTGCCGTCTTTCAACTGCACGATCACCTTCGAAGAGGCCTTCTTTGCCGCAGCCGGAATCACGCAAAGCGCAAGGGCTGCCATTACCATTAGTGTTGTTTTCATAGCTCCATCTAGCATACAAAGACTTTGCCGGCTTCAGCGGCGTTATAGGATAGGCGAGATGAATCAACTGGGGAACACGCACGTCCGCTGGGTTTTGATCGGCTGGATTTTCGTGTTAAGTGCCGTGGGCTATCTCGATCGCGTCAATATCGGCATCGCCAGCGGATCCATCATGCGCGATTTCCATATCAGCAAAATTCAGTTCGGCCTAGTCCAGAGCTTCTTCGTGGCCGCCTATGCGCTCTTCCAGGCCCCTGCTGGCCGCTTAGCCGACCGTTTCGGCGCGCGCATCATCCTCGCCCTCGCCGTAATTTGGTGGGGCGCCTTTACCTCTTTCATCACGCTTGTCCCTGTCATCGCAGCCGCCCTAGGCATCATCATCGCCATTCGCTTCGGCCTTGGCGTGGGCGAAGCGGTTATGTATCCGGCCGCAAACAAAATCGTCGCCGCCTGGATTCCCACACAAGAGCGCGGTCTCGCCAACGGTTTGATCTTTGCTGGGGTGGGCTTCGGTGCAGGTGTCACGCCGCCACTCATCGCCCACATCATGAGTTCCTATGGCTGGCGCGCCTCCTTCTGGTGCAGTTCCTTCATCGGTCTCTGCGCCGGCGCTGTCTGGTATTGGCTTGGCCGCAACTCACCGAGTGAACATGCCTGGGTGGGCCAGCGCGAAGCATCGCTCATCGAAGCCGGTCTTCCAGTTCCGGAATCCGTACCCAAAGCCGCCCTCACCTGGCAGCAGATCTTCTCCAACAAAAACCTCATGATCGTTACCGCCAGCTATTTCACCTACGGCTACGCGGCCTTCATTTTCTTCGCCTGGTTCTATAACTATCTGAACGACGTCCGCGGCGTGAACCTCAAAACCAGCGCCTGGCTTACTACGCTGCCTTTCATCGCCATGGCCATCGGTTCTGTCTTTGGCGGTTGGCTCAGCGACGTTATTACCAACGCCCGCGGCAAGCGCGTCGGCCGTTGTTATTTG
>PMQB01000221.1:0-33891 GCA_003169195.1 Bryobacterales bacterium
ACCCGACTTACCAGGAATGCAACAAACGAATACCCGGCAGTGGCTGTAGCGCTATCAAAGGAATAAATAGAATCCACGCAATTCTAGGCACCAGCGACGAGTGCATCGCCACACATCCGAGTGATATGTGCGTTGCATTAGCCGCTCTGAACGCAACCGTGCAGGTACAGGGCAATAACGGCTCTAGAGGCATTCCGATGATCGATTTCCATCGCCTACCCGGGACTACTCCAGAAATAGATACCAACCTTCATCCGGGCGAGATGATAACTGCCATCTACCTTCCCAATCCCCCTGAAGGGGTTCGTTCCCATTATCTAAAAGTTCGCGATCGCAACAGTTACGCATTTGCACTGGTGTCAATTGCTACCGTGCTTGAACTCACGCCCAATGGCACGCTGGGGGACATCCGGATTGCTCTAGGTGGTGTTGCCCATAAACCTTGGCGAGCTACGGAGGCCGAACGTTATCTGATCGGCCACGCGCCAGAAGCCGCGCGCATTGCTGCCGCCGCTGACCGGGAACTGCGTGCAGCGAAAACGCACCATGGAAACGCGTTCAAAGTTGAACTAGCAAAACGCGCGATCGTTCGCGCGGTGGCAACTGCGGCGGCATAGGAGCAAAAATGGAAAATGTTTTGGGAAGTCCAATCAACCGTGTCGATGCCCCGTTGAAAGTGCGCGGCGCCGCCACTTATGCCTATGAGCATTCAATACCAGGAGTTACGTACGGAGTATTGCTGACGGCAAGTATCGCTAAGGGCCGCATCGCTCAGATTGACAGCAGATCGGCAGAGAAGTCTCCTGGCGTGCTCCTGGTGATGACCCATCTCAATTCACCGAAGCTGCCCACCCTCTCAAACCAAAAAAGCACTTCCCCTACAAGCCGTGTGGTGCATGTACTGCAGGATGATAAAGTTCTCTACGCAGACCAGCCTATCGCGATTGTAATAGCAGAAACCTTAGAGGCTGCGAAAGAAGCGTCGCATCTCTTAGACGTGCGTTATGAAGAAGAAGTGCATCATGTCGAATTGACTGGACGTGAGGCACAAGGCTATTCACCCCAAAAGGCGGGCGGCGGCGGTGATCCATCGAATACTGAACGAGGGAATCTTCCAAAGGGGATGTCAGACGGGGCCGTTCGACTCAATCACATCTATCAAACGCCTTTTGAAGTTCACAATCCCATGGAACCTCACGCGACAATCGCAGTATGGGATCAAGCCGGAGGTCTGACGATCTTCGACGCTACGCAAGGCGTCTCGGGAGATCAAGAACGCGTCGCCGCACTGCTGGGCTTAAAACCAGAAAACGTGCGTGTCATATCACCTTATCTGGGTGGCGGTTTTGGCAGCAAAGGGCCGACCTGGTCTCATGTCCTGATCACCGCGCTCGCGGCAAAGGTGGTGGGCCGACCCGTAAAAGTCGCCGTAAGCCGGCCGCAGATGTTCGGCATGCTCGGTTTTCGATCCACCACACATCAGAGCATCTATGCCGCCGCGACGCGCCCTGGCCAACTTACGGCATTGCGACACGATACCCTTTGCCTTACATCAAGATTTGACGAATTTGTCGAAACAGCCAGTTTGAGTGCCCGTATGCTCTACGCGGTACCTAACAACGTTACGACTCACAAGGTAGTGCGTTCTGACATCGGAACTCCCTCTTTCATGCGAGCGCCCGGCGAAGCTCCAGGCACCTATGGCTTAGAGGCGGCTATGGACGAAATGGCTGACGCGCTCGAAATGGATCCAATTGAGTTTCGCCTGGCCAACTATGCGGACGCCGACCCCGAGAACGGCAAGCCGTGGTCAAGCAAATCCCTACGCGCTTGCTACAAGAAGGGGGCAGAACACTTCGGTTGGTCGAAGCGCCGCCACGAGCCGGGCTCAGTTCGAGAGGGACACACACTCATTGGATACGGTATGGCCACTTCCGTCTACCCTACTCGGCGGAGCCCTTCCAGCGCAGCAGCTCGCGTTATGGCGGATGGCACATTCCTGGTAGTCGCAGGCACTCAGGATCTCGGAACAGGCACCTACACAATCATGACCCAGGTCGCCGCGCAAGCATTCGGCGTTTCTCCAGATAGGGTTACATTTAAGCTGGGCGACAGTCGATTGCCCAAGACGCCAGTCTCGGGAGGTTCTCAAACTGCCGCGAGCACTGGGTCAGCCGTGTTTGCGGCCGCGAATGCACTTCGGGAAAAGATCAGCCAAATGGCAACCACTGACAGGGATTCGCCTCTGTTTGGGTCCGGTGTGGGCGATGTGGAATTCATTAACGGCCGCATATCTCTGAAACACTCGCCTTCCAAAAGCGAGCCGATTGAAGAGGTTGTTAAAAGGAGCGGTCAGAGCTTCGTTGAAGCGAAGGGCACCGCCGAGCCAGGCGCGGAGAAGGAAGCCTACTCTATGTACGCGTTCGGAGCTCAGTTTGCAGAAGTCCATGTGGATGCAGATCTCGGCCAACTCAAAGTGGCCCGCATGGTTGGATGCTTTGGCGCCGGCAAGATCCTCAACGCTAAGACTGCGCGCAGTCAGCTCACTGGTGGCATCATTTGGGGAATTAGCATGGCTCTCTATGAGAGTGCTCTCATGGATGCTAGACTCGGCCGCTTCGTGAACAATAATCTCGCGGAATACCACGTTCCGGTAAACGCAGATGTTGGTGTCGTGGAGGCAATCTGGGTCGACGAGGAAGATACTCACATAAATCCAATTGGCGCGAAGGGTATTGGAGAAATCGGAATTACTGGCGCAACGGCGGCCATAGCAAACGCGGTTTTTAATGCAACAGGTATTAGAATTCGAGATTTACCCATCACGCCCGACAAACTCTTGGGACCCCGTGCTAGCTAATTGCGGTTTTAGCCCAACTCCGCAGTACTTCTGCCACGCTCCACGCTTGCGCAATGCAGCCTCTGGGAGTATGTGGGGCCTCCGCGTCGAAAATCTCACTAATCGAAGAAACGCATGACTCGTGCAAGTGGCTCTCAAATCCCGAAAGCAGCTTGCGCGCTTCCGCTTTGTGATCTGGGTGTAGTTTCAGCCACGCATCAATATAGGGACCAATGAGCCAAGCCCAAACCGACCCCTGATGATAGGCTGCGTCTCTAGCTCGAAGATCTCCGTCATAACGGGGTTTATAGTCAGGTTCTCCAGGCGCCAACGATCGCAAGCCCACCGGCGTAAGCAGCCTACGTTCCACCGTTTCCATGACAGCTTCCCAATGCTGACGGTCAAGCACGGCATGGGGCAGCGAAATAGAAAATACCTGGTTGGGCCGGCAAGAAGTGTCGTCGCCATGTTCACCGTCGACCACGTCAAACAAATATCCCTTTTCATCGCACCAAAACCTTTTGTTGAAAGATTGGCGAACTCTGTTAGCTCGCTCTGCTATCTCCTGGCCCGCGCCTTCACCCTGAATCAAATTCTTCCACTCAGCCAGCAGACACAGTGCGTTGTACCAGAGTGCGTTGATTTCGACAGCTTTACCGCGGCGCGGCGTAACCACCCAGCCGTCAACCTTGGCATCCATCCAGGTCAGTTGATACCCTTCCGCGCCTTGACTTAATAGACCATCTTTTTCGTCGACATGGATTCCGAAACGGGTTCCTTCAATATGCTTCTTGACGATTTCCTCCAACGCTGGAAATATTTGGCGGAGTGTTACATCGTCATGGCTGGCCAGCCAATAACGGGAAAGCGCATGAAAAAACCAGAGAGTGGCATCGGCGGTGTGATACAAACCTTCGTTAGTTCCCTCCGGAAACATATTGGGAATCAGCCCATTCTTGATGTAATGCGCAAACGTCCAAAGTACCCACCGTGCTTCAAATGCCCGCTTGGTTGTCAGCGTGAGTCCTTCCAAGCTGATCATCGTGTCGCGTCCCCAGTCTGTGAACCAGTAGTAACCAGCGATCACTGTACGCAATTCGTTCCCGGAAACTTGAGCCCGAATCTCATCCTGCGCGCGCCCTCGGGGTCTGATCACAAACTGGTCGGCCGCTATCACAAGCTCCGCGCCTGTACCGTCCCGCAACTCCTCTGGCATACGCTGCAGCAGAGATCGATGGCGCTGTAACGATAAGCTGCGAGCTTCTGCCGGCGACAAGGCCCGAATCACATCCCAAGAATCGGTGGAAGCGATAAAGGTAACTTCTTCTTTAGCTTTGAGACACAAGCTGAAATAGCCAGGCGTGAAGATTGCACCATGGGACGGATAGCCTCGCCGCTGCTCCGTTGGATACGTGATGTGTTGGACGTTCCGACGCTCCACAAACGAAGGCAAACTAGGCGAACACGCAAGGCGAAGCATCGGTCCGTTTTCATGCGCACAAATTTCATAGCCGTCCGCATTCGGATTAATTTGAAATTGTTCATCCATCGACGAGCTGACATCGTCGCCGTGCGGCCGGAAATTGACTCCCGCAAGCACATCCACACAAAGTGACTCGGCGGCGGATGAGCCGGGAACAAGGCGATAACTAACGTGAACAGTGTTCTGTCCATTTAGCATGAACAAACGCTTCTCCACGACACTCCCACCGATCTGATACCGCCAAACTGGGAATCCTAGTTCCAGCGAAAACTCATCCGGCAGCAAGGCGCTGCCGTATTCCAGACATCCCCAGAGTTCGCAAGACCCAAGAAAGACCGGCTCTTGCCCGGTTGGGTGGCATCGTTCAGACAGTGCAGTGAGCATGAGATAGCGGCCCCACGGATTGGGGAGAGCGGCAATTAGCAGACCGTGATATCGCCGCGTTAAGTCTCCCGCCACCGTGCCGGAGGCGTAGCCACCCAGGCCATTTGTTACAAGCCACTCCTGATTTAGATGAGGGTCTTGATCGGAATGGAGCCGAAGCCCACGGATCACATGAGTGGAATTAAGCATTGTCTCCGTTATCGAGTTTTTCTGACCAGAGCACAACGGCGGAATAGCCGGAGATTCGCCAGTTATCGTTGCTATCTGGTGGATAAGTACCGTATCCACCGTAGTCGGGGTGTTCGCTTGACCAAATCACGGTCCAGCGATGATTCGGCAGGGGCGCCAGCAGTGGTTCCGGCGCAGGATTGAAATGCAGATCGCGATCCAAATTGATTAACAGGAGGCGGTCGCCATTGTCGCCTCCGAAAAAGCGCAGAACGAAAGCGCTATGACCAATCACCGCTCCGTCGACCGCGCCTTTGCGCTGCTGCTGAAAGACGGGATCTTTGCGGCGAAGAGCGAGAAGGTCCTTGTGTAAGGCATACATGGCGGAGTTGGTCTGGCGTTCGGAGAAGTTCAGCTTCGATGCTTCGAAAGTGGAAGGATTGCCCGGATCGCCAAATACCTTCTGCATCTCAGGCAGAGCCAGGCTGCGAAACTGGGCTAGAAAGGTGGATCGTCCTTCCCGCACCATCTTTGACAGCTCGTTACGGTGATCGCAAAAGTACAGGAACGGAGTGGTGGCACCAAACTCCTGACCTTGAAACAGCATTGGGGTGCTGGGCGCTAGCAGCAGCAATGCAGTGAGGGCTTTATACTTTCCCCGCGGCGCTAAGATGTTGGGCCGCTCACCGCGTGCGGTATTGGCCACTTGATCGTGATTCTGAATAAACGCGACAAAGGATGCCGGCTGAATGTCAAGGCCGAAGGTACCGCGCCGCCCTTTCTGCCAGGCATACCATTGCCCTTGATAAAGGTAACCGTACTTGATGGCTGAAACGAACTCCTGCGGTGCGCCGTTGTAATCGGAATAGTAGGCCTCGTTCCGGCCGGTCAGGGCAACGATGGCACTGTGATGAAAATCATCATTCCAGAGCGCATCAAGCCCAAACCCCTTCGCTGAAGGCGCGCGCACCAAGCGGGTGTCTTGCGGTTCGTTCTCCGCAATAAGAATAATATCCCGGTCTTTCGCTGCCTCACGGGTTCGCTTCGATAACTCCTCAAGGAGGTTGGTGGGGGACGTGTCATGAATGTCTTGCGTTGCATCCAAGCGCAAACCATCCAAGTGAAATTCCTTGACCCAGTAGACTGCATTGGTAAGGTAGAATTCACGAACGGGTTCGCAATTGGTCCCATCGAAATTGATCGCGTTTCCCCAGTCTGTCTTGATGTTGGGATTAAAGTAGTCAGGAGAAAAGCTAGGCAGGAAATTGCCGTCTGGGCCCAAATGGTTGTACACGACGTCGAGAATGACGCCCAACCCTGCGGCGTGCGCTTCATTGACGAAAGCTTTGAAATCGTCCGGGCGTCCATATAGCCAAGTCGGCGCAAACAGATCCACACCATCGTAACCCCAGCCGAAGCGACCGGGGAAGTCAGCAATGGGCATGATCTCAAGCACCGTCACACCCACTTGCGCCAATTCTTTCAACTCTCTGATCGCAGCTTGCCAGGTACCCTCGGGTGTGAAGGTGCCGATGTGCATTTCGTAAAGAATCTGACCCTCGATCTTTACGCCGCGCCACTTAGCGTCGGTCCAGTCGAACGACTCGGGATCAATCACTTCGGAGGGGCCGTGCGGTCCGTCTGGCTGAAAGCGCGAGGCTGGGTCGGGATAGGGAGCGGCACCCTCATCCAATTCGAAGCGATAGAGACTGCCGGCCTTCGCGGAGGCCGCGTAACCTGAGTGATAACCGAAATCCTGCGGCAGCAAGGTCAAAGGAGGGACGTTTTCATTTTGGCCCTCAAATACTACGCGAACCTGTTTGGCACTGGGAGACCAAACCCGAAAATCGACACCACCTGAGCCTTGCAGCTCAGCGCCAATCGGAAAAGTTCGCTTTGACGTTTGGCTGAGAGGAGCAGTCGGCACTACGTGTTAAGACCCAGTTACGAAGCGCAGTGTTTCCCTAGTAAACACTCTAGGCAATCACCTCTTTCGCAACCTCTCCGGCGACATCGGTGAGACGGAATTGGCGGCCTTGGAACAGGAACGTTAGTTTCTTGTGATCGATCCCTAAGAGATTCAGGATGGTTGCTTGAAGGTCGTGAATGTGCACGCCACCTTCGACGACGTTAAATCCATAATCGTCGGATTGTCCATGTGAATAACCGCGTTTCACACCACCTCCGGCCATCCAAAGAGAGAACACGCGACCGTGATGATCGCGACCNNAGGTCGAGAATCAGTCCGGCCGACGGTTGGTCAGTATCCCGAGCCAACACCGGGAGTTTCTCCGTGAGGCCGCCGTGATGATCCCAACCACGATGATAGAGCTGAATGAAACGAACCCCCCTTTCGGCAAGTCGGCGCGCCAGCAAACAATTGGCGGCAAAGGTTCCAGGTTTGCGCGCTTCCTCACCGTAGAGTGAGTAGATGTGATCAGGCTCGTTCGAAGTGTTCGCCAACTCAGGCACACTTACTTGCATGCGAAACGCCATCTCATATTGCGCGATGCGAGTTTCGATCTCTGGATCGCCGGAACGGCTATGCAACTCCTGGTTGAGGGCAGCAAGGGTATCGAGCTGACTGCGGCGCGTTTCTCTAGTTATGCCCGGGGGATTCGACAGATGGAGTACAGGATCTCCGCCGCCGCGAAACTGTACACCTTGATAACGGCCGGGAAGGAAGCCGGAGCCCCAGAGCCGCGATAGCAAACCTTGGTCGGGCTGGCCGTTACTCGGGAGTGAATTGAGCACCACGAAGGCGGGCAGATTCTGATTCTCACTGCCAAGGCCATAGTCAATCCACGAACCCATACTAGGCCTGCCCGGGAGTTGGCTCCCGGTTTGGATAAAGGTGATGGCGGGATCATGATTGATGGCCTCGGTGTACATACCGCGCAATACACAGATTTCGTCAGCAGCTTTTCCGGTGTGAGGCAGTAACTCGCTCAACCACTGACCGCTTTCGCCATACTGCCGGAAGCCCCACATGGTGGGCACTACCGGGAAGCGATCTTGCTGGGCGACCATTCCGGTAATGCGCTGCGTGCCGAAGACGGAACCGGGGATGTCTTGATTGAAACGGTCTTTCATCTGCGGCTTGTAATCAAGCAGATCCAGATGACTGGGACCACCCGCCTGAAAGAGGAAGATGACGCGCTTGGCGCGCGGCGTGAAGTTAGGGAAAGTGACGGGGGCGTCAGTAGGATCAACGACAGATTCAGCGACGGCTTTTGTTCCGCCCAAGAGAGAATGAAGCGCGGCGGCACCGAGGCCGTATCCGGCACGAGATAGCCAGTCGCGGCGGGATGTCAAGCGATTGAAGTTGCAGCATTCCATAATTTCAACCTTTCGTAATCGTCTCATCCATGTTGAGGATGATATTCGCCACGGCAGTCCAAGCCGCTAGTTCCGCAATTGGAATTGACTTGTCGGACGCCGCCGCACCCACCTGAACCAAACCGCGGGCGCCCGCTTCGTCTTTTTGAAAGGCAGCGCGCATTTTGTCGAGCGCATCACTGAGTAGGTGAAGTTCGCGTTCGTTGGGAGGGCGGCCAGTGGCGAGTCGAAAGGCAAGAGTTAGCCGGGCTTGGGAAGACGTGCCGCCCTCCTCAATGACACGTTCGGCTAGCTTGCGAGCCGCTTCCACAAAGATTGGATCATTGAGGAGGGTTAGTGCTTGGAGCGGAGTGTTCGTGGTAGAACGACGAACGATGCAGACCTCGCGGTCAGGCGCGTCAAATACATTGAGAGTCGGGTGGGGCACTGTGCGTTTCCAGAACGTGTAAAGACTCCGTCGATAGAGGTCATCACCCGTGCTTTCGACATACGTAGTTCCGGGATAACTTGCCGCCACGACGATTCCTTTATAGAGATCTGGCGGTTGATAGGGATAGACGCTGGGCCCACCAACCTTCTGCTTAAGGAGACCTGAAATTTCCAACGCCTGATCTCGAATGACTTCCGCGGGGAGGCGGAAGCGTGGTCCGCGAGCCAATAACCTGTTTTCGGGGTCGCGCGCCACAAGTGAGGGGGATGCATCGGAACTCTGCCGGTAGGTGGAACTCAACACGATCATCTTCATCAGCTCTTTGACATTCCAGCCCGAGTCGATAAAATGGCACGCCAACCAATTGAGCAGTTCAGGATGGCTGGGCCATTCGCCTTGAAGGCCGAAGTTATCACTGGTCTTGACCAAACCGAGGCCGAACAACTGCTGCCAGAAGCGATTTACCACGACCCGAGACGTAAGAGGATGATCGGGCTTGGTGAGCCATTGAGCCAAGCCGAGGCGGTTGTGAGGCGCTCCCACCGGCCAGGAACCAAGTAGCTCCTCCGGAACACCCGCATCCACTGTCTCACCTGGCGCGTCATAAGAACCACGAACAAGCACGTGCGTGTCGCGAGGCGTAGGCATTTCCGCCATGACCATCACGGTGGGTAACTCACGTTGGAGAGCCAACAATTCGCTTTGCAGATTTTCTAACTGGGCTAGATCATTGGCAAAGAACGCATCGCTCACCCGTAGCGATGCTTGCCGTACCCAGTTCCATTCAACAGGTGTCCATTGTTCGCGTGGCAAAGCGGCCGTATAAGGCAAAGCTCGACCCTCAAATAAACTGGCTATCTCCTTTTCAGTTAGAGACCGGTTCCAAACAGTGATTTCATCTAACAGTCCCGAGTAACGCACGCTCTTCGTAGCCGTGTCCCAGCCAATTCGGAAAGTGGTGTTCGTTGGCTTGTCACCTTTTGCGTCCGGCAAAGTGAGCCCATCGTTGAGAACGCGAGTGGGTATCTCTCTGCCATCGGCAAACATGCGAACCCAGGACGCCTTGACTCGCATAGAGTCTCTGTCCGCGCCCGCATAAAGAAGCGTGAGGTGCCGCCACTGGCCAGGTTTAAGATTTGCACCCGCTGATTGCACCCTAAGCGAATAGTTTGGAAAACGCTGACTGAGGCGGAACTCCAACTCACCTCCGACAAGACGCAGTTCCGTGCCGCTGCCATATTCCACAGAAGCGGTGTTTTGTGAATAGTCGATGGCAGAGAGGAGAGCTACATCCGTATCTGAAGCGGCTGGCTTTAACCAGATGCTAAAGGTGAGAGGGTTGCGTTTTGACACCGGCAGCTTCTCGCTAGCTAGAGGCTTCGGTTCTATACCGCCCGGCGCGCAAGCCTTTCCGGCGGGGCCGTTGGCTGCGCCACAAGCGATTGTCAGAACTGCACCGGTTGGAGTATTCTCGCCGGCAGCAATCTGCGAGGTAACTCCTTCATGCCATTTCCAGTGCTTTTCGCGGGTTTCAATTTGCGCGGAAAGCTTGGTAATCGCTGCCTGAAGAATGCGAATCTTTTCCTGCTGATCGCTGGTAGGAGCGGGAATCATAGGCGGTGCGTTAGCTACGCGGCCGTCTTCTCCCAGTTCTGGAACGTTGTTAAAAAACGCGAAGAACCGATAGTGATCACGCTGTGTTATGGGATCGAATTTATGATCGTGGCAGTGGGCGCATTCGAGAGTCAAGCCTAACCAAGCCATACCGAGGGTTCGGACACGGTCAGTGACATACTGAACCCGGTACTCTTCTTCGATAATGCCGCCCTCGGAATTGATGACATGGTTGCGGCCAAAGCCGGTGGCAATCCGCTGATCGAGTGTCGGGTTGGGCAACAGGTCACCGGCGAGTTGTTCGGTGAGAAAGCGATCATAAGGCATGTTTTGGTTGAAGCTTTGAATGACCCAATCTCGCCAACGCCACATGGAGCGTTCGGCGTCGTTGTTGAAACCGTGGGTATCGGCATAACGCGCTACATCGAGCCAGTCCATGGCCATGCGTTCGCCGTAGGCTTGGGAGGCTAGCAGTCGGTCGACGGCGGAAACATACGCAGCTTCACCTTTCGTTTGCGTTTGCTTGGTGAACAGATCGATCTCGGCCGGAGACGGCGGCAGGCCGATGAGATCGAGTGAGACACGGCGAAGCCAAGAGGCGGCAGCAGCCTCGGGGCTAGGATGAAGACCTTCCTCGTGAAGGCGCTGCAGAACAAAGGCATCAATGGGTTGGCGAACCCAAGGATCTTCCAAACGAGGCACAGCGGCGTGAACCGGCGGAACAAATGCCCAATGTTTGGCGTATTGGCCGCCTTCTTCAATCCAACGCTTGAGCACCGCGACTTGATCGGGCGTTAGATTCTTGTTCGCCGAAACCGGGGGCATTCGTCGCGAACGTGGCTCGGCCGTGATGCGCTGATAAATGAGACTTGCATCGGGCTTACCGGGGACGAGCGCCGCTTGACCATGGCGACTGGCGGTTGCGGTTTCAAAGGAATCGAGGCGCAAACCGGCCATTCGCTTTTTGCTGTCTTGTCCGTGACATTGGAAACAATTTTCGGACAGGATTGGGCGGACGTCACGGTCGTAGTTGAGAGGCGTCTTCAGCGACTGCGAAAACGCAACTGCCGAGAAGGTCAGTAAGGTGAAGAAACGTTTTGCGAAGGGACGCCGGCATTCCATGTGTTCTAGCATATGTGTTTCGATTGGGGGAAGAAGGAGCCAGAGCCGGAAGCCGGAAGCCAGCCCAGCCTCCGGCAGAGCCGGATTGAATAGGCTGTGACTACGGGACGAAGTGTACGGTGGCGACGGCTGGAAAGCCGCCGCGCTGCCAAGAATGGCCGCCCTACGCGTTGCTGCGTGCGAAGATTCGACGAATATCGACGGGAAGTCACATCAGAAGAGAAGGGTTTGGACACACTTATGGTGTAGCCATGGCTTGCTGAGTTTAAGCGGCGGCTTCGGCGCAGGCCCAAGTGCTAGGTTTTGTGCCGCGTTTGGCTAGTTCCGCTTCGAATTCGGCTTGGAAGCCGGGGTTTTCCTTGCGGGCCTCAGATTGTTGCATTAGGTTCATGGTTAGTTGGTGGCAGGCTTTGGCGTCTTTGTGTAAAACGTCCCAGTATTGAGATTGTTTTTTCATTTCGTGCTGCTCGTTTTTGATGCGAAGTTCCTCCTCTTTGCGAGCTTGCGCTTCGAACCCAAGCTCAGACTTGCGCTTTTCGGCTCTTAGCTTTATCAGGTCGTTCAAGCATTTGTGGAATGCACGGGTGTGTGTGGTTTGATAGCGGAGGTAGAGAGAGAACAGCTTCGCGTCTTTCATTTGACCGGTGATGCAGTCGAGGCAGGCCTCTTGCAGTTTTTGGGCTCGCTGCGAGAGCCAGAGAGACTCGGCCATGCTGTTGACAAGAATGGCTTCGGTCGGAGTGCTGGGTTGGTGTTCGTCAGCGAGTTCCGTTTTTAAGGCTTCGAACTTGTCGTGCTTTTCGATGCGGAGGAGACAGAAGGAGCCGTTGTGTCGAGCCAAGCCGTGGAGCGTCCGATTCTGCGAAGAGGCGGCGACCCCTGCGGGCGTAGTGGGACCCGTGGAGTGCTGCGCATTCTGACGATTCGCTTCTAGGCGAGCTTCGGATATGGGAGGCTTCGCGGGTGGAGTGATGGAGTCGAGTGACGGGAGAGGGAGGCCGGGCTCCGGAATGTTAAGTTCGGGGACGGCCGAGGGATTGGTAGGGAAACCGGCTTTGCGGTCTTCCTTACGCTGCTGGCGCGCACCGGCGCGGCGTTCTTTTCGGTTCATATTGATCACCTGATTGAGAGATTTGAGAGAACAACTCTCTGGCTTAAGAGTGGCTCTGCGATTGAGAGAGCGAGAACGAAATCTAGGGCTTGCGAGGTGGGAGGGGCTGGTAAGTTGTTGTGGGGATGGCAGATAAAAAAGCTGTGGAAATCTTCGAGATTTGTGACTGATAAAAGGTGCCACGGTTTGGGCTTTTGCGAGGGCCCCTTCACTAAAGTAGAGACAACTCGGTGATGCTGTTAGCGGTGAGTAATCGCGCCGCTACTACATCGGCTAATTGCCTGATCCCTGCCAAGATATGGGGGACGGTTTCCAGCCGATCAGAATCGCGTCCCAGAATGCATAGAACGGCGTCCGCAGGAGTATTCATGCACCTGCGAGTTCAGAAGGGCAGGTGCCTTGGGGCGGCGGGACGTGAGCAGATGTCTTGAGTACATCGAAGCCGCCATAGCCGTTGGCGTCGAGTTCGGACTGACCTCGATTGAGAATGTCCAGGGACCATACCATGAATGCGTCAGTGAACAACTTGCCGAACTGATCGGTTTGCAGGGTATGAGCCAATTGTTGGTAACCAGCTTGCATGCGTGGGACATTGCGGGCGAGCAACATCAGAATGGATTGCCGTTCCGATTCATCTTCCGCTTGGGGGAGCATGTGGAGGTCGAGAGCCGTGACATGCATAAATGAGTACTGATCGTGGAACGGCGCAGGTTCGCTGGTGATGAGCCGCTGCGCCTTATTCATAAAGATACCTAGCGCGCGCAGCTTTTGATGTGACATTTCGTGAATGAGCGCTTGCGCCAGGCCGAGGGCGTTATCGACGGTGGCGTGAATACTGCCGAAATCCTCTTCATAAGAATGACTGGAGGAACCGAGCGCCCAAGGGCCCATGCGCGCCTGCTCATGGTCNNGGTGTCAATGAGTTGTTGGAATTGAAGGTAGGCTGCTGGCCAGCGAGCGAGAAGGACGGCGGCGCGCGCGAGGTTTGGATGATCGAGGGCGGCGGGCACGAACCTATCGGTCATCAAACCGAGTTCGGGCGCTTGGCGAATGGCCACATGGCCTTCGCAGAAAGTAACGGCGCCAGCGGTTGGGCGGCGGCTGTGTTGCGCCATTTGTAGCGCGATGGCTGTGTCGTAGCCGTCGTACTGTGGCGAAGCCATGCGCTGCCAAGCGATATTTTGGTTCAACTGATCCATTACATGACCCCCGCAATTTGAACCATACGAGACTGGCGCGGTGGGGCGGAGTATGGGAAATTCAGGCCGGTTACGCTGCCTTCCACCTGTGAGATTCCAGGACGCTGAATGACGCGAGCGGCACCATTGCGTCCGGTGTCGATGCACATTTTGAACAGTGGTGTTTTGACTTCGATGACGCCGTGCAATTCCGACCAAGACATGGCCCAGGAAAAGATTTCACGCAGCGATGCCGATTCAGACTCGTAGCCTGCCGCCTCCGCGATACGGAGCCAGCGTTCGCCAGCGGTGATCGCAGCAGGGCAATCGAAGCGGCAAGGCGTGATCGGCAAAATGGAAAGTCCGAGCGGCGCTAAGAAGGATGGCGCCGTTGTCTTTTGTGCTGCTGCCCCGTTGCTAAGGCAGCAAGCTGGCAGATCGAGGAGGGATTGGAATGCGGCAATGTTTCCTTTTGCCCAAGCGGCTTGCGAGGCTTCAACGGAGGCAGTGGAACCGGTCAAGAAGAGTCCGGTGGCTTCTTCCGCAGGTTGTGTGCAAATGCCGCCGGGTAAAGCTTCGGCGGGCAGAATGGCTGCGGCCAAACCGCGCTCTGCTGCAAGACTGAGGAGGCGAGGAAAGCTGGATGCGGGCACTACTCTTACGGCACACCGTTCAGTATTGGGATCTGCGGCGTTGACGGTCATCTCTTCCAACACGGCAGGCAACCGCTCCAAACGGGCTTGCCATTTTTCACGCGCTGCTTGACTGACCCAGCTGACGCGCGTCTTCATGCGAGCTATGGGAGCTTCGGCAGGTGTGCTTTGGCTTTCTGGAGACTGTTTTTGATACATCTGGCTCAAAGTTCTACTGAGCGAGGGATTCTTACCGTTTTCCCAAGCCTGCAGCTGACGACGTTCGAGTTCAAAGCGCAGAGGCTGGATGGTAAGGGGAATTTTGCCGGCCAAGATCATGCGGCGTTCAAGCAAGGTAAAGAGATGCTTCCATTCTTCGCAATGCTCCGTGCGATTACGCCAGTCGCCGGCGATGGAGGTGCCAGGGCACTGGCCTTTACACATGAGGAAGAAGCGGCAGCCGGCACAACCGTTTTCGGCTTGCGGCGTGCGATAGAGCGCGAGATAGCGTTCGTAGCCTGCGGTATCGGCCTTGATGAAGCCGATGCCGTCCTTATTGGTACGGCCGCAGTTACTGGATTGGCCATTGCCTTCCACGCCTTGCACGGCTTCGGTGGTGTATGGATCGCAGGCCCGCCATGTGCAGCCTACTTTGGCATCTTGGCCGCTGAGTAGAGCTTCCATCTCTTCGAATAAATCAAGGTGCATGCCTACAAGACTTTCCTGCACATCGGCAAAAGCGAGCAAAGCCTGGACATTTTCGCGAGCTGATAAGGAAAGGCTCTCGCGTACAGAATCGTGATCCACCTCGAGGAGATGGAGGCGGACACTCTTGATGCCGATGGCATGCAGCTTGCGCAGCCACTCCGTCATGACAGGCAGTTTGTCGGCAGTGGCATTTCCTTTGTGGAGAGTGATGATTAGGCCGGGCGCTTGGTATTCGCGGCATAAGCGCTCGATGACGTTTTCGACGATGGCGGTGGATTGCCGGGTCTTTTCCAGACCGCGATGCCAGCGCGCATCGTTGAGTTCGCCCGGGCCATCGAGGGAAATACCAACGGAGACTTTGTAGCGCCGAAACAGATCGATGTGGCGGTCTTCGATCAGAATGCCATTAGTTTGAATGGCGTTTGATCCGAAGGTTTCGAGTCCCCAGGCGAACAAATGTTCCAGGTCTTCGAAGCGCATCAACAGGGGTTCGCCTCCGAAGAGAGTGAAGGAGCCGCCGATACGAGCGGCTTCCTTTTTCATCTTTTCCAGATCGTAGGTCATGCGCTGGTTGCCGGCGTCGCGCTGCGGATTCTGGTAGCAGTAATGGCAGGCCAGATTGCAGGCGACGCCCAAAGGACGGAGTTCGATGCTCATAAAAAACCTTTCTTGGTTATCTCAGCCCTATTTGGGAAGGTCTTTGTGGCCGGGAAGATCGGTATGGGGGTTGGAATCTAAGTGGTGCGCGGGAACATCGGTATGCGTTGGCCCGTCGGTGTGGACTGTGGGCCCATCGGCGTGCGGGGTATCGGCATGCGGTGTATCGCTGTGTGCCGTAGTATCGGCATGCGGCTTGACATCGTCGTGTGGAATATGTGCGTCTATGTGTGGCATGGTTTAGTAACTCCTTAGGAAAGTGGCCCCTCGCCGGGGAATGGCAGCCGGTTCACGTCTATGTGTACGGGCTTTATGTCAGTGTGAACTTTGGAAGCATCGGTGTGAACGGCGGCCATATCGGTGTGCGGCGTGGTGACGACATCGGTGTGTCCCGGTTTGGTCACGTCGGTGTGCTTCGTTGTGGTGTCAGTGTGATTGATTGAATCTATCGGCATAATCTCTACTCCGTGTTGAGAGACGCATGTCTTGCAATCTCTGCTTTGTAGTGAACTCAAGCCTGGAAGCGTTGCACGCTTTGTGGACTTTTTACGGAGCTAGCGGTTTCACGTGCGATACTCCGAAAATGATTCTGCGCCGCTCTGCGTTGACCTCCGTCCCCCTCTTCTTTGTTGGTGCTGCGTTCGCCAAGGACGGCGACGCCCAGGCGGAAGCCACATCGTTGTTAGGTCGAAAACTGTACGCTCTGTCTGACAGCGATGGCGCGGTGCAAGCGGCCAAAGCCAAACTGGAGGGCGACCCGAAGAATCCGTCACTGGCGGTGGCGCTCTCAAAGGCACAGGCTGGCAAACGGCAATATCGCGAAGCGGTGGCCACCTGCACCGCAGCACTCGCCCTGGCTCCGAAGAACAGCGATCTCTATATTGAACGAGGTCACCGGCGTTTGGGTTTGCGCGAATTTAGAGCTGCTCTCGCCGATCTCACACGGGCGGCTGAGTTAGATCCGAAACAGTTGGATGCACACTATCATCGCGGTCTTGCGTTTTACTTTCTACGGCAATTCGGAAATGCGGCGCAATCGTTTGGCCGTGCCCTTGATCTGGCGCAGTCGGAAGATAGCCTCATCGATTGTTCGAACTGGCAGTATGTCTCACTGCGGCGCGACAGGAAGCCGGAGGATGCTGCCCGCGTGCTGGCCCGAATCACGCCGGATGTGCACAACACTGAGCCACATCTGCTTTTCTATTTGAAGCTGCTGCATTTCTATCAGGGCAAGGTAACAGAAGCGGAAATACTGCCTGCGAAGCCATTGGGTATGAATGATGTTGAGGCTGAGCTTTCTTTCAACACGATTAATTACGGTATTGGCAACTGGCACTTATATAACGCCGACGGAGGGCATGCAGTACGTTTCTTCCAAGCGGCTACTTCGGGCTCGGCTTGGAATAGTTGGGGGTTCGTTGCGTCGGAACTAGAGTTGGCTGGGGGACCGGGCTAAGTTAGACGCCTCCGCCAGAAGAAATAAGACAGAACCCATAGGACGCCAGTGCCGGCCGCCCAGCCCCAAGCTTCCGGGCCATCGCCAACGGCAATGTGGGCGATAAGGGCCGAAATGAGTGTGATGGCAAAGCCGGCGTAGGCCCACTCTTTCAGACGTGCCGGGACAGGCGCAAGAAGGAGCACGACGCCCAGGAACTTAGCCCAAGAGAGTTCGACACGGAAGTAGGCGGGGAAGCCGAGGTGAGTGAAGGCGCTGGCCACTTGCGGCAGGCGAAGTTGGGCGTAGGCGGTGAAGCTCATCTGTAGGCAGAAAAGTGCGGTCACGATCCAATAGGCCATGACGTTGGCTTTTGAGGTGGTCTTGGCAGAGACGAGGTCCGGCTTCTGTTGGGTTGTTGCCATGGCTTATGTGACGATCAACATTGTTTCACAGCGTCCAGTACAATAACAACTTGCCGGCCCCGTTTGGCGGCACAACGCTACGTCTGCGAATTCGATTTTCCAAACCGCTGCATCCCGGAGATAAACTTTGCTTACCTTAAACGCTTTTGCGCGTATGCTTGCCATTTTGCCGACGTTCGCCAGTTGCTTTTTGCTGGAGGCGCAAGTTGTCGATCAAAAAGTCTATTCAGAAATGCAGTGGCGGCAGATTGGGCCGCCGCGCGCTGGACGTGCCCGCGCGCTGGCAGGGGTTCCGAGCCAGCCGAATGTTTTTTACATTGGATTTGATAACGGCGGCGTTTGGCGCTCCACAGATTACGGGTCGACTTGGGAACCGTTGTTTGATGATCAACCGACTGGTTCAATTGGAGCGATTGCGGTTGCGGCTTCGGACCCGAACATTATTTACGTCGGCACGGGCGCGGGGATCATCCGGCCAGATCTGGCGACAGGCGATGGCATTTACAAATCGACGGACGCGGGTAAGACGTGGACGCACTTGGGTTTGCGCGACTCGCAAATGACGGCGCAGATCGAAGTGGATCCGCATGATCCGAACCGGTTGTTTGTGGCGTCGCTGGGGCATCCCTATGGACCAAATCCGGAACGTGGCATCTACCGATCGACCAACGGCGGCGCGAGCTTTGAAAAGGTTCTTTATAAGGACGAATACACGAGCGGCAATGATGTGCGTATCGATCCGACGGACCCCAACACGGTCTACGCGACGCTTTGGCAGCAGCAACAAGGCTTCTACGAGAACGGCGCGTTCGGCGGGACGGATGGCGGTATTTTTAAATCGACGGACGGCGGCACTACTTGGAATAAACTGGCGGGCGGATTGCCGCCGATCATTGAAGCGAATCTCGCGATTGCACCGAGCAATCCGAAGATTATCTATGCCACGGTAGCGGCGGGCGGAGCGGAAGCAGAGCGACCTGCGGCGGCACCGGGCGGCAGGGCGGCACGCGGGGGTAGAGGCGGCAACATCTCGTTCTATAAGACGACGGATGGCGGCGAACATTGGACGCTGGCGACCGATGACACGCGTGTTTTCGAAATGGGTTCGACGGGGCGGCACGCGCCCGATAACCGGCCCATGGGCAGAATTGGTGGCGGCGATTTGCCAACGATTACAGTTGATCCGCATAACGAGCGAGTTGTGTATAGTTGCTCGACTGTTTTCTGGCGGACCGATGATGCGGGGTTGACGTGGTCGGCCGTGCGCGGAGCGCCTGGCGGCGACGATTATCAAAAGAGCTGGGTGAATCCGAATAATTCGGACATCATCTTGTTGGTGAGCGATCAGGGTGGCGTGGTTTCGNNAGGTTTCGGCGAATCACGGGCAATCTTGGAGCAACTGGTATACGCAACCGACGGCGGCGATGTATCACGTAACGGCGGACAATTCGTTTCCTTACCGACTGTGCAGCGGGCAGCAGGATTCAGGTTCGGCTTGCGTGGAAAGCCGCGGGATGGATGGCGAAATTACGTTTCATGATTGGCATCCGGTGGGCATTGAGGAATATGGATACGCAGCGCCCGATCCGAAGAATCCAGATCTTGTGTATGGCGGCAAGGTCACAATTTTTAACCGCGTGACTGGGCAGAAAGCGAATGTGGGTCCGGCCGCGCCCGCGCGTGGTGGAGCGGCGGAGCAAGAGCAGGGTGCGGTGAAAATGCCGCCGGCGCGCACGGTGCGTACGCAGCCTTTGATCTGGTCGCCGAAGGATCCGTCGGTTTTATTTTATGCGACAGCGGGGGTGTGGAAATCGACAGATGGCGCGCACAGTTGGACGCCGATTAGCGGAGACTTGACGAGGCAAACGTGGGAGATTCCGGCGAACGCGGGAAAATATAAGGCGACGGTGACGCCCGCTGCGATGGGCTCGGTGACTGCGCTGGCGCCCTCGCCACTGGATGTGAAGGTGCTTTGGGCAGGGACCGGAGACGGGCTGATTCAGATGACCCGCGATGGTGGATTGCAATGGAAAAACGTGACACCGCCGGAGATTACACCGTGGACGCGCATTTTTAATATGGACGCGGGTCATTTCGATACTAAGACGGCGTATGCGGCAGCGAACACTTTACGGCTGGATGATATGCGTCCGCACCTGTGGCGCACGCATGATGGTGGAGCGACCTGGACCGAAATCAATAACGGCATTTCGTTGGGCGCGGTAACGAATTCGATTCGGGAAGATCCGCACCAGAAGGGCCTGCTGTATGCTTCGACGGACACGCAGGTTTGGTTTTCAGTCGACGACGGCGATCATTGGAATTCGCTGCGGCAAAACATGCCGGCGATTTCGGTGCGCGATATTGAAGTGAAAGACGACGCCTACGTTTCTGATTTGGTAGCGGGCACACACGGCCGCGGGTTTTGGGTGCTGGACGATGTGACCCCACTGCGACAAGCAGCAGAAGCGGCTGCGGCAGGGAAGGCGTATTTGTTTAAGCCGGAGAATGGTGTGCGGATTCGCTTTGCCACAAACGACCCGACGCCTTGGCCGCCCGAACTGCCGGCTGGACAAAATCCGCCGCCCGGCGCGATTGTGGATTACTTTTTGCCGTCCGCCGCCAACGAAGTGAAGTTGGAATTCTTGAATGGTAAAGGGCAAGTACTCCGTTCGTATTCGAGCACGACTCCGGTTCGGCATCCTGATCCGGCGCTCGATCCGGTGGCGTATAACAAGCTTTGCCAGGAGAAGCCGAATGCGCCCGATTGCGGGCTGCCGTTGTATTGGCCAGCTCCGCCGGAAGTTTTGAAAACGACTGCGGGCATGCACCGCTTTACTTGGGACATGCATTATGACGCGACGCCCGGAGTAGCGGCGGGTCGAGGGGGAGCGAATGGTGCGGTACCGCATCGCACGTATCCATCCATTGCATCGCCGTGGGTTCCGCCCGGGACATACACGGTGCGCTTGACGGCAGATGGAGAAACGCAGACGCGACCGATCACGATCAAAATGGATCCGCGCGTGAAGATTACGCCGGCGGTGGCGCAGATTTTTGCGTTGACCGAGCAAGTCGAGAGTGATGCCGAGGCTGCCATGGCGGCGCATAAAGAAGCAGTTGCACTGATGGAAAAGCTGAAGAGCGGCTCGAACGGCGGTGAACTGCTCAAGAAGCTGCAAGAACTTGCTCCTGAAGAAGCCGTAGCGGTGCCCTTTGCGGGAGGGTTTGGGCCGAGTGCGGAGTCACCGGTGGGGAAGACGAACCTGACGAATCTGGCTGGCCATCTAGTGGCGGCGGTAATGAGCATGCAAGCATCGGAAATGGCTCCGACGGCGCTGCAACTGGAGGCGTGCAAGAAACAGACGGCGGCGTTCGCGTCGCTGATGGCGCAATGGAATGCCTTGAAGGCAGAGGCAGGCGGCGGCAAAGTGACAAGCCGCAAGAAGTAAAGCAGTATGGGCTCGATCTTCTTTGCGACCTATGCAGCGGTGTTCTTGGCCGAGATCGTAGGCGACAAGTTGCTCTATACAACCGGCGTGCTTGCGACGCGGTATCGCACGGCGTCCGTGATGATCGGAATGCTGGTGGCGTTTATGGTGAAGATGGCCGTGGCGGTGGTAGTAGGCAGCGCGATTGGCAAACTGCCGCCGTGGTTGGTGGCGTGCGTGACGAGCGTGAGCTTTATCGGAGTAGCCATCGCGCTCTGGCGAAAGCCGGTGGACAGGCGTTCGGGTGAAAAAGATCAGCGCTATGCCAAAGGAGCACTGGTGGCGTTTGCGGCAATCTTTTTCTCGGAATGGGGCGACGTGGGGCAAATCACGGCGGCCACCATGGCCGCTCGTTTTGGAACGCCGGTGCTGGTTTGGGCGGGCGCGGTAACCGCCATGGCGACTAAGGGAGCGCTGGCCGCGTCGATTGGCGCGAGCGTGCGGCAATGGATTGCGGCACACATTCAGCCCAAAGTGATCCGGTATGTGGGCGTGAGTGTGTTGCTGCTGCTGGGTCTGCTATCGGTGTTAGAGACGCTGACGGAAGGCCACGCCTAGGCCGATTTTTCAGCGGGCGGCAGTTTGTCGCGCAGCGTGAAAAACATCATCGCTGCGACGAGTTGCGAGGCCACACCAAAGAGGGCCAAGCCGATCAGCGAACGAGAATAGAGCAAGCCCATGGCAAGGCTGCCCAGGAACCACATCACGCCATAGACGCCGTTGAATGCGCCAAAGGCACTGCCGCGTTTATTCATGGACACGACGCTGGCAATGCCGGAACGCAAGCAGGCATCTTGCGCACCGAGTCCGGTAGCCCAACAGAAAACACTAGCGACGCCTGCCGCAGTACCGCCCAGGAAGCCGAGCGGCAATGCGAGCAGGGAAATCAGAATGCCGAAGACCAGAGTGTTCAAGCCGAGGCGGTCATAAACTCGGCCGAAGAGCAGAGCAGTGAGACCGTTGACGGCCATGGCCCCGACGTACAGCAACGGTATTGTTTCAGCGGAAAAGAGCTGGGCGCTTTGGAAATGATATGCGAGCAGGGGAAAATCAATATAGCCGCAGGCGAGGAATCCGGCGGCCATAACGTAGATCCAGAAAACGTGCGGCAACACTTGCGAGGCTTGCGGTTTCGCTTTCGGCTCGCGATTGGGATTCAGGATACGCGCCATGGTTAAAGCGATGAGTGTGCCGATGGCTGGGAAGAGCAACCAAAGAAACGGCGGACCAAAATGGTGTGTGCGCGCGACGGCAGCGACCATTAATAATGGCCCGATGACGGCTCCGGTTTGATCCATGACGGAGTGCAAGCCGAAGCCCCAACCGTGGCCGACTTCTTGGGTGGCGCCGGAAAGGAGCACATCGCGCGCAGGACCGCGTAAGGCTTTGCCCGTGCGTTCGGCGATGACGAGCAGGGCGGCCATCTGCCAGTTGCCTGCAAAGGCGAGAGCAGGCACGGCGATGACATTCATGGCGTAACCGCAAAACGTGATGGTCCAATAGGCGCGGGTGCGATCGGCGTAGCGGCCCGAGAAGAAACGCAGGCCTGCGGCCAGCATCTCACCAACACCGGCAACGCTTGCCACAACCAGAGCGCTGGCCCCCAGCTCCTTTAAATACGGGCCGATGATGCTATGCGCGCCTTCATAGGTCATGTCGGCAAAGAGACTGACAATGCCCAGACATACGATGAAGCGCAGTGCGGCCGCGCGGCGTTCTTTGGGAGTGGTTTGTTCCGTGTCTGTCATGGATTATTAATACGCATGGCTGACGGTGCGTCATGAACCAGCAACACAAGCCTTGTAACCTATACTAAATGAACGATCCCGCCTCGTTCGCGCATCGGTTCTTTGTCGATCTAAATTTTTCCGTGGGAGGAAAGTTTAATGCGAACTCTTGTTCCAAAGAAGCGAGTATTGGGTCTCACGCTCATCCTCGCAGCGCTCTCTATCAACGCTCCGGCATTTGCTCAGCAAACGCTTGGCGCCATCACCGGCACCGTGAAAGATGTTTCCGGCGCTGTCATTCCAAGCGCAACGGTCAAAGCGCGTAATATCTCTACCAATTTAGAGATTACTGAACAGACACAATCGAACGGTTCGTACTCAGTCCAGAACATCCCCATCGGCATGTATGAACTGAGCTTTACCAAGCAGGGTTTCCAAAAAGAAGTACACACCCAAGTGCTGGTTAATTCCGACCGCACCACCACCGTTGATTCCACGCTGCAAGTTGGCGCTATCAGCAATACGGTGGAAGTGACGTCTACGCCGCTTATGAATCAGGTAGACACAACCAACGGCTACGTGGTGGACCAGCTCACCATTCAGCAGACACCGCTCGGCACGGGCAGCTTCACTCAACTCGCGATTCTTAGCCCTGGCGTGCATGCCGATTTTCTTGGCGGTTCCGGCAGCAATGCCGGCCTTGGCAATCAAGCCATTTTCGCCAACGGACAGCGTGATACCAGCAATAGCTTTTCGCTTAATGGCATCAGCACCAACAATCTCTTTAACGGCAATTCCACCAGCCAAGTGGGTGAGAATCGTTTCGTTCTGAACACGGGCCAGAACTTCGGCGCGGGCGGCTCTATTCAAACCAGCACCTCGGTGTATGGCGCCATTGGGCAGGCACTGCCCACTCCGCCCGTTGAGGCGATTCAAGAAATCAGCGTGAACTCCGCGATGTATGATGCGACGCAAGGCGCAAACAGCGGTGCCCACATTGGCGTGATCACGAAATCTGGTGGCAACGCGATTCACGGTGAAGCGTACGAAGATTTTCAAAACAGCGTTATGAATGCCGCGCCGTTCTTCTACAACGCGTCGCCCGCCATCACCACGAAAGATCCGTACCTGAATCGCAATCAGTTTGGCGCGACGCTGGGTGGCCCGATTAAGAAAGACAAATTATTTTACTTCCTTTCGTATCAAGGCGTGCGGGTGGTGGATGCTTCTGATTCCACAAAGGACGTGACTGTTCCGCTCGGGCTCACGAACGACCGTAGCACCCAAGGCATTATCAACGCAGTGAGCAGCAGCTTTGGAACGCTGGTTCCCGCCAGTAAAATCAGTCCGGTGGCGGCGGCACTGTTGGCGGCGCAATTGCCGAACGGTAAGTACCTCATTCCGAGTGCGCAGATTACCAATCCGAGCGTGGCGAATAGCTTGGGGTACGATGCCATTACGCAAGGCCCAAATGCCACCTCCAACGTGGACCAGGGCATAGCGAATCTTGATTATGTACTGAGTGACAAAGACCGCATCAGCGGCAAGTATTACGTGCAACAGAATCCGACCACCAACCCCTTTGGCGCGGTTGGCACTTCGCTGGGTTTCCCGCAGCAACTTTCGGCCGGCAGCCAGGTTGGCTCGATTGATAACTCTACGATTCTGACGCCAAACCTTACTTGGCAGCAGCACATTGGCTTCACGCGCATGCAGGCGTATTCACACACCAGCCAGGCATTCAAGCCGTCGGATTTCGGCATGAACCTGCTCGGCTCCGAGACATTCCCGCAAATTGAAATGACCACCTCCGACCCCACTCTCGGCAACGGCCTGCAATTCGGCAGCAGCGTTAGCTTCGGTAACGCCGGCATGTATCAAAATCAATGGGAATACGGTACGACAATGAACTGGGTAAAAGGTAAGCATACGCTCAGCTTCGGCGCGCAATGGGATCATACGCAGCTCAACATCATTAACAACAACACCTCCGACGACACGATCGATTTCAAAACATTCGTCAACTTCCTGGAAGGTGCTGTCAGAACCGGAACGTATACTGCCGCCTTCACAGGCTCAGCTGATCGCTATTACCGATCCGACACAATCGGTGCGTTCGTCAACGATAACTACAAAATCAAAAGCAATCTCACCGTCACGATGGGACTGCGTTGGGACTTCGATGGTCCTCTGTCTGAGAAGTATGGGCGTCTGACAGGCTTTAACTCGAGTCTCTACTCCTATAACGCCGCGACTGACACGATCACCGGATCGGGCCTGGAGTTCGCGGGCAACAACGCGCAGTTTGGCACCAAGGGCGCCAGTAACTCGCTCATGACCCAGCATCAATATGTATTTGCGCCGCGCATCGGCGTAGCGTATACGCCGTTCAAGAAGTTCACCATCCGTAGCGGCTTCGGCATTTACTCCGACCGCGGGGAGTTCTTCTCCTATCTCTCGCCCAGTGCGGGCGGCGGTTTCAACGGACCGTTTGGCGTCACGCTGGCTCCTCCGTTCGTTACTCCGATCTTTGCGGCGAAAGGCGCCACGTTCGCCACTCCTTTTGGAACGAGTGCCCCCGCTGCGCCTCCGGCAAGCCCTGCCGCGTTTCAGGCGTTGCTGCCAAATTTGAGTCAAACCGAGTCTGGCAATTTTCCCGCCGGTAACCTGTTTGGGCCCTTCCTTTATGGCGGTTACGACATCAACAACAAACTGCCGTATTCGGAAAACTGGACATTTGACCTTCAATACCAGGCGACGAACACGCTGCTTCTGAGCGTTGGTTATGTCGGCAATCACGGCCTGCACCAAGTGTTGCCCATTCCGTTTAATCAGCCCGGCATTGCCACTGCAAGCAATCCGATCAACGGCCAGACGTCGTCTTATGGCGGCGTTCTTTATGATCAACCGAACGACGAGCCTATCTCTACCAACGAATATTCGGGCAACGCTCCCGTACGCGTTCCCTATATCGGGTACGACATGAACTCCGTCTCGTATAAGGCTGAAGGCATTTCGAACTACAACGCGCTCCAACTCCAGGCCCGCAAGCGACTTTCTTACGGTCTGCAGTTCACCGCCTCATACACTTACTCGCACGCTCTCGACGAGCAGAGCGGACTCGGCCTCTTCTTCACAGGCAACAACCCTTTAGATCCGAGGTCGAACTATGGCTCCGCTGACTTCGATCAAACTCACGTTTTCCTGGTTAACTATACATATAACCTCCCGAAATTGACCACGAACAAGGCACTGGGCGAAGTTGTCAACGGGTGGCGCCTGGGTGGCCAGACTGTGGCACAGAGCGGTCAACCATACAGCGTCTATGATTATTCCGGCTCGGTGGGAAGCCTCTACTTCGGCACTGACGATGAAATTGGCAACCCTATCGTCCCCCTCAAAGCGGGCCTGACGAACTCCCAAGCGATCTTACAAGGAACCACCGGTGTGAATGCGGGTAAGCCCGTGCTGAACGCCGGCGCCTTCGCACCAGTGTTTGTCACTCCGGGTACCAACGGAGTTCCTTTGGACGATCCTTATGAATCGCTCTATGGCAATTTGGGCCGCAACACCTTCCGCGGTCCCTTCCAGGTTCGCTTCGATATGAGCCTCGCGAAAGAATTCGCTATTAACGAACGGTTTCGCTTGCGGTTCAACTTCGACGCCTTTAACGTGTTCAACCACCCTGATTTCGATACGCCGAACAACGACGTTGTCTTCTTCGCGGGTTACTCGGCGCCTCCGGTCTATCCTCCCGAAGGGAGCTTGGGCGTGATTCAACACACGCTCGGCAGTTCGCGCTTTCTCCAACTTGCGTTGCATTTGTCTTTCTAAGTGCGAATTGGTTCAGAAGGGGTGTTCTGCGTCGAACACCCTGACGTATTTGCTGAAAGTGAGCACTATCTCCGCCAGAGGCCTTGTAGGAGGCCCAAGTCATGGTGCCACCGGTCGGCTTCGATTGCACCCTGAATCAGGTCGGCTGGTGATCCCTCAAATAGTCCAGGCAAGTCAAGCGGCCCTACTCGAGGGACTACTCCGCTTCCGTAAGAACGAACGGTATAAATGCCATTCCCGTTGTGACATGCTCCGCATCGGTTGAGAATTGGCATGGGGCGTGGGCTTTCCGGAGCGCTCGACTGTTCAAATGGATCGCGACCTTGAGTCATGAAGACGGCGAGTTCGGTGTCATGGGCGGTAATTCGGCGCAGTCCGCCTGCTCTTCCGGCAAACAATTGGGCGCGGCTTAGCCTAAACTCTAAGTTCTCTTGTTCTCCTAAGGCTTCCGGATCTGATGGGACGGTCTTATAAGTTCGCATCTGGATCATCTCTGTTAAATGCGTGGGAACCACCGCCACCCCTTGGATATATGCACACCCAGGGCCCACCAGGCTTGAGAAGGTCGACTGGCAGTTCCCACAGGTCATGGGGATTTGCTTCTGCGGCGGCTTGGAAGTTGTCCGGTAGCTTTTCAATTTCCGCTTTGCTCAAAGCCACTCGTTGAATGATCCGAGCGAGGCGAGATTGCAACGCTAGTCGATCAGCCTGCGTTCCGTTTTCAAGTGTCGGACCGTCAGACCAATCGAATACCTCCCATAAATCATGCTGGAAGATTGCGCGCTGCAGTGGGTCGGTTATAAGCCTCTCGGCCTGTTGCGTAAGAAATTCGTCAAGAACTTCGAGGGCTTGGCGATGTGACTCACCGGTGACAAGATATCGCGTTTCGGACCAGAGCGGAGGATCGAGGTTATCCGAGCCGTACTCTTGCCCTGACTGCAAAACGCGCGCGTGTAGTATTCGATGTACGCGATTCCAGATGAAGTTTGGATCAGAATTGTAAAGGTGGGCCGAACTTGCCCGTGCTGCCCAACTCGCGCATCCAGCGATGCAGGTCAAGACTGCGAGCATTCCGCTCAATGGTACGGCCAAGGTCCTCATTCCTTACGCAATGATATCTACAAATCGTGACTTATTTATTCGAGCCGAACGCCGGTAAAGATGTGAACGCAAGCGTCCATTTGCACGACGCCGTCGCGTAGGTTCCTGGAAAAGCGTTCCGTCAGAGATTGGCGAGCGTGCGTAACCAACTCACCGCCAGCTTCGGCAAGCAACTCGCCGAGGGATGAAACGGCGGAAAGGGCGAAAGCGGCCGCCTCATCCGCTTTGAGGCCACCCCCGATCGGAAGCGCGCCGCGCCAGTCGTCGACTTGGATCTCGCTAAAGCCCACCGAAGCCAGCAAGCGAATCAACTTTTCGGGGTCGCAATAGCGGAACGGCCCCGGCGCTTCGGAATCGAGCGACGGCAAGTCCATGACTTCGGCTACGACTTCGCGGGTGGCGGCCATCCAGTGATTTTCAGATAGACGACCCCAAACCGCGAACGCGAACCGTCCGCTTGGCCCGAGCCAACGGAACAGATTGCCAAAAGCAGCTCGTGGATCGTCGAAAAACATGATGCCGAAGCGCGAGGCCAACCGGTCATAAGGTTCATTCGGTAGAGGCGCGGTGGCCATGTCTGCCATGTCGAATGCGATGGCGCCGCGATCGGATTGTATGCGAGTGCGTGCGAATTCGATTAACGCTGGAGAAATATCCACGCCGTGGACGACGGTTCCGGCCGGCGATTGGCGCAAGATGTCCAGAGTGGCCCCGCCTCCGCCACAGCCGATATCGACAATTCTGCAAGCTGCGTCGAGATGCAACGCACGGATCAGCGGTTCGTTGACAGGATTGATCATCGCTTCCATGCCCGCGAGTTGGGCAAGCCACTTCTCGCCGCGCGCGTTGGCCCATTCGGAAGCTGACGTGTTCTCACTCATGAAATTCGTGCGGCCGGAGCCACCTTCAAAGAGAACGGCGGGTGAAAGTATCACCCGCCGTTTTCTACTAATTATCTGGATTTTGGTACGCCCGATAAGATTCGAACTTATGACCTTTTGCTCCGGAGGCAAACGCTCTATCCAGCTGAGCTACGGGCGCTTAATAAAACAAAAACCGAAACACTAGCGTGAAGCAACAGAATCGTGACTTGCCAACTTCTTGTGGACAGTGGAAGACGTCGAAGCACTGTTACCCATGCCGAGCAATTCTTCGATGTGCGCGCGAATTGCTTCGGGCGTCATCAATTTATCCCAATCGGGATTTTCAGTCGCCGGCGTTTGATAGTGAATCACACCTTTGCGATCAATCAACGCCAACTGCGGGACGACAAACCGATCTTTCAGATCGAACCCCATGAACGCAAGAAAGTGATCGGAAGCGACAAATCCCACGGGAAAGCCTACTTTGAAATCCTTGGCGAAATTCTCCACCAGCAGATCGGCATTCGGATTCACGGCGACATCAATACATTGCAGGCCTTTGCTGCCGAGTTCTTCCTGCAGCTTCGTCATCAACTTTGATGCGGCTTGGCAGTGCGGGCAGGTAGTGAAAATAAATTCCAAAGCCACCACTTTGCCGCGGTAATCGCTCAACTGCTGCGCTCCTTTGCCAGGCAAATTAAAAGTGAAGTCAGGTGCTTTGCGCAAGCTGGCTGCATCAGCGGCGAAAAGCGAAGCACCCATTAGAACGGAAGCGGATATGGCGGCAAGAATAGTTTTCATGGGAATAAAACTCTAGTTAATAGTGTAACTTAAAGGCCGCCCAATCCTTGCAAGCGGTGCCACTCATCGGCATCTTTTAGGCCTTCCACGCTCGAAAGCACATTGCGGGAAAGCCAAACCACGAAGAATCCGTTATCGCCCGTTCCGGCAATCATGTTGGCTTTTTGCACGGTTGTCTCGCAATGCTGCCACTTCGCCTGCAGGATTTTGCGATACGCCTCGAAATAGTCGGCGGCACTATGCGGAGAATCCCATGCGGCCGCATATAACAGCACCGGTTTTGAGTCGCGCTCTTTCGGTATCACAATCCGGAACTGGCCACCAAGCAAGTGAGGCGCCAGCGCCGTGGCGGACTCGGCCCCCAGATACTGCTGCAGCAACATCTGATGATCGAACTCGCCCATTGATCCATCGGTCACGTCCTTCACATCGCCCGACAATTTAGGAAGAGCGGGACTGGTAGGCTTTACGTGCTCAAAATATCTTTCCGGGTGAATGATCTGAGATGAATTCGACGGTGGATGGATAAACACTTCAGCGAAAGCATCCTTGCCCATTTTGCGATAAACGGCGTCGAAAAAAAGCGTCCCTTGCGAATAAGGAAAGAGCAGCGACTGCTGAATATAAAGCGGCGACTTCTTGAGCACCGGATAATCCGCCACCGATGATTCACCCGAATCAGCCACCGACTTCAACATTTCCGCAGTGGGGATGGGATTCTGGCCGCCGCGCTTCAATTCGTAGGCAATCATCAACCACGAAGCTTGCCCTTCCACCACGGCGGTATGCGCCAGATTTTCGTCATCGTTGCTGGGCGTGTCTTCCATGAAGTTTTCGAGGTTGAAGTGTTGATCAGCCAGTGCGTGAGAAAGTTCGTGCGCCAGCGTAGTGGTTTCACCCGCCACAGAGGCGTCGGCCAGCAGAAACAGTTTCTTCTCGTCGTAATCGTAAAAGGCGGCGGCTTGCTCGGTTAAAAGATCCACCGTTGATTTCTTAAGATCGAACTCTTGCGGCACCAAGCCAAACATTTTAAGGGACAGTTCATCGGCGCGTATTTCTTCGGGCTTGAGAGTCTTCTTAATCCGTTTGTTCAAAAACTGCCGCAATTGATGCTTGGTCATGCGGCCATAGGGCACTTCGTGCTTCTGCGCTAGGCCAGTGATTTCAGAAAGAGATTTGACGATGGAATCGATTTCAGCGAATGCAGGGTCATTGCTCGTCTTGTCGAAAGCGAAGGCAGACGAGAAAGCGACCACGAAAAAGGCGCTTAAAACCGTGATGCGACGGTGCATGAATGGGAGGGACACTGCTAGCTTCTAGAGTACATGGGAACGCGAGGCATACTGCCGCCAGCGGTGCTATTCTGAAAACGCCTACCCCCGCCTTAGAACATTTCATGGATTTCCTGGAAGGTCTTAATCCGCAACAACGCGACGCGGTTGCGCACGTCGAAGGTCCCTTGCTGCTCCTGGCTGGAGCCGGCAGTGGCAAGACGCGTGTCATTACGCACCGGATTGCGCATTTGATTGAGGCGCAGCACATTCCGGGACCGGCGATATTGGCCGTCACGTTTACGAATAAAGCTTCGCAAGAAATGAAGGATCGGGTCAACCGGCTGCTGGCCGATTCCTCGCGATCAAAGACGCCGTTTGTCTCTACGTTTCATTCGTTTTGCGTGCGGACGCTGCGGCGCGATGGCGCCTCTTTAGCGGATATCCGGGAAGGGTTTACGCGCCAATTTACTATTTACGACGCCGATGATCAGGTGTCGCTGGTTAAATCGGTTTACAAGCAAATCGGACTTGACGAAAAGTTTATGCCGTATCGCGGCATGCTTTCGCGCATCAGTCATGGCAAGAGCCACGATGAATCACCGCTCGATTGGCTGAAAGCTGCGACTGATCCCAAACTCACACGCCAAGCCAAGATCTACGAGCTTTATCAAGAACGGCTTCGGCAGGCGAACGCTCTCGATTTTGACGATCTGCTGCTGGAAACCGTGCGCTTGCTCAAGCATGACGAAGTGTTGCGGGCCATGTACAACCGCAATTTTGAGTTCGTCATGATTGACGAGTATCAGGACACCAACGCTAGCCAGTATCAGTTGATGCGGTTGTTGACAGAAACCCGCCAAAATGTTTGCGTGGTGGGTGACGAAGATCAATCCATATACGGGTGGCGCGGAGCCGATATCCGCAACATTCTGGATTTTGAACGCGATTATCCGAACGCGACGGTGATCCGCCTGGAGCAGAATTACCGGTCAACGAAGAACATTTTGGAAGCGGCCAGCGCAGTTGTTGCGAACAACAAAGAACGCAAGGGCAAGTGGCTCTGGACCGATTCCGAAGCCGGCACCAAGATTGGCTATTACGAAGCACCCGACGGCGAGAACGAGGCGCTGTTTATTGCGGATACGATTGAGAAAATCATCTCGCGCAATCCGCTTGATCGGGTGGCGGTGCTGTACCGCACGAACTCGCAATCGCGGCAGATTGAAGAAGCGTTACGGCGTTATGGGCGCAAATATTTGGTGGTGGGCGGTTTCAGCTTTTATCAGCGCGCCGAAGTAAAAGATCTGCTCGCGTGTCTGCGAGTTCTGTTTAGCCCGAACGATTCCATTGCTGTGCTGCGCATCATTAATACGCCGGCGCGCGGAATTGGCAAAGGCACGGTGGAACAGGTGGAACAGTTCGCCTTGCAAAACGGCATGAGCGTCTGGAAGGCTTTGCCCGTGATGATTGCCGCGAAGATGTTTCCGACTCGTGCCGACGCGGCGTTGCGTTCGTTCGTCACGCTCATTGAGAGGCTCAGTGAAATTGCCGCGGAGGCGCCCGTGCATATTTTGCTGCGCGACATCCTTGAGAAAACTGGCTACGAGCACATGCTCAAGAACGACAATTCGCCGGAAGCGGAAACGCGGCTGGCCAACTTGGAAGAATTGATCAACGCGGCAGCGGAAGCGGCGGACCGCGGCGAAAATGCGGCCGAATTTCTGGATCATGCGGCGCTGGTAGCCGACGCGGATGGGGTTGATGAAAAAGCGGCGGTTTCCCTGCTGACGATTCACAACGCTAAGGGCCTCGAATTTCCGAACGTGTTCCTGGCTGGCATGGAAGAAGGTCTGTTTCCGCACAGCCGTTCGCTGACGTCGGAGGCGGCTATGGAAGAGGAACGCCGTCTTTGCTACGTCGGCATGACACGCGCGGAAAAGCGGCTCTATCTCTCGAACGCACGCTATCGAAGGCGCTTTGGCGGCGGGCAGCCGGAAGTGAGTTTGCCTTCGCGCTTTTTGCGAGAAGTACCGCCTAGCCTTTGCGAACGGCTTTCCATTCAGTCAGGCATGACGGCCGGTGAAGTGGACTTGTATTCCGAACAGCATGAAGTGCGCGATTCGGCAAAAAAGAATTTGTTCACGGGCAAGACGTACAACTCGGTAGACAACATTGCGCAGTTTTTCGCCGAGCGCGGGATGCCGCCGCCTTCGGGCTTTACGCGCCGGCCAGAGCAAGCGAAGCTGGGCTTAAGCCCGGCCAATCCGGCACCGCAAAAACCATCCGCAGCCGCGCCGCCATTGCCCCAGAAGCAACCAGTACCACCACCGGTGCGCAGCGTTTCCCCGCCCCGCGCAGCGCCTCCACGTTCGTTAGGAGCAAGGAGCGGCGCCACGGTGAACCACCCGAAATATGGCCGAGGAACGGTTTTGCGTCGCGAAGGAGATGGCGACGATGCGAAACTAACAATTAGTTTCCCCGGTTACGGGTTAAAGAAGATCGTAGAAAAGTACGCAGGTATAAAAATCGAAGAATGAATACAACGAAAGTAACTGACAAAGACGAACGTAAGAAGCTGAAACGGGCCGCCCGCAAGAAAGCCGCGCCCAAAGCGAAGAGAGCCGCTGGAGTTGCGCGCGGGGACAACAAGAAGAAGGTAAAGAAGATCGCCAAGGGCCAGCGTAAGCGCTAAGAGTTTATCGATCCGCATGGGTGGGTCGCGTTTAGCCGCGACTCGCCCCGGTTCTCACTTCTCGAATTCCGGTTCCGGGCGTCGAGATGCGAAAACCGACTTTTTCCATGGCGTTCTGAATATAAGCATTGCGCATGAAATAGCGCCACATGTTGCCAGTCAGGAGATTTTCGATACTGAGCAACGTGATGCCTACGTCTATCCCCACCACATCATGATCGACCCAGAACTTCTTATCTTTCCAGTTCGGGTTGAAGGCGTCGGCAAAACCGTAGCGACGGTAAATCTTGTCGCCGTATTGGCTAAACATTTCCCGGAGAACCGGTAGACAAATTTCAGGCGCGAACATGAGAGACCCTGCCGCGGCGCAGGGCACCAAAGTTCCGTTCACAGAACCGGGCATGGTGTTGCCGCCCCAATCGACATACCCGAGCGGACTGTCGGAAACAGTCACACCCCACATGTTGGGACCGTAGTCGGCATACTTGCCACGCAGACTGATACAAAAATCGCGGTGTGCGTAAGTAGCAATCTGCGAATTTTGAAAATAATCGATTAAGGAAGGATCGCCGTCGCGCAGATG
>PMQB01000221.1:33936-43255 GCA_003169195.1 Bryobacterales bacterium
CGTGATTTCAGAAAGCCTGAGCCAGGCATTACGCCATGGCACAAAAGCTTCGCATCGCCGTTCAACATCCAGGCAAAATCAACGCGCTCGTAGATTTGGCGTGCCAGCAATTTGATTTCTTTGTCGTTGGCGAAATAGCCCTGTGCGCTCAAAACGCCCGCTAGGAGGAGCGCGGTGTCAATGCTGGAGATTTCCGAATTGAGTCGGCGCTCACCGGTATCGGCATCCATGAAATGCAAGTACCAGCCATGATCGTGAAACGCATGGTCCCAGAGGAAGCGCAACGTGGTCAAGACATGCTGCCGGGCCTGTTCCTTAGGGAGCCAGCCGCGAATGGCCGCGATGCACATCGCCGATAATCCGAAGCCGGTGGCGGCGGTGCTGGCTACGTTCAAAGCGCTGGGCGAACCGTCCACACCGGCGCGATCCTTCACCAATCCAGTGCGCGCATTCCAATGATCTAAGAAATAGCCAAAAGAACGGTGAGCGCAGTCTTCCAGGAACTTAGCGTCTTCGGCGTTAACGGTAAACGCAGAATTGCTGAGCACAGGAGCAGAGAGCGCACTGCGCACAGCCAGTAAAGACCCGGCGGCGCACAACAACTCCCTGCGCGATAAACCAAGCGTCTTGGAGTTCACGGTACTCAAGGGACCAAAGTTGGTGTTGAAACTACTTTCATTCTAAAACGATCTTTTTCACTTCTCTATTGGGCCCTTTACTCGCTATACTTCGCAGTAATGTCATCACTACTACAAACGAAAGACATCGATTCCCTGGTAGAAGACACCCAGTCTGAAGGAACGCGCTTAAAACGCACCCTCGGACCGTGGAGCTTAATCGCTTTCGGAATTGGCGCCGTGATCGGAGCCGGCATTTTCACGGTCACCGGTACGGCGGCAGCCGGGCAGCATAGCAGCACCCCATCGCTGCTCAACGCGCCGCTGTTAGATCTGATTTTGCATGGGTCGGCCGCCACAACACTAGGAGGCAGACCGGGCGCTGGTCCGGGGCTCGCGTTGTCTTTCATTCTGGTAGCCCTGACGTGCGGCTTCGCGGCACTCTGTTACGCGGAACTGGCATCGATGATTCCCATCGCCGGCAGTGCTTACACCTACGCCTACGCGGCACTCGGAGAAATTTTCGCGTGGATCATTGGGTGGGATCTGATTCTGGAGTACGCCGTTTCGAATATGACGGTCGCAGTTGGCTTCTCCGCATACGTCAGTGAACTGTTGACCTATATAAACGACGTGCTGAACAGCATAATGGCTTCCATGCATATCAACTTTCATGTCAATCTGGCTCTGCCGTTCAGCTTGTCACATCCGATCATTGCCGACATGAAGTTTACCGGGGCGATTTTCAACTTGCCGGCGCTTTTGGTGTTGCTGGCGCTCAGTTGGATTTTGGTGCGGGGCGTGAAGGAAAGCGCACGCGCGAACAACGTTATGGTTGCCATTAAGATCTCGGCCGTTTTGCTGTTTGTGTTTGGTGCGGCCCACGCAGTGAAAGCTTCCAATTTGCATCCGTTCTTTCCGAATGGCGGCGCGGGTGTATTGAGCGGCGCGGCCATTGTATTCTTCACATTCATAGGTTTCGATTCGGTGTCCACTGCGGCTGAAGAATGCAAGAATCCGCAACGCAACATGCCCATTGGCATCATTGGCACGCTGATTGCTTGCACTGTTCTTTACACTTCGGTTTCTCTGGTGCTGACCGGCATCGTTAATTGGAAGACACTGGATAACGCAGCGCCGGTGGCCAACGCGCTGGCAGCGATTGGCATGGATCGTTTGAAATTCATCGTTACCGTGGGCGCGTTGCTCGGCATGCTCTCTTCCCTGCTCGTGTATCAGTACGGCCAGGCGCGCATTTGGTTTGCCATGTCGCGCGATGGCTTATTGCCGAAGCTCTTTTCAAAAGTTCACAAACAATTTAAGACGCCGCACGTCAGTACATGGTTAGCCGGCTTAGCAGTTGGCATTCCCGCCGGCATCATGGATATTGACTTTTTCGCTGATTTGGCAAATATCGGGACCTTGTTCGCATTCGTTTTCGTCTCCTGTGCAGTGATGATTTTGCGGCGCACGCAGCCCGATAGGCCGCGGTCGTTTAAAGTGCCGTTCTCACCAGTGACGCCGATTTTGTCGGTGGTTTGCTGCCTGGGACTAATGCTGGGGCTGCCCTTGCTCGCATGGATGGGATTTGTTGTATGGCTCATCATAGGACTCATCATTTACTTCCTGTACAGCAACAAGCGCAGCGTGCTTCGGCCCACTGCGTGAGCCCGGACGCATGAAAGTTTCAGCCACTAAACAGTACCTTGTATTGGGCGCCTTGCTGCTTTGGGCGCTGATTGCGCAAGGTACATTTTCTGGCCGTGCGGTGAACAATGCGCTGCATGAGCAATCGCGCTTGCCCTTTTTCTTTCGGGATTACAGCACGGTTGTCGACGGCGTGCAGCCTAACTACCACGATAGCGACTTCAAGCGGGGCGACGAAGTGATCGCGCTGGATGGTGAACCCGTGACGGGGCGGGCCACAATCGCTACGGTGAACGATCGGGTACGACCGGGTGTCACGGTGCAAGTGACGATCAAGCGCACCGAAGGCGCGCAAACGAAGACGTTGACGATTCCGCTGGACATCAAGACTGAAAACCCGCCGGCCATCTTGTGGACCTATGTGATTGGCGTTCTGGTGGTTCTGCCGGTGATGTGTTTGCTGGTGGGCTTTTACATCGCCTTTGCGCGTCCACGCGATCCACTGGCATGGATCACCATGGCCATGCTCGCGTCGTTCGGCCAACTCGCTGCTGAGGGGCGAATCATCTCATGGTCGATCCATGCGCCGTGGCGAGAACTGGTCATGGTGTATCACGCGTTGCTGGGCAACACGTGGCCGCTGTGGATGCTGCTATTCGCGTTATACTTTCCGCTCCCCTTTGCTTTTTTGAACAAGCGGCGCTGGATCATAGCGGCAATCTCGCTCAGTCCCGCGGCCCTGGTGGTCCTGGACATTTACGGCAACCTGATGGAAGGTCACCACGTTGCCGATCTGCGGTGGCTCTACCTGCTGGATCGGGCCATCAATGGGCCGCAAACGATTCTCTTCTGCTGCTACGTCGGCGCCTTCTTTTTCGCCTTGGCCGTGAAGAGCAGCCAGATGAAGTCGCCCGATGCGAGCCGCCGGCTGCGGGTGATGATGACCGGCTGCGGTCTGTCGCTCACGCCGTTGACTCCTTTTGCGTTAGCGCAAGCCGGCATGATGCCCATGATGCCGCCCTGGCTCACTGTCTTCGCGTTGCTGATGCTGCTGTTCTTTCCGCTCACGATTGCCTACGTAATTGTGGTGCAGCGTGCCATGGACGTGCGCATGGTAGTGCGCAGCGGTTTGCAATATGCGCTGGCAACGGGCGGCATTCGAATCGTGCAAATCTCTTTAGTGATTGTGGTGGTTCGAGCCATGCTGCAGTTGCAACAGCAGAGTGAACATCACTGGGAGAGCCTGGCAATTATTGGCACGGGCACGGCGATTGTGATTTTACTGGGACGATTAGCGCGCTGGGTGAGGCAGTGGATCGACAGGCGCTTCTTTCGCGAAGCCTACAATGCTGAGCGCATTTTGACAGAGTTGAGCAGCTCCGTGGCCGGCATTCGCGACACGAAGAGGCTGATGGAGACCGTGGCGAACCGCATTGCCGATTCGTTGCACGTGCCGCAGGTGGCCTTTCTCTTAGATCAAGGCGGGCTGTTTCGACCGGCGTATGCGCTTGGTTTTAATGGCGCGTCGCCGGCGGTGCAGCTTTCTGACCAGGCTTCGACGATCCGCACGTTGAAGCGAACGAATGGACCATCAAAGGTGTACTTCGACGATCCGCAATCGTGGGTGCATGGAACGAGCGAGACAGAGCAGCGCGCGTTGAAGACGCTGGACACGCAGGTTCTGCTGCCAGTTAGTCTTGACACCAAGATGCTGGGGATTATCAGCCTTGGTTCGAAACGTTCGGAGCTGCCTTATTCCAAAGCGGACTTGCAACTGCTGGGGGCGGTGGCGGCGCAGACGGGATTAGCGCTGGAGAATGCGCATCTGACGGAGAGCATTCGGAAAGAGATTGCGCAGCGCGAACGTTTAGACCGCGAATTGGAAATTGCGCGCGACGTGCAGCAGCGATTGTTTCCACAGAAATTGCCATTGGTGAAAGGTCTGGATTTTGCCGGGTATTGCCGGCCGGCGCAAGGCGTGGGCGGCGATTATTACGACTTCATCCATTTGGCCACGGGTAGTTTGGGAATCGCGGTGGGCGATGTTTCGGGCAAAGGAATCGCGGCGGCGTTGATGATGGCGAGCCTGCAAGCGTCTCTGCGGGGCCAGACGATTAAGCCTTGCGACACCTTGTCGGAGATGATTCATCACATCAACGGGTTGGTGTATGAGGCTTCGGCTGCGAGCCGCTATGCAACGTTTTTCTATGCGCAGTTTGATCCGCTGACGCGTAAGCTTCGTTATGTGAATGCCGGGCACAACCCGCCGATGCTGCGACGCAAGAAGGGGGACAATTATGAGTTCCTGCGCTTGGAAGAAGGCGGCACGGTGATCGGGCTGTTTCCCCAATCTCCGTATAAAGAGGCTGAGATCGAATTGCAATCGGGCGATGTTCTAGTGGCGTACACCGACGGCATTAGCGAGGCGATGAATCACGCGCAAGAAGAGTTTGATGAAGAACGATTGATGGAAGCCATTCGCAACTGTCCAGAAGGATCAGCCGCGACGATTTCAAGCCACATCCTAAACCACGTAGACGCCTTCACCGCGGGCGCCGATCAGAATGACGACATGACGATTGTCATCGTGCGGCTGCTTTAGAAGCCTTCCCACACTAAGGCGGGGAACAACGAGGTTACGCTGAAGCCGACCGACTCATACATCCGTAGGGCTTCGGTGTTGGCGGCCGTCACTGTAAGGCTGATGGATTCGCATCCTAAATCAAGCAGGCGCACCATAGACTGGCGCATCAATTCGTATCCTAAACCCGAGCCGCGCGCTTCAGGCGAAACACACAATTGCGTCACATGGCCCGAAGCTTCAGAAACCATGCTGGCGAGACTGACTCCGCAGACGTGACCGCTGATTTTGTCGACCGCGATGAGCGAAGCCTTGGTGGAGAAATGGCCACAACCGGGAAACTGAATGATGTTGGTGAGGAAGTGACGAGCGCCGGAGACGGTGCGGTATTGATCGTTGATCTCGCTATCGACATGGCCGCGATACGAGTTGGCCATGAGATGCGCGGTCTCTTCGCGGAAGGCGTCGCTCCAGGGCAGGAAGGTAAAGCGACTGGCGGGAGGGCGCGGCTTCATAGCTAAGACCGCTGCGCGATTGACTTCCATGAAGAAGCGTTCATGCCGAGATAGGAAGCGGCTGAACGGCATGGTCTGCGTGGGTGGTGCGTTGAGCAATAGCAATTGCGATTCGATGCGCTGCAAGCCCGGCACGAGCATGAGCCCTTGCACCGCCGCACCGAGCAACATCATTTCGTTGGATGGATCGGCATAATCGCGACGCAGATAGAAATCGCCGATCAATCCTTTTCGTCCTTCGCACACATGATAGGTATAGCCCACCACCGTGCGCCCGACACGCAGCGCATAGCCAAAGAGCGAACGCAGATTGAGGAAACGGCGCAGCAGATCTGCCGAGGGACGAAAATCCCAGGCAAAGTAGCGACGCCATTCGGTGATCTCTTCATCCATTAACGGAGCAAGCTCCGCCACAGTCAGGCTGGTGAGCTCGACAATCTCAGGAAACGGGGCTTCAACGCGCGCCGCCATTGGGAGAATTATACGTGCACGGGTTCAGGAATTGCGGGCGTGGCGACGCCGTTCTTCTTAAAAAAGTCGCCGAGACGGGCCATGGCTTTGCGGACGCGGTCGTCATCTTCGATCAAGCTGAAGCGAACGAACCCTTCGCCCATGGGGCCAAAGCCGATGCCGGGGGATACGGCCAATTGCGTTTCCTGCATGAGGAGTTTGGCGAATTCGAGAGAGCCGAGTTTTTGGAAGGGCTCGGGGATGCGCGCCCAGGTGAACATGGATGCCTTGGGAGGGGCCACGATCCAGCCCGCCTCGCGTAAGCCTTCGATGAGAACGTCGCGGCGATCTTGATAGACCTCGCAGATTTTGCCGGGGGCGTCGTCACACTCGCGCAAGCCAGTGACGGCGGCGATTTGTAACGGCTGGAAGATGCCGTAATCCAAGTAGCTTTTGATGCGGGCCAAGGCGGCGATGAGCTTGCGATTGCCGAGGCAGAAACCGACGCGCCAGCCGGCCATGTTGTAGCTCTTGGTCATGGAGTAGATTTCGACAGCGTGATCGGCCGCGCCGGGGACTTGCAGAATGCTGGGCGGACGGTAACCGTCGAAGCCAAGTTCGGCGTAGGCGAAATCATGCACGATGTAGGTGCCGTATTCGCGGGCCAGTTCCACGACTTCGCGCATGAATTCGTAATCGACGCAGATGGTGGTGGGGTTGTGCGGGAACGAGATCAAGATGACCTTGGGCTTTTTGGCCGCAGTGCGGTACAAGTTCTTCAACTCAGCCAGGAAGGTGGCGGCGTCGGGCATGGGCAACATGCAAGCATCGCCTTCGGCCATGATGACGCCGTATTGGTGGATGGGGTAAGCGGGGTTGGGAGAAACCACGACGTCGCCCGGGCCGATGATGGCAAATAAGAGATGCGCGAGTGCGTCTTTGGCGCCGATGGTGGCGATGGCTTCCGTTTCTGAATCGAGCGAGACACCGTACTGCTTGGCGTAACGAGCAACAATCGCTTCCCGCAACGGCGTGATGCCGCGCGAAACGGAATAACGATGATTGGCTGGGTTACGAATGGCTTCGATCGCCTTTTCGACGACCGGCTCAGGAGACGCCCCATCGGGGTTCCCCATGCCCATATCCACAATGTCGATGCCCGCTGCGCGTGCTTTGTCCCGCATCTCATTGATGACGGCAAAGACGTAGGGAGGAAGTTTTTTGATTCGGTAAAACTCCTCGTTGGATGGCAGTGGCATATATCCATAGTACTCATCGAGCTGATGATGTTCTATGAGACTTATTATTTTTGTGCGGGAGGCGAAGAAAGGGCAGATTTTGTGGAGCGGATGTGGGGGGCTAAGACTGTTTTGCGCTTCGAAGCCAACTGAGGCGGGTGCAGGGTTTTTGTAAAAACGAAGCCAACCGTGGGGCGGTTAGGCGGACGAGAAACGAACCCAAAGGCGGAGATGGGAAGCTCGGTTAAAAGGCAAAAATTGGGGGAAGAGCGGGCGAAAGCGGGGGTAATTTTTGAACTCTATTAATATAATAGCGAGCGATGTCAAATATTCATGGTTTTTGGGGTGGGTTGGGGTGAATTTTTACCTCTCCGCCGAGGTGCAAAAACGAAGCCAAGTTCGGGGATAATCTCTCTCTGGCCCGCTGGGTCTTCCGACCGACTAAAAGACGGAGACCCAGGAGAAACCTCTGGCTCGACGCGAACCTTGCGATTTTAAATTGTCAAACAGCTGCCGGCCAACGCTTCGAACACCTTGCGGCGAAGAGAGATTGGCACAGACCTCGAAGTATTTTCGAGGCGAAGATGGATAGCGGAAGGGCCCGATCCGGATGGATGGGAAGAGGCCGCCGGTTTGCCGGTTCACGCGCGAAACTCGATTCACTTTAGCTCAGGGGTGTGAGGAGACTGAACGGACCGAGCCAGTTCTGGACCGTGAAGGCTTTTGTTTTGAATGAGTTAAGCAGAACAAAGAAACTTGCGATCTTTTGTGATCGTGATTTTGAACGATTTGGCGCTGAACGGTCTTCGAGGAACGGTCGAACGACGCCTAGGCCGTTTTACGCAACAAAGCCAAGCATGGATTTTATAGATGGGAGAATGGCGATCATGAAGCGGGTGGAGGTGACAGGATGGAAGCGCGGCTTTCTAGCAATCTCGTTTCTCAAACTTCTTCGTCAGTCCGGCGCGCGCCCGATCGGCTTGGCAGAAGCGAAGGATTTCGTAGATCGGGTACTTGTCGGCGAGACTGTTCAAATGGACTTTAACGGGAGCGAGGAAGCCGATGCTTTCGTTCGCGAAGCCGTTGAACTTGGGGCATTGGTGTCAGCCCCGATTGATGTGCGGAAGATCTAGTGGCCGCAGTTCCGAACTTAGAATGGAGCGCAGTGCCATGCGACCCGGGCGAGCGCGCGGCGATTGATCCCACAAGCGTTAGACAGGAGGACATGGACTCCCTAGCGGAAGCCTGGCTGGTTTGCTGGCGCCTACCGATGAATTCCGCTGATGGCGAAAAACTTCAGTGGATCATGAGTCTTGAATATGATCTCCTCCAAGATGTCCCCGAAATGCTTTGGCTCCTGATTCTGGCTTCACGCCAAAGATCAAACGCCGCGAATGCAGTCCGTTCTGGCAGCGGGTCCGCTCGAAGATTTGTTCGGTTGGCATGGTGCCCAGTTCATTGGTCGCGTCGAGCAAGAGGCGCGGAACGACCCGAGCTTCGCCCAGTTGCTGGGCGGCGTTTGGAAGAGCACGATCCCAGAAAACATTTGGTTACGAGTGCAGGCCGTTTGGAATCGCCGTGGATGGGATGGGATACCCGAGTGAGAGAGGTGCGCAAAGTACCCGATTAGCGAAAGCTTACTCGGCTGTATCGTTGGGAACGAAGAATTGGCCGGAACTGAGCAGTGGATAGTAGAACCATTCCATTCCGCCAAAGCCGGCCAGTCATCGCTAGCTGGCCCATCAAAGTACAACGTTTCTACTCCGGCGTTGGATTCCGCGATTTGTACAACGCGCCCGCCAACAGCTTCCCGATCTCGTCTTTCGAACCAACCAGACCGTTCTTCGATCTTTTGAAGGGCGGCAACCGTCTCCAGCGATTCGGCGGCAAGCAAGTTTCGACGCAGGGCGGCGGCCAAGGATGTTGAATTTGCACCGGATTGCAGGACCATTCGGCCCATTCCAAAGAATTGCAGAGTTCGACCTGCTCGTGGAGCAGGCAGGTCCATGGCACGGTGGGGCCGCCTCCTTCGGCTAACCCGGGCATCCAGCTCTCGAAATCGGGTTGCGTACAGATGAACATTCGCGGGAGTTTCTGGCTGAATTATGGCGGGTAACAGTTTGGCTCCAGAAAAACGGGCTCTGGTGGTGTGAGGTGATCGGATTTTGCGCGGTTCGAAGAGCTTGCAAGTGGGACACTCACCGGCATGAGCAGATTCGCGCGGATTTTAGTGAGACGTTATGATGGGAATCATTAAGGCTTTCCCATTGG
>PMQB01000649.1 GCA_003169195.1 Bryobacterales bacterium
TTCGCCTGTACAAAAGCCTTCTGCGTATGCGACGCCTTGAACCTGCTGGAGAGCTGAGTTCGCCCGATCTGGAGATTGAGGCAATTGGTGAAGATGCCCTGCTGCTCAGGCGGACAGTCTTATCTGCGGTGATCCGCTTACAAGGACAAGGCGCCGTCGATGTTAGCAACAGACTGAACCTCGCCGATCCCGTGTGGAATTCCGAAGATCTGCAATTTACATCCGATAGCCAGCCGATTCACATAGACACTCGCGAGGCGCGCGTTCTGTTCTCGCGCCCAGGCGCCATCGTTTTCCGAACCGCTACGAAAGAAGGTGCCTGATGCAAACGCCCGTTTCAACCTATCGCCTGCAGTTCAACAAGACGTTTACCCTGGACGACGCGGCGAAGATCACCCCATTTCTTTCGGACGTGGGCGTCACGACAATGTACGCGTCGCCAATCTTGAAGTCGACACCCGGCAGCATGCATGGCTACGACATCTGCGATCACAGCCAGATCAATCCTGAAATTGGCGGCAGCGAAGCACTCACCCGTTTGTCCGCCGAACTCAAGGCACACGGCATGGGATTGGTGGTCGATTTTGTTCCCAATCATATGGGCATCAACGAACGCCAGAACGCTTGGTGGCGTGATGTTTTGGAGAACGGCCCTTCGTCTGTATACGCGCGTTACTTTGACATTGACTGGACGCCGCTAAAAACCGAACTGCGCGACAAAGTTCTGCTGCCCATATTGGGCGAACAATACGGCGTGGCGCTTGACAGTGGCAAATTGCAGATCAGTCTTTCCGCCGATGGATTCTTCAGCCTCAGCTATTTTGACCGCGATCTGCCGTTGAATCCACGCCAACTATCGCTGGTTCTGGGGCACAGCCTGGACAAGCTGAAACAACAGCTGCCCGCCGACAATCCGGAATTGACGGAATACTTGAGCGTTCTATTCCACTTAGAACATCTGCCTGCCACCGAACAAACCGACATGACTTCGGTGAGTGAACGAAGCCGCGAGAAAGAAGTGGCCAAGCGCCGTCTTGCCACTTTACTGAGCGAATCGGCTGACATTCGCCGTCACGTTGAAGCCAATATCAAAGACTTTAATGGTGAACCCGGCCAGCAGGCCGCCTTTGATTTGCTCCACAATCTGCTGGAACTGCAGCCGTATCGACTTTCTTCGTGGCGCACCGCAACGCATGAAATCAACTATCGGCGCTTCTTCGACATCAACGAACTCGCCGCCATTCGCATGGAAGACCCCGAGGTCTTCGACGCCGCGCACGCTTTGACGTTGCACTTAGTGAAAGACGGCATCATTGATGAAATGCGGCTTGACCACGTGGACGGCTTGTTCGATCCTCGTGCCTATTTCTCACGTCTACGCGAAGCTGTCGGCCAAAACGGCAATTTCTATGTGGTAGTAGAAAAGATCCTCTCCGAAGCGGAAAAGCTCCCCGAAGATTGGAGCGTGCAAGGCACTACCGGCTACGAGTTTATGAATCTGCTCAATGCACTGTATGTCGACAAAAGCACTGCGCGTGAGTTTCAAAAACTCTACAGCCGGATCACCGGAGACAGCCGCTCGCTCAAAGACGTTATTTACAGCAGCAAAAAACTGATTATTGAGACATCCATGGCTAGCGAAATGCACGTGCTGGCACATGAACTCAACCGGATCTCGGAGAGTGACCGACACTATCGCGACTTCACTCTTTTGAGCTTGCAGGAAGCCTTGACGGAAGTGGTTGCTTGTTTTCCGGTGTATCGCACCTACGTGAGTGAAACCGGTTGGACGGAATTTGACAAGCGCAACATTGACGCTGCGATTCGCGACGCATTGCGGCGCAACCCCGCGCAGGAATCGTCCATTTTCCGGTTCATCCGAAAAATGCTTTTGCCTACCGCTCGTCCCAATCTTGGTTCGGAGGAACATGCGCGCCGGTTAGGTTTCGCCATGAAGGTGCAGCAGTATACAGGTCCTGTGCAAGCCAAGGGTGTCGAAGACACCGCATTTTACCGCTACTGCCCATTGCTGTCGTTAAACGAAGTTGGCGGCAATCCAACGCACTTCGGCGGGACGATCGAGGAATTTCACGACGCAAACAAAGAGCGTGCCGAGCGGATGCCTCTTACGATGTCTGCTACGTCCACTCATGATTCGAAGCGTGGCGAGGATGCGCGCGCTCGTCTGAATATTCTTTCTGAAATTCCCAAACTCTGGAACCAGAAAGTCAAACTGTGGATGCGCGTCAACTCTTCTGCCCGTTCTCTAGCGCAGGACGAACTGGCACCTGACCGATCTGACGAATATATTTATTACCAGGCGCTCCTCGGAGCGTGGCCAACAAATCAGCAAGAAGCCGCTCCCGAGTTTGTCGATAGAATGCGCGACTATTTGGCAAAGGCCACGAAAGAGAAAAAGACGCACACGAGCTGGATTACGCCATCGCCGGAATACGACGCCGCTATCGCTCAATTTGTCGAAAAAACATTGACTGGCTCACGCGCGAAGCAATTCCTCAGCCAATTCCTCCCGTTTCAGGAACGGCTGGCCGAATTGGGAATGGTGAATTCGTTATCGCAACTAACCCTCAAACTAGCTGCGCCCGGTATACCCGACTTTTTCCAGGGCAGCGAACTTTGGGATTTGAATCTGGTTGATCCAGACAACCGCCGCTCTGTTGATTTTGCAGGGCATCAACAAATGCTGGCTGATATCAAGAAGAAGCTCTCCGAGCAATCCGCCTGCTGTCTAGCTAAACAACTGCTCAGTGACTGGAAAGATGGCGCGGTAAAACTCTTTCTCACCGCACAAGGTTTGGGATTGCGGCGGGAGCGTCCCGAGTTGTTTCTGCAAGGAGATTATCGCCCACTGGCAACCTCCGGCCGTTTCGCCAACAACATCGTCACGTTTGCACGAAGCTTTCAGGGTGCAACCGTGATCGCGGTAGCGCCGAGGCTCGTTACCGGCGTCACTGGCTTCGATACCGGACTGCCGTTGGGTGCAGCGTGGCATGACACGGTATTAGAACTGGGCGATTTCGCCTCTCGATCGTTCCGAAATATTTTCACAGCGCAACCAGTAAAAGCCTCCCTGAACGGGCGAATCCGCCTGGAAGAACTATTCAACACGTTCCCTGTCGCGCTGCTTGCCAGCGGTGATAGCGCATGAAAGCCTCCGGCAACGCCCAAGATCCGCTTTGGTTTAAAGACGCAATCATTTACGAATTGCACGTGCGCGCTTTCTTCGACAGCAATGGCGACGGTATGGGCGATTTCCAAGGGCTTACCCAGCGCTTGGATTATTTGCAGGATTTAGGCGTTACGTGCATCTGGTTATTGCCGTTCTTCCCTTCCCCGCTCAAAGACGATGGGTATGACATTTCCGATTATTTGAACGTTCATCCCGATTACGGAACTCTGGAAGACTTTCGTGCCTTCCTAAGTGCAGCGCACGAACGCAACATGCAAGTGATGATTGAGTTGGTTATTAATCATACTTCCGACCAGCATCCGTGGTTCCAACGAGCGCGCCTTGCTCCTGTTGGTTCCGTTGAGCGTGAATTTTACGTTTGGAGTGATACCGATCAAAAATATGCGGATGCTCGTATCATTTTTACGGACACGGAGAAATCAAACTGGACGTGGGATCCAGTTGCCAAAGCGTATTACTGGCATCGTTTCTTTTCACACCAACCTGACCTGAATTTTGATAACGCGTTGGTCGTGGAAGAAGTGCAGAAGGCCATGCGGTATTGGCTTGATATGGGGGTGGATGGGTTGCGTCTTGACGCTATTCCCTATCTGGTAGAACGCGATCACACCAATTGCGAAAATCTTCCGGAGACGCACGCGGTGGTAAAACAGATCCGTCGCGAAATGGACGAACGTTACTTGAATCGAATGATTCTGGCGGAAGCAAACCAATGGCCCACCGACGTGCGCGCCTACTTCGGCGACGGTGACGAATGCCATATGGCGTTTCATTTCCCCCTGATGCCTCGGATTTTCATGGCTCTTCGTTTAGAGGACAGGTTGCCGATAACGGACATCATCGCGCAGACTCCAGCGATTCCGGAAAGCTGCCAATGGGGCTTGTTCTTGCGCAATCACGACGAACTTACGCTTGAAATGGTGAGCGACGAAGAACGCGATTATATGTATCTCGCCTACAGTGCCGACCCACGCATGCGGGTAAACGTAGGCATTCGCCGCAGGCTAGCACCGCTGATGGATAATAATCGGCGGCGAATCGAATTATTGAATAGCTTGTTATTTTCGTTTCCCGGCACACCGATTTTGTATTACGGCGACGAGATCGGCATGGGTGACAACATCTATCTAGGTGACCGTAACGGTGTTCGAACGCCAATGCAATGGAGCGCCGATCGGAATGGCGGCTTTTCGCGCGTAACTCCGGGCCGCCTGTTCAATCCGGTCATCATGGATGCGATCTATGGATATGCGGCATTGAACGTGGAGGCGCAGCAAAGCGATCCGTCGTCGCTTCTGAGTTGGATGCGCAATATGATTGCGCTTCGCAAGATTTTCAGAGTTTTCGGAAGGGGAGCCATCGAGTTTTTAAATCCGGTCAATCGAAAGGTTCTTGCGTACTTGCGGCGTTCCGCAGATGAGGAGATTCTGTGCGTCGCGAACTTGTCACGATTCCCGCAACCGGTGGCACTGGATTTGGCAAAGTTTGACGGCACAAAGCCAGTTGAGATGATGGGCTACGTAGAGTTCCCGCGCATTGGAAAGCAGCTTTATCCACTCAGTTTGGGCGCTTACGAATTTCTTTGGTTTGAGTTACACAAACCAAAGGAAAACGAACGGAAACCGGAGGATATTGGAATCGTTATGGATGGCGGTTGGAAAAGTACACTGGAAGGACCGTCGTTAGGCACTCTTGTGCTCAAAGCCTTGCCTGATTTCCTGTGCAAACAACGCTGGTTTGGAGGCAAGTCGCGAAAGATTGGCACCATCGCTCTATTGGATTGGGCGCAACTTCCTAATACTGAATCAGCGCTGACACTGCTTTCGATCCGTTTTGAAGACGGTAGCGCCGATACCTATTTCTTACTACTGGCAAAGGCATTTGGAAGTGCGGCCGATAAATTGCGAAGCGACTTTCCGATCGCGGTTGTCGCCAATATTACCAGCGGCCAAGAGGACGGGATTCTCTACGACGCTATTTTCGACGATGCCACCTGCGAAGCTCTTCTTTCCTCGATTGGCAACGATGCATCCATCCGAACAGGAAAAGGGGAGATTCGGGGCCGCAGCAGCAGTCTGTTTAACGCCGCACGCGGATCGCAGGGATCAGCACTACCCCCAACAAGGGGCACGGCCGAGCAAAGCAATTCGTCGATTCATTTTGGCGACAAGTTGATCATGAAACTTTTCCGCCGGCAAGAACTGGGGCAGAACCCGGATTGCGAGATCGGGCGGTATTTAACGGAGAAAACTCAGTTCACGCGAATACCGCCCTTTGCTGGATCAATTGAATACAAGCAGGACAACAATGAACCAGCTACTTTGGCTATGCTGCAGGGGTTGGTGCAGAACGAAGGCGACGGTTGGCGCTGGATGCTGGAAGAATTGGAGCGATTCTATGAGAACTGTTCCCGGACGCCGCGCGAACAGGCTCCCGCAGTAAAGAGTTCTTTCATCGAACTCGCTAATCGTGAAGAAGATCCGCCAGCGCGAGCGCATCTGGGCATCAGCCTGGATGCGGCCGCCACGCTGGGACGTCGAACGGCTGAGATGCATCAAGCGTTGGCCTTGGGTCAGGACAACCCCGATTTCACGCCCGAACCGCTGGATCGCGCTAGTTTGCAGTTGCTCGCCCAGCACATGGAAGAACATGCAGCTGTCGTATTTTCGCGACTCAAGCAAGGCATCCCTAAGTTTACCGATGAAGCAACGGAGGCTGCGGCTATTCTGCTAAGCCGCCGCAGCCAGTCGCTAGCCCACTTCCAGAGCCTGCGGAACGCTCCTGCGACAGCCCAGCTAATCCGCATCCACGGCGATTACCATCTTGGTCAGGTTTTGTGCGTGAAAAATGATTTTGTCATTTTGGATTTCGAAGGAGAACCGACCCGTCCGTTAACAGAACGGCGATCAAAACAATGCGCCTTGAAGGATGTGGCTGGAATGCTGCGCTCGTTTAGTTATGCGGCCCACGTCAGCCTGGCGAATTACTTGGCGCGGCGTCCCGAAACTATGGATACCCTTGCCGGCTGGAGCCGCTTCTGGGAGCGGTCTGTGGCTAGTTCGTTCCTGCGCGCGTATCGGAGCGAAACCGCCGGAGCGTCTTTCTTGCCCGGTGATCAGGCTGGCTTCAACACGTTGTTGGAGGCGTATCTGCTGGACAAGGCTTTCTATGAATTGAATTACGAATTAGAGAACCGGCCCTCTTGGGTCAGGATTCCATTAGCAGGTATTGCCGCATTAGAGCTCTGAGCGAATCGACGTGAATTTATGGCCGAAACGGGAAGTCTACCGCAGGAAGTCAAAGAACACCTGGAAACAATAGGGACCGCTGATGTTGTTATTGGTTTGCCATCAATCGACAGCGACGACGGGCTAACGTGGGTGGCCCAAGTTGCCAGCGCGGATCGGCGAGTTGTGATCGCTTGCCCAAGTACCAATGGGGCTTCGAGTTCCGCCCTACTCGAGGGTGTCGAGATTTTGCGCTATGTGGTGCCACCTTCTGACCGGTATCTCAATACGCCTCCCGGACTCTATGGTGCTTTTCAAGAGGTATTTCAGATCAGCCAAAGAGTAGGCGCCAAGTGTTGTTGTGTTTGGAACACCAATCCGCAGCGCATTTCTAGCGAAGTCATAGGCGAAATGCTAGAGCCGCTTATCAACCAAGGTTTTGACTTGGTGGTTCCGCGTTATGTTGAAGTGAAACTTGGGTCGTTAGTCAACAGCAGTATTATCTATCCGGCGGTGCGCGCTCTTTATGGCAAGCGTATTCACTTCTCCATGGCGATTGATTTGTCGTTTTCCGCAAGCTTTGTCGATCGCTTGCTTCAGCTTGATCCAAAAACACGCCGGCCGCGCTGCCACCAATGGATAGCGATAGAAGCTATAAACGCGGGACTAAAGATTTGCGAAGCAAATTTGCCGATGGAGCCGCCGCGGCCGCCGGAATCAACCGATGTAAGTTCGATTCTGGCGATGGTGCTGGGCAGGTTATTCCAGGATCTAGAACGAAACGCCACCGTTTGGCAAAGGTCTAACGGGTCGCAAAACGTACCGGCTTTCGGCACGCTGCTTAGGAAAGAAGAGGACGAGGTAACGGTAGAAGTGCAACCCATGATTGAAACTTTTCAATTGGGCTACCGCAATTTGCGAGAAATCTGGACCGTAGCGTTGCCCCCCGCTACGTTTCTGGAATTGAAAAAGATGACAGCGCTCGCGGGGAACAGCTTTCGCATGCCCGATGAACTTTGGGTGCGTATTGTGTACGATTTCGCACTCGCCTACCGGCAGCGCGCGATCAACCGTGAACATCTATTGCGCGCTATGACACCGTTGTATTTGGCATGGGTTGCCTCCCATGCGTTGGAGATTCGCAGCGCATCGAATGCGGACCATCAATACGTGCTGGAGCGTCTGGCACTGGCATTCGAAAAAGAGAAACCCTATTTGCTATCGCGTTGGCGATGGCCGGACCGTTTCAATCCGTAGGAATCAAAGAACAGGAGTAATTTTATGTGGCAACAGGTATCCCAAGCACTCAATCAATCGGTCACCAGAGTTGCAACAAGGATAGCAACGCTACTGCCCGGCTTTCTTGCCTTGGTCGTAGCACTCTTGGTCTCTCTCTTGGTCGCATGGGCCATTGGGTTTATTTTGCGGCGGTCGCTTCGCAGTTTCGATTTTGACGGCAAGGTGGCAACATGGGACCTGCCCGGTACGCACAGCGAATCGGGCAGAAGCCCCACCGACTTAGCGGTGCGCATTGTGGGTTGGACCGTGATCATTCTCGGCTTCCTGGTTGGCATTAACGCCTTTGAAGCAACGCTCACGTCACAGTTCGTCGCGCAACTGTTTGCGTATCTGCCGAACGTGATCGCGGCGGGACTGGTATTGCTGGTCGGCGGGATAGCGGCTCGCTTCTTTTCGCGCAGTGTACTGATTGGCGCGGTGAATTTAAATGTTCAATACGCCCATCTGTTGAGCGTTGGATTGAAATGGCTGATCCTCGTACTAGCGGGCGCCATGGCATTGAACCACCTGGAAATTGGGGGCAAAATTGTGGATGAGGCGTTTGCCATTCTGTTCGGCGGCATTGTGCTGACACTCGCATTAGCTGTCGGATTAGGAGCACGGGACTTGGTGAGCCGGAGCCTGGAGCGGCAGGCCGCGCGGATGCCGGAGGAAAGCACAGAAAGCCTCCATCACTTCTGATGCCGTTGTCTATTCGTGTTTTCTATTCGTCGACCTTCGCTTCCAGCATAGGGAAGATTTGTTTCAGACGCGCGGCGTTTGGCTGCGTTCCGTACTCACAGACTTCGAAGGCTTCCGCATGCCGAACCGCATTGCCTTTCTCGGGCCCATACCATTTCACGAGAGCGGCTCGTACCTCCGCCGAAACGGGGCGAGCAACGAAGCCAGTTTTCAGCCATTCTTTGCGGGCTACAGCGTCTTTCGGGACATCGCCTAATTTGCCATCCACCCAGGGCAGCCATTCGTAGAACTGTGAGACATGGGAATCGAGCGCTTCGATTTTGCGGTCGAAGACATCGTCAATGTCGACTGCTACGTCAGGCCGAAAGGGGTTTGGGCGCTGGAAGTTGTCTTGGTAATAGAGGAAAACCGGGTTCTTGCGTAGAGCCGGAATTTCGGGAGCAACGTTCGGCACGACGACCATGTAAGCGGCATCTTGCATAAGAACGCCGGTGTAGCGATGATCGGGATGGTAATCGTTGGGACGCGGGCCAATCACCACGTCGGCCTTCCATTTACGGATTTCGCGGATGATTTCCAAACGAACAGCCAGAGTGGGGAGTAGTTCGCCGTCATGGTTGTTGAGCACCTCATATTCGATGCCGAGACGGCGGGCAGATTCCTTGGCTTCCGCGAAGCGGCGCCTTGCTAGTTCTGCGCCATGCATGCTCTGGTGGCCGGCATCTCCATTCGTGACCGAGACGAACTTCACAGCGTAACCCATCCTGACCCAGAGCGCAGCGGTGCCGGACGCGCGTATATCGCAATCGTCAGGATGCGCGCCGAACGCGATGATCCGTAGGGGAGGGGTTTGCGCGCTGAACACGGCAACTGTTACACAGAGCAGCAAGAAAAGGCGAAAGAGATGCATGCGAGAATCATACAAGTTGGTGTGGTATGTTGCCAATAGCGGCGCGGTAGCCAAGCGGTAAG
>PMQB01000495.1 GCA_003169195.1 Bryobacterales bacterium
CTCCTGCCGAGTTAGAGGTAGCGCCCACCGTAAAGGGAGCCACTCCGTAGGTTTGATCCGCGACCGTGAAAGAGATTGTGGGGGCAGCGGCGGCGACCGTGAACGTTGCGTTCTGTGTGGCTGCCGCGTAGTTGCCGGAGGCGGCTTGGGAGGCTTGCAGTATCACCGTTCCGGCACCGGTGATGGTCACAGTCGATCCTGAAATAGTGGCTGGCCCGGAGACGACCGAATAGGTGAGTGCCCCCGACGAGTTGGAAGTAGCACTGACCGCAAACGGCGACACTCCGTAGGTTTTGTTAGCGATCGTGAATGTGATGGTGGGGCTGGCGCCAGCCACGGTAAATGTTGCGTTTGTTGTCCCGGCGGTATAGGGGCTGCTTGCCGCTTGCGCCGCATGTAGCACGACTGTGCCAGCACCGGTGAGTGTGACGGTGTGTCCCGAGATAGTGGCCGGTCCGGAAGCGACAGAGTAAGTAATCGCGCCGGACGAGTTAGAGGTAGCGCTCACTGTAAACGGTGCGTCACCGTAAGTGTGGTTTGGCACAGTGAACGTGATAGTCGGCGGCCCAGTGGCTAGCCCATTCAGCGAGATACTTTGCGTGGTATAGCTCGGCGCTGCGCCGTTGAGGGCAGTGTCAGTTGGTGCCAGCGAACCGCTGTTAGATCCAGCCACCGTTGGACTAAAGCTAACTAAACAGGTACAAGAAGCTCCCACCGCCAGTGTCGCTGAACTCGAAGACGTTGTGAGTCGCGGACAGGTGGAACCACCACCAAGGGTGAACCCGGCCGCAATAGTCGGATTCAGCCCGGATGTCGGGACTGGGAAGATCAGCGGGGCGCTTCCGCTGTTTTGCAGGGTAACTGTCTTTGGGCTATCGGAACTGGTCGATCCTACCGCTGTGTTGGCGAAGTTGAGTGCCGGGGGATCGGCAAAATCCCACTTGACAACCGCACCCGCGCCTTCGTCGGCAATGAATACATTGCCTTTTGTATCTACTGCCACGCCAGCTGGACGACTCAAACTGCCGGTCACATCGTTGACCGTTGTGTAGCCGCCGGCCGCCAGAATCTCAAACAACTTGGCGCCACCCTCGTCGGCGACAAAAACATTGCCGTTTCTATCCACCGCGACGCCAGTGGGGAAAAGAAAACCAGGGGTGGAAAAGCCAGCGGCCAAGGTGTTGACAGTGGTATAGCCGCCCGCCGCCAATATCTCATACACCGCACTGTTGTTTTCGTCGCCGACGAAGACGTTATCGCTTACATCTACTGCTATGCCCGTGGGGTTGCCAAAACCAAAGCTCCCACCTAGTGTGTTGACGGTGGTATAGCCGCCCGCCGCCATCACCTCGTACACCCCAGTATTGCCGCCGTCGGCGACGAACAGGTTGCCGCTTCCGTCCACCGCCACCCCATAGGGGAACCCAAAACCGGCGGATAGCGTCAGGACTGTGGTATAGCCACCCGCCGCCATGAGCTCCTTCACTACGCCGTTTCCAGAGTCGGCGACAAACACGTTGCCGTTTCCATCTACCGCTATACCAAACGGATAGTTAAAACCACTGCCCAGAGTAACGTAACCGCCGCCCGCTAGGATCTCTCCCACCTGGCTGTTATAAGTGTCCGCGACAAACACGTTGCCGTTTAAATCCGCCGCCATGCTGAAAGGGCTAACCCCGCCGTGTAAGGTAGTCTGCACGGCAGGGCTGTAGCTCACTTGCGGACCCGTGCCCACGCCATAAACATAAGCGTTTGACACGAACACCCCCGAGCCGTTGGTCAGCGTCACTCCGCCGTAGCGCGGACCGGCACCTTTCGGAATAAACCTGACGTCGACGGTACAGATGTCGCCTTGGCTATAGATGGTGCTGGTTATGTTTGTGGTGCAAGTACCGCTTCCGGCGTCTGCGAAGTCGAGATTGGGCGCTCCCGCCGTTAAAACTGAAGGGTGACCAATTGAACCGGCGGTGTCAAACGTAAAAGTGAACGAAACCGTAGGAGCGGTACTGGCAACGGCGACTGTCCCGAAATTCACGCCTTGCACAAAAACCTTTTTGATAACGCCGTTGCCTGTATCGCCCACCAGGACATTGCCGCTTGCATCCGTGGCCATCCCTTGTGGGGAACTGAAACCGCTAGCTAATGCGACAAAGGTCGCATAACCTCCGGATGCCGGGAATTCGTAAGCTTGATTATCCCCAGGGACGGAAACAAAGACATTTTCGCTTGAGTCTACAGCAATGCCGGTGGGACCGTTCAAACCGTTTATCAGCAAATTGGTTGTGGTGTAGCCGTCAGCCGACAGCATCTCGTTTACCGTGCCATCCCCTTCGCTGACAACAAAAACGTTAGCGCTCACATCCAGCGTTATGCCGTAGGGACTGGCAAACGTTCCGCCGCCGCCCAACGTGTTTACGGTGGCGTATCCACCAGCCGCCACGACCTCTCGCACCGCGTTGTTTCCGCTATCAGCGACGAATACGTTGCCAGTGCTGTCCACGGCCACCCCCCGGGGACCGCTGAAACCGCTGCCCAAGGTATTGACGGTGCTGTATCCACCGGCCGACAGGATCTCCTTCACCGCATTGTTGCCGGTATCAGCGACGAACACGTTGCCATTGCTGTCCACGGCCACGCCGCGCGGAGCATTGAATCCGCTGCCCAGCGCGGTAACCGTGTTGTAGCCGCTGGCCGCTGTAAATTCTTTCACTGCGTTGTTGCCAGAATCGGCCACAAAAATATTGCCGCTGGCGTCCACCGCCACGCCGACCGGGCCTCCACCTAACCCGCTGACCAGCGTAGTCACTGCACCGCTGAAGTGGGCCGTTTGAGCTTGCAAGGAAGTAGCGAAAGCGCTAAGGCACAGAACCGTTATTGCCGTGAACCAGCAGCGTACGCCGTGTTGCTCGTGGGTAACTATCTGACCGATGCAGCGGTTTTTCTTATGAGAGGACGGTGACACATTCGATCTACCGCGGACGGACAAAAGCATTAAGATCTCCAAGGAAATACCCACCGAAAACGCTACTTCGCATTATTCGGGAGCGAGCGAATCGACCCGAGCCGTGCGCCTCACAATTTCTTCGCTGCACTCGGCTGTGTCGGATGAACGGAATGAGACGGACCTTATTTAGGCCAGATATTGCCAGCAACCAGAGACGCGAGTGCGATGGGAAGCACAACGCCAAAGACACTGCGCTCATACATTCAGTGCTGCGAAGCGAGCGAAACTCGCCATGTCAATTCATGCTTTTCGCAGTGAGCTTGTTGTTGGTCGGTTATAACTCGTAGGCCAACACGATCTGCTCCCCAGCGCGTAGCGATTCGGAGGAGTGCTCATCGCACGGCTCTAGGGATCGAAACGCGGGACGGTTCAAATTATGTACGCTCGGCGTTCGCTCAGAGTGTGTGCTGCACGAAGCTTGGCTCGATCGGGTGAGTAGTTGGGCCACCCTCACCTGGCTCTCCACATCGGCATGGCAGGCCCGACCTCATGTGTGCCTGAGTGCGGTTTCGACACAGAAATCCACCAAGGCTTAGTTCAGAGCAAACTGATCAGGAACCCTCGTTTGGACGTGAAGAGGCGGCGTGGCGTTGTTCTTAGTCTGGCGGCGTTTTTGCAGCTGATGCAGAGGTAAGGACCGAGGCTCTTTCTGTAAGCCAGCTAACACTGATAGAATTGTATCGTGTCTAAACCAACCTTTGTAAGCGATCTAAATGTTCGTATTCGAGAAGCCGAGCGAATCATCGCGCTTCAGAATGAAAACCTCGCGGCGCTCCGCCATCTACTCCGAAACGAAATGGGCGAGGAAACGCCCGCCGCGATAACAACGCCCGAAAACGGCCATACGTCCCAAGCGAGTGCTATTGACTTCGAAGGGAAACCCTCTGAGATCGTGTTGGCTCTTGTCCAGCAAAGCGGTGAGCAGGGCACCAGGCCGCGCGATATTGCAGAGATCTTCGTAACTCGCAAACTGATGACTAAAGGTTCGAATTCGGTGCATTCTCATCTAAGTGAGCTCAAGAAGAAAGGGCTCGTGCAACAAAAAGCGGAAGGGCTCTACATAGCTTCATCTAAATCGGCAACCGCTAAGGCAGTCGCCGCACCTTCAGTAGTTGTGAACAGAGGGCAGAAGAAGAGAACTATGTCCCCAGAAGGCCGCGAGGCCATCCGGAAAGCTCAAAAAGCAAGGTGGGCGGCAGTGAAGAAGGCAAAAGGCTAGATCAACAGCGGTACTGGTATTTACGACAACCGTAGACGAACGTCTAGTCCAAAATCGGTCCCCGAGCTCGTTTCGTTAGCTTGGCAGAGTATTCCCGCTGGAAATCTCTGCCTTTCGCTTTCATAAAGAAACTCCCGCAAACAGGGGCGAGACCTTGTCACGAGGACCAACAAAGATCTGCTGCGAAAGATCCTGGCACCGCGCCGAGGAGTCAGAACGTCCGCTTGAGCCGATTGCCCAAAGCCAAACTTAGCGACAGGCAAGAACAGAAAAGGCCGTCCACCTCAAAGTGGACGGCCTCTTGATTGAACGAAAAGCGCTAATTGCGTTTGGCTGGGCTTTCTTCTTTCGCCAGCTTGACGCGGGCGCTATCGAGTTTCTTTTGGACCTTGGCAATGTCTTCCGGTTCCGCATCGCCGGGGGGACTGGTATTAAAGGCCTTGAGAGACAATTGCCACTGGGAAATGGCCTGTTTCAATTTGCCTTCTTTGAAGAAAACGTCCCCCATATGGTCGTGAATGGTGGGATCTTTTTCCGCGCTGAGTTGTAAAGAGCGAGTAAGTTGCTGTTCGGCGTCATCCAACTTATTAAGGCGGAAGTATACCCAGCCAAGACTATCGAGGAAGGCGTAGTTGGCCGGTTCCAGGTCGACTGCGCGCCGGATGTAGTCTTGCGCTTCGGAGAGTCGCACGTTCTGATCGGCCAGCATATAGCCGAGATAGTTGAGCGCGGAAGCATTCTTAGGATCGGTATCGAGCACGCGGCGGAATTCTTTTTCGGCCAAGTCAAATTTTTTCTGACGCTCGTATAGCGCGCCACGACGGAAAAAGACGTCGGCGCGGGTCTTGTCATCTTTGGCTATCTTTTCGTATGCATCAAGTGCCTTGGCAGCTTCGGCAAAGTTGTGGCCACGTGCATAGGTTTCGGAGATCTGGCTGTAGGTATCGCCATCGTCCTCCTTGCCGTTGAGCAACTTGCGGAGTTCTGCGACGGCTGCATCGGTTTTGCCTTGATCGGAGTACAACTGGGCGCGTTCGCCGCGGATGGTGTGATCGTCGGGATAGGCAGCAATGGCGGTATCGGCTTCTTGCTGAGCCTTGGCGTATTCTTTGCTCTCGCGATGAGTCTCGATGATTTCGGCGGCTGCGGTTGCACCTTCATCCGGATTCAGAGCGGTCATCTGTTTGAAGCTTTCGACAGCCTGATCGTATTGTTCGTTCTGCCGGTAAAAACGGCCCAAGAAGCGGTAAAGCCTGGCGCGCGGTCCGCGCTGGCTCACATCGTAGGTGGGCTTGGCTGTCATGTCAAGCAAGCCTTTGATGGCCGTAATGGCTTCCGGAAATTTACCTTCATCCGCCAGGAGCATCGCATCGGCGCTGCGGACTTCGGGACTGAATTTGTCGATTTCCTTTGCTTTGTCAATTAAGCGGCGAGCGTCTGCGAAGTTTCTTTGCTCCTGCCGAATTTCCGCCATGGTGATGTAGGGTCCGGCTTCCAGAGGCTTGGCGTCGGCGATTTCCTGATAGAGCTTGATGGCTTCCTCGAATTGCCCGGCTTCCACGCGATCATGCGCCTCGAAGGCTTTGAAATCTAATTGACCGGGCTCAATCTCGGCCGCTTTCTTGAAAGCGTCTGCGGCGAGCGTGAATTCCTTCATCGATTCGTAGTTCTGGCCAAGCATGGCGTAGGAGCGGCCGGAAGGATCTTTGGTGGCGAGACGTTCGAGGAGTTCGGTCGATGCTTTGTTATCGCCGCGCTCACCGTAGACGCCGGCCAAACCGACAAGAGCGTCTTCGTTATCCGGCTCAAGAGCCAGCGCTTTCTTGAAAGCGGCTTCGGCATCGACGGAGTTTTCCAGCATGCGGTTCAGACCGCCGACCATGATCAGGCTTTCAATGTCTTTGGGGTCTTTCTCGGCGATGATTTGAAATTGCTCCAGTGCCCGCTTAACCATGCCTTCGTTCGCGCGGCTTTGGCCGTCGCCGCCGATTTGGCTGCGATAGATATGTGCCAGGACGCGATGAGCATTGAGCTGGTTCGGATTGGCCTTGAGAGCGCTCTGGGCTTCCTCGACGGCATCTCTCACGCGGCCGGCAGCGAGATAGAGCTCGGCAATATCCTCAACCAGGAAATCGGCTTCTGGATCTTCCTTCATTGCCAGACGGAAATTCTCAATGGCTTTATTGACGTAGTCGCTACGGTTGCCGTAGGAGGCAGCCATCTCTGCATAGAGATGCCCCAGCGAGTAGTGATAATAAGCCGCCGCCTTGGGCGAATTGGCCTGTTTGGTGGTAGGCGGCAGGGTGGGACGATCTGTTTTCTGTGCGGCGCGAGCCGGCAGAATAGCCGCCGCGAGCCCGGCGACTAGAAGACTTCTGGAAGTCAGCGATCTAAAGTGGGAGTGGGGCATTCAACTACTTTTATTGGAGGTATTGTCAACCCGACCAGCGTATATAGGTTGACCCAATTTGAGTATAACGCCGATCAACGAACCTTGTGCGGGATGCTTATCCAACGATCGCGGTAGTGGGCCCGACTGGCGCCGGCAAGAGTGCTTTAGCACTGAGTTTAGCTGCCCGGTTCGGCGGTGAAATTATCAATTGTGATTCGGTGCAGGTCTATGCAGGTTTGGACATTGGCTCCGCGAAGACGCCGCTTGGCGAGCGCCTTGGCATCGCTCATCATCTGCTTGATTTGATTGAGCCGGATAGCGAAGTGACGGCGGGTGATTACGTACGGGAGGCGACGGCAGTGCTGGAAGCCATCCGCCTGCGGGGTGCTTTACCGGTGATCGTCGGCGGCACGGGCTTTTACCTGCGGGCTCTATTGCATGGGTTATCGCCGGCACCAACGCGCAATCCAGAATTGCGGCAGCGGCTGGCTGAGGTGGCGAAGAGACGGCCTGCGGCGTTGCACCGTTTTCTGCAAAGGCACGACCGGGAGGCCGCGGATCGCATTCACCCGAATGACCATCAGAAACTGATGCGCGCGATTGAACTCGCCGGACAGATTACAGGGCCGCGGCAAGGGTTGTCGGGGTTTCGCGTGCTGAAGATCGGTCTGAATCCAGAGCGGGCCGCGCTTTATGAAAGGCTCAACGAACGCTCGCGGTGGATGTTTGAAAATGGCCTGCTGGAGGAAACCGAAAGTTTGCTGAAACGAGGTGTGCCGGCTACGGCCAAGCCGCTGTCGACGTTAGGTTACCGGCAGGCCGTCAGCGTTCTCACGCAAGCCATACCGTTGGAAGAGGCGATTGCCGATTGCCAGGTGCGCACCCGGCATTACGCCAAGCGCCAGATCACCTGGTTTCGGTCGGAACCTGACGTTTGCTGGCTGACGGGCTTCGGCGACCAGGACGAGGTCAAGCATGAGGCAGACGAGCGTGTGCAGGCGTTTCTTTCGGGGTAACATAAACTCGATGCTTCGCAGATCTGCCATGTCGTTGGTGTGTGTTTTTTTCCTGATCTGCGTGAGCTTTGGGCAGAATGCGGAAGAGCGTCTGGCACCCGGCACAATACTGGTGGCGAGCGAGAAACTGAGCGACCCAAATTTTGCCGAAACAGTGGTATTGATTACGCACCACGACCCGGACGGGGGCACAATGGGTGTTGTGCTGAACCGGCCCACCGAGACTACTCTGGCAAAGGCCTTTCCGAGACTGCACGCCAATGCGGATCTGGTTTACGACGGAGGGCCGGTGGGACCCGATGCCGTCCAAGCCTTGCTGCGAAGTGCCACTAAGCCCGATACGGCGGAACATATTGTGGGAGACCTCTATTCGGTGATCCGCAAGGTCCTACTGGAGAAGTCAATCAGCGACCACGTTCCCGGTTCGAAGTTTCGCGTCTATCTGGGCTACG
>PMQB01000607.1 GCA_003169195.1 Bryobacterales bacterium
AGCGGCAAATCGGCCCCTTGACTCCAAGTACCTGTCAAGGTCTTGTCGGATAGCGTCCCGTGCCAATGACCGTTGATTGTTGGTACGTCAAACGAAAAATCGGCACCTGCGCGTTGCACATTTTCGCAGCCCATAGTCATGGCGTGTTGATCCAGACTTTCCAGAGCGCAATACACCATGCCGGCTTCGTCGGTTCTCACCGTGACCTGGATGCGCAGAGATTCATTTCTCACTTGCAGATTACCGAGCCAGATGCCGTTGATGTCAGATGCTTCTAGATTAGCGGCTTGGGGGGGAGCCATGAACGTCGATCCGAGTAAGATGACGGTTGCCGCTATGACAGTTGGGATGCTCATTGCCGGACAATCCGGGGCCACGACGGGCCGGGTGTCGGCGCTAAAAATGTTGACAGCTTCATTGTGGGCGCCTCGCTCTAAATCAGTATCCTCTCCACCTCATCCACGGCCACCTCGTCATCGCGCCGATCATACAACGCCGTGGTTCGCGGCGATTCATGAGCGGCCATCTGCTGGGCGAGCTCGCGACGGCCACCATTGCGCAAGTATTGGGTAATTCCCGTCGCCCTGAAGGTGTGATTTCCAATCCGCGTCTTGATTCCCGTTTGCATAGCCCGCCGGCGAATCATGCGGTACACGTTGGACTGGGCGAGGGGATTGCCGGTCAAGGCTCCCGATTTACTTTGGGCGGTACGAAATAGGTACCCCTTCAAGTCGTCTGAAATGCCGGCCGTCTTGATGTACTCATCCAAGTAGGCCTCGAGATTGTGATTACACGGCATCTCATGCCGCTTGCCACCTTTCTCATGCAGCCTGACCCAGCCCCGCCGGCCCTGCGTGTAGTAATCTTCAATACGCATCTTGATGACCGCGCCGACCCGTCCAAAGGTGTAGATCATCATTGCGATGAGCGCCCGATCCCGTAGTCCGAGGAAAGTAGAAGTATCGATCCTCTCGAGCAGCTCGCGTGCCTCATCCTGGGTGAGCACCGGCGTTTTGCCTTTCTTGACCACATGTTTGGGTCCGCGCACGGCATGGGCCGGATTGTAGGGGACGATCTGGCCGACGACCAGCCAGTCGAAGAGCATGCGCACGGCCGCCAAATGTTGTTTCACCGTCGGCCGGGAACATCCCTCGGCTTCGAGGGCTTTGAGCCAGGCGGCGACATGCACCGGCTCGACGCGGCCCAACTCTTCCAGGCGATGGGCGGAACACCAGGCCGAAAAGCGGCGGACGGCGCCATAGTAAGCGCGGCGGGTATGGTCGTTGGGGATTTGGGTGACGAAGAATTCCAGGGTACGCTTGCCCGCGCGCGACACCTGGAGAAAGAGCCAGGGCGGTTCACCAGGACCGAGGTCGGCGAGTTCCCTGCGCTGGATTTCGGGTGTGGGCGCCAGCGGGAGGACTTCGGGGGTCAGAGCGAGGCTGTGACTTTCAGAATTATTTGGCGTGACGCCGTCAACATTATTTGGCATAGTCTCTCTCTTTCTGGACACCGCTAGACAGCGGACGGGCCAACAGGCCGCGAGTTCCCGGCCCTGAACTCCCGGGACAGAAGTGAGCGCGTGAAATAGCCATGCGGTTAGCATTATACCTGATAACGTCCTTTATCATGCATAAGCAAGACAGCGCAAGTGAACCCTAAAATTTTTATTTGAAACGATCGTTGCGGAACGTAGTTAATTGGGGTATCTTCGGAAAAGAAGCCCAAACTCCTAATAGAAGAGCCATTTCCCTGCCCCATGCCCGCCAAACCGTCCTACGCTCGCCGCCTCAAACCAGCCATCGAGACACTACAGGACAGCTCCGCCCCGTTGGTTGGGCGCCACGATCTCGAAGAGCTGCTGGGTGTGTCGAAGACCGTCGCGTGGCGCATCCTTCGCCACTGCCAAGCAAAAAAGGGGCCGGGCGGCGCGCTGCTCTTTGAGCGCTTGCAACTGATCGCCCGACTGCAAGAACTCGCGGCTGAGGGAGGCGTCATCGCGCGCGAGGTAGCACGCCGCGAGCGTGTCGATGAGCAGCTTCTGGCCATGCGTTCGTACCTTCATTCCCGTCAAACGAAGGTGGTCCGGGACGAACTCGCGCCCGCCCTAGTGAGCACGCGCTTTCAGAACTTGCCGGCCAACATCACCTTCACGCCCCAGTCATTGCGGATGCAATTCTACGGCACCGAAGACTTCCTCGCCGCCGTCGGTGCCATCGTCTACGCCTTGCAGAACGATTACTCCGCCATCAGCGCGTTCATTGAAAAGGGATAGGTTGGGAAAGAAATGCGCCAGCTCTCTTAGTAACGGCCAGTAGTGCTTTGCGGAATGGGTCAGTTCCCTGCCCTGGGCACCTAACTCCCGTCATTTTTGGCAACTCTTCGCTTGCTGCCAGGGGCTTCGCTGTGCGTCTGCCGCCTGACTCTCTGGAATCGCTTTGGGATTGTGGGACCGAAAACGGACGCTGAACATTTTCTCCAGGTTATGTCGTCACCGGATTGTTACGCTTCCAAGTGAGACCTTTTAGCGGATAACGCTAAAGTGGGACTGTTTTTGCTTGACTCTAAGGATGAGTACCGTTACGATTTACTTAATTATGTCGTCAACGCGCTCTGAGCGTCGGCTATATACAGACAAAACGGCGATGGCTCGTCTTGGTCTAAGTCGTAGTGCCTTCTACAGATACCTCCAAGAAAAGACGATCAGCCAGCCTATTGGGAAGATCGCCAAGAATCGACGCGGCTGGACCGATCAGGACATTGAAGTGGCGAAATCCGAAGTAACCGAGAGGCGGCAGTGATTAAATTTGTTGTGTCCAACCAACGTGGCGGTGTAGGTAAGACAACTACCGCTACCACTTTGGCCCGCTGCTTTGCTGAGCGTGGGCTAAAAACGTTGCTGATCGATACTGATTCTCAGGGCTCCATCCAGCAAATTCTAGGCATCAAGCCTGAATACGTCCTTTATGATTTCTTGATTGGCCAGATTGCTTTAAAGACCTGCGTGGTCCCGCATCATCCGATGATTGACGTGTTATGCAGCGACCGGCGAACAATGGAGGCTGAAGACGTCATCACAAGCCGCATGGGCCGCGAGATGACCTTTGAACAGGCATTCGGTCCGCACGAAGGCAGCTACGCAGCCGTGGTGATCGATGTTGCCCCATCTCTGAATCTGTTTCAGACTTGCGCCATGATGTACACGCGAAACGTCCTGATTCCAGCTGCGATGGATTCTCTGAGCGCAGCAGGTGCCGCAAGTAACTTTCAAGCGATGGACACGATTAATCGAATGTTTAAGGTTGATCCGCCCATTAAAGCGATTGGGTTGCTGCCGGTGATCGTTGATCGGAGGCTTCAGATGACCGATCTCGTATTAGAGAGTCTTGAAGGATTATCTGCGCGAACCGGAACCCCAGTGTTTACGCCAGTCCGAACTGATACTGCTGTTGTAAAAGCTGGGCGGCAACGCCAATTTTTGAACGATTACGATCCAAAGTCGAAAGCCTTGGAAGATTACAACAAAGTCGCTGATCAACTCATTGCTGAACTCTCGGGTTCAAGGGAAAATTCTGCTGGCGCGCTGATAAATGCGTAAGGTCAAGCAACAACTAGAGCGGATTGACATCGATGAGCTGTTCAACAACTCATCGAACCGCGGGATGCTGTCCTTTCTCCAACGGCCCCCGCAGGAAGCTCAGGCGCGTTTAGCTGAAAAGCAAAGGGTCAACGAGGCCGATGCTCAGCGCTTAGAGGCGTCGATCCCCGCTGAGGAGTTGCCCTCAGAGAGGCCTGTTAAAAATGCTTCAACCGTCCTTCCCTTCCCTGCGCAGCTGCCTTCTAAGCCGTTGAGCCAACCGGAACGCTTTGAATCGGAAGGGATTAACAGATTACTACCAGATAGTAACCTGCTGCCTGATTGCGACCTGGAAAGTATCCCGCACCAACAGAGGTCACTATCAGATAGTACTCTGCTACCTGGTGGTGACCTGCCAAGTGAAACACAGGGCAGCCCCGAGCCAGATTGCAATCTGCTACCTGGTGGTGATCTGGATGGATCACTGGAGGCGGACAGGTCTCTACCAGATAGTGCTCTGCTTGCTGCGGCTGAGTCCGCTAGAAGCGGCATTTCAGGTAGCAGTCTGCCATCAGATAGCATCCTGCTACCTGATAGTGATCTGCAAAGGGAAGCGCGGGGCGGTTCCAATACAGGCAGTAGCCTGCTACCTGGTGGCGACCTGCGAACTCCGAACGGGCGCGTCGTACGATTGCGTCCCGCTAGGTCTGTTCAGGACGCTCACACTAACGGCGAGCATCTCTTACTAACGGCCATGTGGAAGAAGGGAACACCCGAATCGGAAGATTCTCGTCTACTGAGAGCTGGATTATCTGAGCTCGCCCGCCTGACCGGCTCACACAAGACAAGTTGCCGCGCCTACGTCCGAGCCCTCGTGGCTAAACTCGCGCTCGAAGAGGCCGAAACTTTCGACGCCGCCGCAGGCAGCGAAGGTGCACGCGTGTACCGGATATTCTCGTTCAATACAATTCTTGAACGGAGGCGCCGAGCAAACCTGACTCACGTCATTCGCACCGGTGCAGTATCCTTTGTCAATCCAAAAACTGGAGAGAAGTTGACCGCAAGTGGCCCCTTGCTACCTGATAGCAACTTACCAACAGACAGTAAGGTGCTATCAGAAAGCAACTTCCATACGGACTCCGGCAGCAACCACCACCATACACCCGGTAGCAACCACCCTCCGCTTATTAAGAATAGAGACCAAGAACTTTCTAAACAAACGTCGTCGGTAGCGATCTACCAAGCCCTAAGCAAGTACGGACCGGTCGATGACGACGTTCTCACCCGACTCATTGCAAACAGCAGGCTAGCAACACCAGACTCCACTGAAGATGAGATCATTCATTTCATCGAAGAGAAAGGAGCCATAGTACGAGCAGGCCGAATTCACAACCCAATTGGCTTTCTCCTTACTGCCGTGCCAAAGTGCTTTTCAGGAGAGACATTTCGCTTTTACCGAGAAGAACAAGCCAGACACCGCGAACGAGAAGCAGCGGCAGCAGCTAGAGCGCAACTGGAAGCAGAGGAATGGAAGAGGGAACAACACAGGCTTCTACTCGATCCGAATACACCTGAAGATCATAAGAACATGATTCGCGAATGGCTCGGCATCCCTTCAGAACAAGGTGCGGCTACCGCCGAATCTTAAGATCAAAGTCTTGTTCAGGGCTTTGGGACGGGTTAGCGCCGCACTTCAAAAGTGCGCTATCGCTTACGCCGGCGTCAAGGCAACCGCTTCGCGGCGGCTACGCCGACCTTGACCCCGTCTTCGCTGCGCGCCCCTCTCCATTAGGCCCAAGGCTCAATCCGCCTTGGGCGGGCGGCCACCATTCAGAAAATCGGGGGCAGGGAAGTGGCTCCAACCTGGAGCGTCTGGTTGACGCGGGTCTGCGTTTTTTCTTCTGCGCGGCTGTTTCTCGGATACGGATTGTTTTTGAGAGCCGAAATCGGAAGGTATGGTTGCCTGGGGGCTTCTAGCAAAATTATCTTGATGATTAGTGAAACTGATCAGGTTGACCTTTTGTGAGAGATCATACGTAATCTTGCCAGATTTCAGATCGCTGGCAAGAAGGCTGGCAAAATCGTCTTCGGGCATATAAGCTGGTCCAGATTAGCACAATTTGGCGAGTGGCAGCATGCCTTGTGACCTTATGGGAAAAAAGAACAAAACGCCTGCGAAGAGCGTAGAAGCACAGTACTCGCTGGCGGCCTCTTTTCGCAGGAACGGCAAGTTGCAGCAAGCAATCGAGAGCTATCTACGAGTGGTAGAAGCGGACCCTAAGCATATCGATGCATTGTGGGAGTTGGGATTGGTGCTTCGTTCTGTCGGTCGCAACCAGGATGCGCTGAAATATGTGGTTCAGGCGGTAATGCTTGAACCGCTGAACGGCGAGCTGCTTGGTGACCTCGGAGAGATCTGGCAATCCGCTGGGCATTTGCCAAAGGCGATTGCGGCCTATCAAAAAGCATTGGAGCTAAAACCCGGATTCTCTCGAGTTTTATATTCACTTGGATGTGCGCAGATTGAAAGTGGTGAATTCGTGCCGGCGCGGGCGAGCTTCGAGGAAGCACTCATAGCGGAGCCTAATTGGTTGGAAGCTCGTCACAATTTAGGTCGAGCTTTGTACGAAATGGGAGAAGTGAGCGCAGCGTTTTCCCAGTTTGAGCGGTGTGCTGGTCTTACGGAACGGAAGAAAAGCGAGAGAGCGCGAGCGATGGCGGCGGTGGTCGTGCCTGGCGTTCCCGAAGTTAACAACGAAAAGATTTTGGCAATTCGGCGCCGTTGGGTGGAGACAGACCTTTCGTTGCCGCAGGATGTTGTTAATTCTGGCGTGCGTTCTACCAGCGATGGTGGGCGTTTACGTATAGGGTATGTGTCGTCGTTTTTTGGTGGAGCGAATTGGATGAAGCCGGTTTGGGGACTGATTAATCAGCATGACCGCGAGCAATTTGACATTCATCTTTTTTCTGACGCTGAGTCCACTACATTTTCTTCGATTGAGTATGCGTATCGGCGTCACCGCAGCGATGAGTTTCATAACGTTTTCGGTTCTTCGAACGATCAGGTTGCTCGCTTGATTCGCAAATGCAGAATCGATATTCTCGTCGACCTGAATGGTTACAGCAAAGCGCAACGGCTTGATTTATTCAATTTGAGACCTGCGCCTGTGATTGTGGGGTGGTTCAACTTGTATGGGCCAAGCGGGCTGCGGTCTTTTGATTATTTGATTGGGGACCGTCATGTTCTTCCTGTTGAAGAAGAACGTTTTTACTCGGAAAAGATTCGTAGGGTGTCGGGAAGTTGGTTGACCTTCGAACCACTGCGTAATGCTCCCGATGTGTGCGGGGCTCCGTGTCTTGCCGATGGCGCAGGGATTACATTCGGTTCGGCGGCTTCTCAATACAAAATCACGAGCGATGTTGTGAAAGGGTGGAGCCGCATATTGACTGAAAGCCCTTCAAGTCTGTTGCTGCTGAAGAACAAGCATCTAGCTTCTGCTACCAGTCGTGAATTTGTTCATTCACTTTTTGAGAACAATGGCATTAGCCGTGATCGTATTTCTCTTGAAGGGTCTGAACCATACCTACAATTCCTGGGTTTTTACAACCGGATCGATGTCGCGCTTGAAACATGGCCATATGGGGGTGCTACTACGACTACGGATGCACTGTGGCAAGGCGTACCGGTCATTGCGTTCGACGGCGATAGATGGGCCTCGCGTCTGAGCGTATCGCTGTTGAGGGAGGCCGGTTTAAGCGAATTCGCAAAAACAACTTTGGAAGAATACATCCGCTTCGCAGTCGAACTCGGTACGTCGGCAGCAAGCCGCGAAAAGCTCGCGGATCTGCGATCCGGCATGCGTTCGCGGTTGAAGTCGTCGAGTGTCTGTGATACCGGGCGGTTCGCGCGCGATATTGAGGAACTTTACAAGTCTATAAGCCGGGATCACCTTGGATGACAAAACCGGCCCAATAGTATGGATCGGCCCAGTGTTGTGAACGAGACATATTGAGTTGAGCTTCGTGCAAAGCTTCGGCGGGTTTTAATCGATTGCGAAGAATGCCAGTGTAGAACAGTCGCATGAACTCGCTTGTACTGGCATCGTCCACTTCCCAGAGTGTCCCGACTATGCTGTGAGCACCCGCATAGAGAAAGCCGTATGTAAGGCTGATGAGTCCGTCGCCATTACTGAGGTCTTCGCCTAATGCGGTTTGACATGAGCTCAACACGATGAGATCAGCTGAGAAGCGTGTTCGAAATATCTCTTGCAAAGTGACGAACCCGGATTGGGGTAGTCCGTGTTTGTCAACCATAGAAAAAATTAGACCGGACAGAGCGGGGTTAGTGGCGTCAAAAACGGCGTGGGTTGCGTAGTGGGTGATGCGGCTGTGGGTAAATGCTGTGCTGAGAGCAGTGTCTCTTGTGGCGGCAAAACCTAACGCCAATGTGAGCCGATTGCTGGGAGCAACGGCCGCTATGGCCTCGGCCTCCTCGCGGGAGTGTATGAGGCGCGGCATTGGAAAAGCGTGGGGGAGCTCATTGCGAAGTGGAACGAATGATCGAGTAGTTTGGTTCTCGTCGGGTCGCGCCTGGCTGTGAGTGGATTGAACACGAGGGTCATCGGTCGAAAAGACAGGATCAGCAAGCACGGCTATCATGCTTGGGGGCGTTTGGTTGATTAGGTGAGTGGCGCGAATGGTGTGAATGAAAGTGACGGAGGGAAGAGTTTGCAGCGTGAAGTGGACAAGCAGATTGTCTTGATTGGGTGATAGGCTTTTCGGAGATGGCAGGGCGGAAAACGGAACGAACTGCAAGCTACCATCTGTGACCAATAGTAGATGTTTTATGTGCCGCAGTAATGGGCTGACCGGGTCAAGAATTCGCTCTGCGAGTTCGATCGCTGCTGTACTCGTTGTTGGCGTCGGTGTGGACCAAGTTTCATATGCGGTCCGCACTAATCGATTAATTTCGGTGGTCGACGAAAGATCATGTACAGAAATGTCACTTTTAGTGACAGCGAACACGTAACCATGGTTCTCGTTTAGAGAGTACTCGAGTAGTCCAGTATCGGGCGGCAAGAGTACTTGAATTTGCGACGTGGTTAAGGGTGTTGGGGCAGGGAAGGGATATTTTGAGCGGATACGTTCTTCTAGAAGCTCATGTTGTTCTGTCAGCTCGGCGATCTGAGCATCTATTTGGTGCAATGGTTTACTGTCCGGTGGTTGAGAAAGAAGCCTAATTCGCCGGCTGGACAGGTCGGTCAGTAGAGTCTCAATGTGACGTTCCTTAGCGAGGATGCTGGCCGGTATCGGTCCGTGTACGTTCAGTTGACGCTCAGTGAGTGTTCGGAGTAAAGTTCGAGCGCGCGAACGCTCCAGAATTTCGAAGGCTCGGCGGGTGTCGCCTTGTCGAACAAGAAGGCTTACGAATTGCGCGTAGTACTTCGCATACGCGGAAGCGAAGGACATATTGCTTGCTCTGGTCAGAAAAGAGCTTTGGCTGTCTAGAATGTCGAGAGCGTGGTTGTAATGTTGAACGGCTACGGTCGGCTGGCCCAGTCTATCTTCTAGGGCAGCGAGCGCGGCCAGTGACTCAGCGTGGACGATACTTTTGGGCGCGAGTGCCGCGCGGATTTCTTCGGCAATGCGATGATGATCTACGGCTCGGGTCCATTCCTGTTTGGCAAGATATAGTTGGGCGAGTTGGTAGTGGCACTCTGCTGCGTCCATGCTTTGAGCGTTGATTTGCTCAAAAATCGCAAGAGCTCGTTGGAACTGTTCGGCTGCGGCATTCAATGACCCCTCGGTCGTGAGAGCCATTCCGTACGTCGTGAGTGTGATTGCAATGTCAGCACCTTCGGGAGCGAGACGGGTTTGGATTTCGAGAGCTCGTGTCAGTAAATCGGCGCTTCCTGCCGCGTCATGGATTTTTAGCTTGATGTCGGCAAGGTTATTGAGCGTCTTTGATAAATCGAATTCTGCTGACGGGCCCGCTTTTGTTTGTAAAGCAATCGCGCGTTCTGAGTATTGTTCAGCGCGTACGTAGTTTCCTTGCGTTGTGGCAACAACGGATAAATTACCCCACAATTCTGCTATGAAAGGGTCGTTGGGGTGCAAAGACTGGTCGAGGTCGAGGGCAAGAAGTAGGTATGTTTCGGCGTTGGCTAATTCGCCACGTTTTTGTGCAACCGCCCCTAGGTTGTTGTAAACGCCAGCTGTGATGTCATCGTCTTTCAGTTGTAATGCGAGTTGAAGCGCTTGGCGAAGCCATGCTTGTGCTACGTCCAGGTCGCCACCTTCCATGGCACAGACGCCTAAGAAGGAAAAGTTTTGGACGGTTTGGGCGCAGCTTGGGCAGAGGATTCGCCGGATACGCAACGCCTGTTGCGAGAGCTGAGTTGCTTCGAGTAAGGCACCACTCTTGTCCTTCATTGCGGCTAATTTGTCCAAGTAAAAAGCCACATTCAAGGAACGGGGGTTTATCTGCTGGCTTTCGTGTAGGGCTTTAGCGTATAGATTGGCGGCGGCCTCCCAGTTGTGAAGCGTGCGGTAGCCATTACCCCACTCGCCGTAGGCTTCAGTAGAAACATATGGCAGGTCCTTCGGTTTGTCTTGCACTATAAGGCCAAAGAATTCTGCAGCGTCTGACGGTCGATGATAATTGTTCAGCCAGACGCCGGCGGCGAAAAGAAGCCAAGCCCTAGCACCTGGATCGATGTTGGAACTGGTGCAGGCTACACGACAATATTTGATAAGTTCGTCAATCTTCTGCGCCTTTCCCAAATCTCTGATGGTGTCGTGTATTGACGACACATCTGCCCAAGCTGGTCCGGCACCAGCAAGAATGCCCCATCCATCACTTTGCGGAAGAGTCCAACTGATTTTGGTTCCGGATCTCTGTCCTGTGAGAATTATGCTTGCCGGCCGAGGCCCCCGGTCCCTCTCGACTGTTTCGAATTCGTAAGGAGAAGGAATTGATCCAGATTCGGTTCCTTGGGTCCAGGCGGTAATTACGTCCTGTGGTTTGATTCCTGCGACCGCAGCTGGTGATGAAGGTCTAACCGACAGGACAGTGACTCCCTCGGTGGCCGTGGTGTTTTGGTGAGCTTCTGAAATTGCCGGAATGAATACGTAGAAGAAGACAAAGGCTATTGAACTGTAAATGTGCCGTAAGACCACAAGTTGCTCCCTTGAGGGCGGAAGGCTGCGCCGTACGATCCTGGTAGCAGAGGTGCGCCTAAATCGAATTGTAGTGCTGTTCGTCCATTCGCTTTATTGGATGCAATAGCGCGGACAACTTTGATTGTTTTGCCGTCGTCAGATCCGTTACGGATCTGGACTTCGTATTCTCCCGGCAGGCTGGCCATCGGCAGAATAACCACCAAGATTCGCGCTGAACTCCGGACGGTTTGGACAGGTCCGGGGGCTACATTGCCTGTCCCACGTCGGACACCAGAGTCATAAAAATCGAGCGTACCAGTTTCAAGGTTTAGAGGTTGCTGATTTCCCGCAATCAAATTCGAGTGTGGAGAGGGGGAGTGTGATATTGTCTGTCGCCAATAAATCCCGAAGACAATCAGAACTGTGGCGGCGGCCGCGAGGACTGCGAAGCGTGTTATTTTGACCGTTCGCCATTGGTGCCGAAAGGTGAGGAGATCTTGGCTGCAGGGAGAACATCTCCGAATATGCCGGCGAACGGATTTGTCCGAGTCGATCTTTTTTCGAGCAATTGCTCGGATCAGGTCGTCACCAGGGCAGCCAATTCTTTCCGGATTCGGGAAGGCGTCTAAGAACGCCTGCTGGACGATACGCTCGTCATGCTTTGCTTGTCCGAACCTCATCATGTGTTCTCTACTTGCCCTTGCTGCTTGCGCTTTAATTGTTCCACGCTTCGATGGCAAATTTGTCGTACGTTGGCCTCGGTCACGCCTGTTTTCTTGGCTGTCTCGGTTACCGAGAAGCCTTCGACAAATCTTAGGTAGAGAATGTCGGCCGCGCGATCATCGAGCCCTGCGAGTAGTTCGGCTGCATATAGGCGGGCGTCCATCTGTTCTGCGGCGTCGCGGTTGGCTGCTAAGCCGTCCAATGTAGGCTGTGGAACAGAGTCAACGGGAAGTTTATAGCGAGACTTTCTCAATAGCGAGATTGCGACTTGAGGAAAAATGTACCAGATCAGTCCAGGTAGGTCTGGGGCTTCGCCGTGCTTTTCTTCGTGGTCGGCTACGCGTTGTAACGTAAGCTCTATGCAGTTGTCACGGTCGGCTGGATCTGTAATTGAGGGAAATCGGCGCCACAACTGGGTGGTGAGTTGCCGAATGGCGGCGATATAGCGAGGCGGCAATTCCTTTCCAGATCGGCTTAAGAAGGAATCCAAGTAAACAGCTTAACGCAATGTTTTTTCTTGTTTTTCGTCACAAAACTTGCAAAACGAGCGTTTTAGTTCAGTAGGGAGCTGTGGCGACGCCCAGGGCTGTTTGCGACAAACACTNNCTGTGGTGCGCCCAAGGCTGTTTGCGACAAACACTTGTAATGTTCCCCCGACCTCGGGGAACGTCGCCTATATCAGTTCCGGGTAGCCTAAGCTCCCATGCTTTTCTTTCAATGACGCCGGAACAAGAGCAAGAGTAATTGAAGATTACTGAGGACCATCGCGCAGCCTGTCATTGTGCGAAAAGGTTGGTGCAAATTGTCTTGCTCATGGTGATGCTTTTTCTGCGGCTTATTCGCTCGACTACACCGACACAGGAAGTGTTTTTCAGAATTTTGTCACAAAACGGTCGAAGATTATCTTTAAAAAAACGTGGGCTTGCTGTCACAAGCGCTCGAAAACGTGCGTTTTAGTTTTATGTGGGGCAAATTGGAAAAGATGCAGACCGAGCGCCTTGAAGTGAAGTACACTTGCCCTCATGGCGAACCAGGACGATGAACAACTTCGGTTGCTAAGGCTTATCGCTGCCCCGGAAATACGAAGGCGGAAAGAGCGACGGCTCATGCTTGGTTGTTTAGTGTTCGCGCCTTTAAGTGCCGGAGTTGTGCTCGTGCTGATAATGCTGTTTTGGAAGGTCGGTTAGGGGCTATTTCTTTTTCGCGTCTTTCGTGCCCCAGCGTGCCTCAGCAGCTTTGCGTGCTCGATCGGTCTTAACCGACTTCGGAACTTTCTTCCACCAATTTTTTGCGGACGCACTCGCGGCTTTAGTTACACGTTCGGCCAGCTCTTCTGAACCGAGCGTTTGATGAAAAGGGGAGCGTTCTTTCCTCGCATTTTTCGCATAAGCACGTAGGGCCTTTAGCGCAAGCTGCGGCCGCGTCAGATTGAACTCCACAGCTAGGTTCGAAAGCAGCCGGTAAAAACTTTTCGGAAATGTCGGAGGGACGCTCAAGTCCTCACCGTCTTTCGAGCGCGGCTTGCCGTCTTGATTTTTGGTTTTCGCCAATAACCCATGTTACTGAAAATGCGCAACTTATCAAATCGCGTAACCATTACTCCCATGCGAGTATCTTGCATTTCTATTGACAATGCAAGGGTCTTGCATCACACTTCTATTCAGTAGTTCCAGTACCAACCACCAAAGGAATACAGATTAGTGAAAACGTTTAAAAAGTCTCTCAAACACTCACGGGCCGCTCAGACGTTGCTTCTGTTCGGTCTCACTGCCGTTGCTGCATTCGCGCAGAGCGGCGATTTATCCGCAGCTACGGCGCCGATACAGACAGCGGGCGTCAACGTAATCAAGCTGGTGTTGGCCCTCGTTCTTCTCGCATGCGTGGGCGTGATCGCGTATGGCGCCGCAACGCTCGGAGCGAACAAACCTCGGGCACTGGCCATGATTGCGGGTGGAATTGTCGGCGGCATCATCTCCGGCGCGTCCCTAGCCTTGGTCGGCACAACGTCTGGGGCCACCGTGCCCACAGCGATGATTGTGTTCTTTCGGTAGGCCGCCATGGTGTCAAAAGAACGCCAATTAGAACCGATGGACCGGACATTAAACCCGGAAGCGCCATTTTTCGGGATGCCGTGGTGGGCGATCCTCAGCATCGTCATTGTGGCTTTCGGTCTGTTTTTTGTGCCGGTTCCTGGCTGCATGGTGGGCGCGGCTGTATTTGCGCCCGCCGCTCTGTTCTTCGGCTGGTGGCTTTGTAAGGACGAACCGAAAGAGCCCTACTTTCTCATTCACGATTTGCTTCTTCCCGACGAATTCGACCCAGGCAAATGATAAAACTACTCGAATCAGTTCCGAACGCGATGAAGCCTTTCAGCGAGGCTGGCAAGGTGGATGACATCTTCCGGCCTCGCATGTTGGGCCATGGCATCTTTGCAACCACCACGGGCTACGGTGTGAGTTTCAGCGTAGTCGGCGTCGACAGCGAAGGATTGGACCGCGAAACGCTCAATTATCTTTCGAAGCAAATTGCGACGGCAAACCGGATGCTTCCGGAGGATTGCGTTGTCTTTGAATACCAAGTCACCAGAGCGAATGAAACCTTACCGGCTCGGCCGATCACCCAGGAGATCGTACGCCAGCAAGCCGAAGAGCGAAACGCTTTCCTTAAAGCAAACGCGCGGTTTCGATCCGTGCGTCTGTTCGTGACTCTCTACATACCGGGCAAGGTGGCGGATGAGGCGAACGAGTTCACCCAAAATGCGCGCTCTGCGTTGCGGCGTCTGCAGCAAGCGGCGCTGATCTATGAACAGCAACTAAAGCTTTTTCGCGTGAAGCGGTTGACCTGCGATGAAGTTGTTCAGCTTTACAGCTATTTGCTCAATCTTGAACGCCCGCTGATGACAGCGAAGTCAGCGGCGCCAGGCACACGTCCGAAGAAACTAGGCCGATCTCACATCGGCTTCGATGGCGAGTACTTCAGGGTGGGAAAACGCTATTGCCAGGCACTGGCTGTGATTGAACCGCCGCGCGGTACGCGGCCGGATTTGTGGGGCGCTTTGCCATCCATTGATTGCGAGATGGTTTGGTGTTCGATTTGGCGGCGTAAGCCAAGCAAAGCCACACGGAAGGAAGCGGCGGCCGTGGAGAATGCTCTTGGTATGACTGCGGTCGATGTTTTCTCGGCAGCGGTGGGCGGCTACTCCGAAGGCGAGCAGAGACCGAAACGGGCCTCCGATGTGGCGCAAGAGAAGACAGTCGAGACCATCGGCGGCGTACTGGCGGACGTCAATATCGGGCACTACTTCGGAGAGTGGTCTCTCTTCGGCTTGGTGCATTCGCGGGACAAAAACCAGATCGAGGACGCGTTACCACGCATTCACGCATTGTTCAGCGATCCATCCGAGGCTGGAATTCTCGAAGAGCGGCGCGGGGCTCGTTCGGCGTATATGTCGTTCTTTCCTGGTCAACCCTACAACGTTCGGAAGCTGTGGATGCGCGGCGATCACAAAGCAAACGTATCGTTTCTCTACGCGCCATTTTTAGGACATCCATATTCTGACGATCTTCGCGACGAGTACACGCTCGCCTATGAGACTCGCCAGGGCACGCCGTTCTACTTCACGCCGTTTGTGAATGGCAATGGAAGCACGACGGTTGTAGGCGCGCCGCGCCGGGGAAAGTCGCTCAACGTAAACGCCCTGTTTACGGCAGCTCTGAAATACGGAACGAAGACATTCATCTTCGACCAGGGCGAAAGTTACGAATCGAATGTACGCGCGCATGGCGGCTCGGTCACACATCTTGGTTTGCAGTATCCGAGGCTGAACTTTTTCAAACAGCCGGCGACTCGCGAAAACATGTTCGCGGTGGCAGGGCTAATTCGCATGATGCTGATCAAGTCGGGGGTGACGGTCGAGCCGGAAGACTTGTTAGTGATCGAGCGCGGTGTCGAGCGGCTGTTCTCCGTCGAATACGAAGGGCGGCGGCTCGGTCACATTTCACTTCCAGACAAGTTAAAGAAGGGCCTGGCGCGATGGCTGCAGGGCGGCGTCTATGGCGGCATCTTCGATAATGCCGAGGACGATCTTGAGTTTAACGATCTTCAGCTTTTTGATTTCGCGAATATGGACGCGAAGCAAAACGATCTCCTCGAAGTCGAGATGACCTGGATTCTGTATCTCTGCCAGGGTGTCATTCGCGATAAGCGAAATTTAGGAACGCCGAAACACATCGTTCTGGATGAGCTTTGGAAGCGCATGGGAATTCTGCCGGTGGTTTCGTTTGTGCTTGAAACAATTAAAGCTGATCCAAAGAATTTGGCATGGGCCACGCTGGTTACCCATTCGGTAGAGGATCTGGGAACCTACGCGCCACTGATCAAGAATGCTTGCCCCACAACGATCTTTCTGGGTGGGGCATACGACAAGAAACTCTACAAAGCCCATTTCGGACTGAACGAGCGGGAACTGGAAGAGCTGGATTCCCTCGGTGACCGGGAACTAGCCGTGAAGGTCGACGGTGAGCCGATCGCGTACGGCGGCACTGGCTACTTCAAAGTGCTGAGGATGAGTCTTGACCCTGCGGCGTACGCGCGGGCCACCACGAAACCGTCAGAGCGAGCGCTCAGAGACCAATTGATCGAAGAGCACGGCCAGGTGGAAGGCATGAACAAGTTGACGGAACTCGCCGCACCTTACCAGAGCGGCCAATAAAGGACGAAAGAACGATATGAAAAACCAAATCTTACTCACACTCATCGCGGCGAGTTGCG
>PMQB01000631.1 GCA_003169195.1 Bryobacterales bacterium
AGAAGGTTTTGTGGCTTCTCTGCTTCAGAATTTACAGGACGACTGAGCGGTGCCGAACGGGGATGCAGGTTTGCGGAGAGAGGAAAACGCCGTAAGATACTAAGGGAATTGGGGATAAGAATTATCAAAAAAGTTGGCTCGTGTGGTGACCGTGAAAACAGTGCGGGAGGCGATGGTTCGACGTGACAGGACGCCGATGGCTTTGTACAGACCAAGTAAGCATCAACGTAGTGTAACGACGAGTAGAAGGCTTTCTCTCTTGATTTCCGTGGCCAGGCGAGGCCGCCCAATGAGTGAATTTGTCGGAACGACAATTCCTGCATGGGTGCGACTTGCCAAAGCCAGCCGATCACATTGACTGGGCAGAAAAACTTGAGCAGGAAGTGGCCAGTTTTGATTTGGCCACGAGTTTTGGTGTCTGTCAAGCGATCACGCTGGACACGGCTGGAGTTCTTGACTCCGGCAGGGGACCGGGCATGGCCACGGCGATGCAGGAACAACTTCGTCTTAAACTGAAGCCCGGGAAAGGACCGGTGCCGCTTTTTGTAATCGATGACGCACGGAAGGTGCCTGAGGAAAATTAAGTTTTAACCGGCTTGGAATGGAGCGTGGCGAAAATTAATGTCGTCTGTCCCCTTTTTGGAACAGTTATTCGGCCTCACGAACGTGGCGCAGCCGGGCTTGCAGTGGCTCGCTTAACGCTTTCTCGACGTCCACAGTAACCAGCCCAGCGGCATCCATGCCTCTCACGTGGACGCGGTCTTTGTCGCGCCAGGAGCTCAGTTTCATACGCACCAAGTCCACAACCGGGATCACCTGAAAATCCTGGCCATGTAATGCGGCTCGAACTGGGTGGAGGGCGGGATGGGGCTCGAGCTGAGTCGCTTTGACTTTTTCCCCGACATAGAGGAGATGGACAGCATTGCGAGCGCTGTTGGTCTCACCATAAAGAAGCCTATCCAGGCCAGCCGAATGCCGGAATCGGAAGCCATGCTCTTGCGCGATAGCTTGGACCCGCGACAAATCGTCGCGCCGAATCAGTAGGTCTATATCTCGAGTTAGGGACGAATGCGTGGAATCGGCATTCTCCACATGCAGGAACACGGCGAGACCTCCCACTAGTTCGTGCGGTACGTCTGCTTGTTCGAGGGGCCGGGACAACTTCTGAAGGGTGCCGATCAGTTCGAATACGCGTTCCTCAAACAAGAGATTTACAAACTCCCGCTTCGCAGCGGCATTCTCGAGGAATTCCGCAAAGGTGACCATGGCCGAATCTGTATCTAGACTAGCATTTGAACCGTTTCGGCCGTTTCGCCCCGAGTAAATGCTGCGCTGCAGCCTCGCCAGTCGCGGCTCGGATAAGGCTTCTCTGCGATAGGGAAGCCGCCTGGAAAGGCGGCCGGCTCGCANNGCCGATTTCTCCACGTAATCAAACAAATTCCATCCGCCCTTGAACGTCACGTGCTTTGCTACTTCGAAAGCCACCGCTGCCGTCGGCAAATGATAATTAATCGCCACCGGGCCAAGCGGCGCCAGCGGATTCAGAAGGAGCGTGGCTCCATTCGTGCTCGTCAGCGAATAGCCCACTGAGAGACTGGCGCGCGAAATCGGCTTGAAGATCAAATTCGCAGTGCCGAAATGATCCACGTCCCGGTAGTACGAGAGCGCCGTCAGATAGCCAGTCGGACAAAACGGCGTGGTCGAGGAACCCGCGGGCGCTGGCGTCTCCGAGAAACAAATGTTCAGATTCGTCAGAAAGTTGTTGTAGGTGTAATTGAAATCGATCCCGAACTTGGGCGAGATCGGAAACACGCCGCCAAACGAGAAGCTGCGGTTGTGCTGCAAGTTGCCCAATCCCGCCGCTAGATCTTTCATCTCTTGAACTCGCGCACTCGCGTTCAAACTCATCCAGGTCTTCGGATTGAAGATAGCTTTGCCTTTGTACAACTGGCTGTGACGCGGCATGATGTTGGTGAACACATTGTCCGCATACATAATCTCCGCATCGGCATTCAAGCGCAAGCTTTGAATGGGCTGCGCCGCCACTCCCGCGATGCCGGTATGACTATTGATCTCCACCGCCGCCGCTGAAAAGCTATTGGCGGAAAGCTGGCAGATACCATTCACCGGCTTGGCTGTACAAGAGCCGCGATTGGGAAGCAGCGGAAAGTACGACGCCACGGTCGCCGTGTCTCCATAGATAGAAATGTCCTGCCGCTCAAATCGATAGCCCGCATACCCAGTAATGTGAGTCGCGAATTGGTAATGGAATTCGAACGTATTCTTCTTCTGGTTCTGTCCTTGAAACATCGAATAAGAGGACGCGGTTTGGTCGGCTGAAGAACCGGTCGTGTGATAAGGACAACCTGTCGCGCTCGTGTAGGGAGGCGGGCACGTAGATGTCGGAAACGAAATGGGATTGGCCAACGCGTTTATGCCAAATAGATAGTTCTGCAGAAAGGACGCGGAACCCGGTATCCGATAGTCATACCAGCGGAACTGGTCATCAATAGACATGCGTTCCGAAAGTTCATAGCTCGCCGCGCCGTCGGCACTCGTGGTGATCTGTTTAATGAACCCGCTGCCGGTGGTCAAGCTTTGCAACCGGTTTGAGCCATACCCGTTGTATAGTTCTTCCATTTGCGGCATGTGCGTTTCGGCTCCGGAATAGCTCGCTCGGCCCGTGACATGCAATCTCCGGAAATAGTTCGACTGAAAACCGAATTGCTCCGTTGGAACATTTGTATAGTACGGCGTGATGTCAGAGTAGCCAGTATAGAGACTGCAGGTTGAAGTCACATAGGCACCCGTGAACGGCGAGGCGCAGGGACTGCTGTTGCCCCACGAGACACCCAAATTCACGCCCGTGCCATTCGAAAGCGAGTAAGGGAAGCTATTCAAAACATCGCCCGTCTCGTTCTTGGTATGCGTGTAAAATTCATCGAAGCTAATACGTGTGCGCTCCACCGGCTTCCAGGCAATGCCGCCCCGGTATGTTTGGCTTACATCATGCCAAGGCTGAGACAACAAAGCTTCCGTGCTTTCATGAATGGTTGTCGTGGACGCACCGCCATTGTCGTAGTGCGAATAGCCAACCATAAAAGTCAGCTTCGACTCCGGCGTAATCGTCAGATTCACATCCGCCATTTTGCGGGATAAATCGAGAAAGTCAGGCGATACGTTGATCGGAACCGCAGGCTTGTTCGTCAGTGGGTTCAGCGGATTGCCAATCAGGTTGTAATCGAAGTAATTCAGATCGCGCCGCCAGGTGGCACTGAATTCATACCACTTGTGTTTGTCCGCGCGCAGTCGTATCACTTCATTCGGATCGCCGCCCAGGCCGAACGCACTCTCACTGAAATCATCGAATAGATATCCGTTGTGTCCAATCGAACGCAGGTCAACGGAGTTGTCCATCAACCGCACCCCCGGTCGCAGATTCACAAAAGTCGAATAAACATCCTGGTTCCCGGTGACGGCCGTGCTTCGTCCGCCAAACTCGAAAGCCGTGTGCGTTTCATATCCGCCCCAAAGCAATGGCGCTTCACTCACCTCGGGCACCACCTCCGACGGAGGCGTCTTCGCATCGTGCGGAAACTGAATCGCATTCGGATCGGTGATTGAGACATCTTGCGTCGCCGAGGTCTGCGGCGTATTCAGTGGTTTCTTGTCCGTGTCCGCAGCGGCAGGCGCCGGCGTGGCTGGAGCAGTATTCGTTTGCGCTTGCAAGACGACACAGAAGGCGAGCCCACACAAACAAAGGGCAACCCCGAAGTTAGTTTTTATAGTTCGCATTCTTTTATCTCTTGAAGAAGGTTGGATCTGTGTTCGATCCGTGTATGGCTACGTGACACAAAATACATTGCTGATATTTCACTGCCTGGTTATGGAACGTCGGCGCACCGGGTGCAATCGATTTCGCCAAGATTGTCGAGTGGCACTCTAAGCAAAGCTGATTGATAGTCGGCCGCGTTAACAAGTGCGGATTCGTAGAACCATGTGGACTATGACACGCTACACAGCCTTGTTCCTTAGTCGGCGCGTGTTCAAAAACAAACGGTCCGGCCGTATCCACGTGGCATTTCATACAAACTTGCCCTTGCGTATAATTTGCGTTCAGATTGTGCGGCAGAAACGACCCGTGCGGATTATGGCAATCCGAGCAAGACATCAGCCCTTCATTCACCCGGTGATGCGAAGGCTTCGAAAAATCCGGTTCCGCCGTACGGTGGCATTGATAGCAGAGCGAAGGCTGCGCTGCCTGCAACAGATCATGCTGCACCTTCGGCGTATGAATGGAGTGGCAACTGGTGCAGCCTACGCCATTTGCCAAGTGCGCCGAACCGACGAAGTTGGCGTGTTTCTCGCTCTTTTCATGGCACGCCAAGCATCGTTCACTCGCCTGCTTCGCGCTTAGATTCTTGAGGCGGATGATCTTGGAGACGTCGCCGTCGGAATCGACGTGCGCCTTCCCCGGCCCATGGCACGCTTCGCATCCTTGCCACTGCGGGCCTTTATGCTTATTTGATTCTTCCGTGCGCCAGTGAGGCCCGCGGTCATAGGCCGCCACTTCTTCTTTATGACAAGCGCGGCATGACTCCGTCCCGGAGTACAGAGACGGATCCGCCGACTGCAGCGCAGAATACCCCTCCTTTTTGGACTTATCCGCCAAGAGCGTGCCCGGTAGAAAGAGGACGGCTAAACAAATTGCAGTCCGCACGATTGTGTCCGTCTTGCCCATGAAATTTATAGTTCTCCCCGTGATTTCGGATAGCAGGTTCTCAAATCACGTGAACCTAGTCTAAACAAAGGAGCGAAAACCAGTCAGTGATAGTGGTCACAAAGTGACTGAAAATATTGGACTTGTACTACGTCTTCCCTTTCGACCTACCCCCCGGAAGCCACTGGAGTGCTATTCCCTAG
>PMQB01000415.1 GCA_003169195.1 Bryobacterales bacterium
TCTCCGGGTGTTACTTCTTTCCCGCTCGTGAACGGTGACACGGTTGCCACCTCGAATGGGCCTGCTGTTTTGCTGTTCCAAGATGGCAGTACTGTCAAGTTGGGCGAGAATTCGTCCGCTAAGCTCGACATGGTTNNGTTCTGAGGAAGCAGTTCCTTCGGCTTCACGCTCACACGCTTCTTCGGTGATGAGCAGCCCTGGTTTTATTCTTTCGGCGGGTGGAAGTGCGGTTGGCGTAGCCACTGCGTTGCTGAATCCGTTTTCGAGTGGTGCCACGGCGGCCGCGTCCACAGCAACTTCGGGAAGCTTAGTGGCGCACCTTCCTCCCGTTAGTAAGCACCTTTAACTTCAAGTTCTGATTTCCGACTGTCACAACAGCCGGACAAAATGGCTCTCCACCAAGAAGTCATTTTGTCCGGTTTTGTTTTTGGGGCAAGTACAATTTGAGTTGCCTCCGCCAACAACAAAGCCGCTCAGTGGAATCCGCGTTCTCGACTTCTCCCATGCTCTTGCCGGGCCGTATTGCACCATGCTGCTGGCCGATTTCGGGGCCGACATCTACAAACTTGAAAGCCCCGCCGGCGGAGATATGGCGCGCGGCTGGGGACCTCCCTTCGCCGGTGAGTACGCATCCTACTTTCTCGGCCTCAACCGGGGCAAGCGGGGAGTCGCGATTGATCTCAAGAACACCGCCGGCCTTCAGCTTTGCCTTAATCTGATCGACCGTATGGACGTTCTCATTGAGAACTTCCGTCCGGGTTCAATGGATCGCCTGGGGCTCGGCTATGAAGCGTTGCACGCCCGGAACCCTCGCTTGGTTTACTGTTCCATCTCCGGCTACGGGCAGACCGGCCCTTCGCGCGACGAAGCAGCCATGGATCTCATCGTCGAATGTTCGTCAGGTTTTATGAGCATTACGGGCACTGAGTCTGGCGAGCAGGTTCGCAGTGGTTACGCCGTAGCCGATATCAACGCCGGTATGCATTCGGCCATTGGCATCCTGCTTGCCTTGCGGGCTAGGGACATGACGGGCGAAGGCCAGTATGTCGACGTAGCCATGCAGGATTCGATGATCTCTGCCATGAGCTCGAACTACCTGACCTATCTCGGTTCGAACAAAGTGCCGGCTCCCTTGGGGGCTTCCTTCGCGACTGTCGTACCTTACACAGTGTTTTCCGCGCAGGATCGTGCGTTTTCGATAGCCGTTGGCAGCGAGAAATTGTGGGCTTCTTTTTGCAAGGCGATTGAGCGGCCAGACCTGACGCAGCATCCAGAGTTCGCGACAAACCCTTTGCGTGTGAAGAACCGCCCTGCGTTGGAGAAGTTGCTGGCTGCGTTGTTCATCCAGCGTCCCATGAACGACTGGGTTGATTGCCTACGCGCTGCAGGCATTCCCTGTTCGCCGGTATTGAACTTTGCAGAGGTCACAGCCGACCCGCAGGCAACCGTTCGTGATATGTTTCCCGTAATTCATCATGCTGCCGCCGGCCCACACCGCATCACAGGTACCCCTATCAAACTTTCACAGACGCCCGGTTCGCCCGGTGACGCCGCTCCGCTGCTGGGTGAAAACACGGTGAGCGTATTGGCTGAATTGTTGAGTCTTGATCATGAAACAATCGGCGGTCTTCTGAGAGCCGGCGTGATTGCGCAGCCAGAGTCATGATGCTGGCCTGCTTGGGGCTGGTCACAGTCGTTAGTCTGCTCGCCTTGATTTTGAGCAAACGTCTCTCTCCTTTGGTCGCGCTCATCGTTGTTCCCGTCTGCGCCGGACTTGTGGGTGGCTTTGGCTTCAAACTCGGCGGCTTCATGTTGAAAGGCATCGAAGACGTGTCCACGGTTGCCGGAATGTTTGTCTTCGCGATTCTCTATTTCGGTGTCATGACAGATGCTGGACTGGTAGAGCCGGTCATTCGCTGGCTCTTGCGCGCAGTCGGCGGGCGTCCCACGCGCATCGTTATCGGAACAGCATTTCTTGCGTTGCTCGTTCATCTGGATGGCTCAGGTGCCGTCACGTTCTTGGTGACGATTCCCGTAGTTCTTCCGCTTTACGAAAAGCTCAACATGGATCGTCGAGTCTTAGCTTGTGGCTGTTCGCTGGCAGCAGGAGTGAACTTCCTGCCGTGGACTGGGCCTGTCTTGCGCGCCTCAGCCGCTCTGCATGTAACGGTCCTCGAACTGTTCCAGCCGCTGGTGCCTGTTCAACTCGTGGGGTTGCTTTACGTCTTCGCTGTTGCCTGGATGCTGGGCAAGAGCGAGGAGCGCAGACTCGCTTGGAAGAGCGGCGCTCAAACCGAACAGCCTGTGAGCCTCGCCACGGCTATCGCGCCGCGCACTTGGATCAATGGCGCTCTTACCATCACTCTGATCGCCGTTATGGTCTCTGGCAAATTGCCCCCGGTGATAGTCTTCATGGTTGGCTTGGCTCTTGCTCTCACTATTAACTTTCGTAATCCTGCCGTGCAGCGCGAGCGGCTCGATGCGCATGCAAAGGCAGCCCTCATGATGGCCAGCATTCTGTTTGCGGCTGGAGCCTTCACTGGAATTATGAAAGAATCTGGCATGCTCACCGCCATGGCTAAGGCTGCGGTCGATATTGCGCCTCACGGTGCCGCGCGCCACATGCCTGTCGCCTTAGCCGTTCTATCCATGCCATTGACCTTGCTCTTTGATCCCGACTCATTCTACTTCGGCGTGCTTCCGGTATTGGCGGAAGCAGGAAAGCAAGTTGGTGTCCCTCCTATTCATGTAGCCCAAGCCGCTTTACTTGGTCTGCACACAACCGGCTTCCCCGTCACTCCGTTGACCCCCGCCACTTTCCTGCTCGTCGGCCTTTGCGGAATTGATTTGGACAAGCATCAGCGCTTTTCAATACCTTATCTGTTCGGAGCCTCGCTCGTCATGACCGCGGCCGCATTGATTTTCAGAGTATTTCAGTTTTAGAAATTTGGAGAAAACATCACATGAGACTTCGTACTTTTTCGATATTATTCAGCTTGGGCTTGGCGGCCGTATGCTTTTGGTGTCCGCTTCCTGCGCAGGCTCAGCTTTACGATTTCACCAAGCAAGACCTGATTGACTACACACCCCAGAATCCGTTTGATCGCTTCCCCGATGGTCGGCCCAAGATTCCAGAGAAGTTTCTCAAGCGAGCGCAGGAGTTGTCCCTCGAAGAGATTTGGCGCGTCTTGCCGGAAAAGGGCTACGCCAATCAGTTTGCCGATGGCTTTCTCATGACTCACCCCGAAAAGAAAATCGTCGGTCGCGTCTTCACCGCGCAATTCATGCCCATGCGTCCCGATGTCGATAAAGTCGCCGTCGCCAAAGCCAAAGCTAAAGGTCTGCCCGATCTCCGAAATCAAACTGTGATCGACATGTTGCAACCCGGTGATGTGCTGGTGATAGATCTCTTCGGCAAGAAGGTGAATGGTACTGCTGTGGGCGACAACCTTTTCTATTACATTTACAAAACCACCCACGGAGCAGGTCTCGTTGTCGATGGCGCCATTCGCGATCTGGACGGCATTTCCGAAATTGATATGCCTGCGCTCTTTCGATCGACTGATCCCACGCCCATCGGCAACGTCATGTTGACCGGTATCAACGTTCCGGTCCGCATTGGCAACGCCACTGTAATGCCAGGTGATCTGGCCGTCGGTACGAAAGAAGGTGTCTATTTCGTCCCACCACAACTGGTGGAACAAACGCTCGACGGTGCCGACGAAATTCACATCCACGACGAATGGACCAAAAAGAAATTCGACGAAGGCAAGTATAAATCCGCCGACATCTACGGTAGCCCTAAGGACCCCGCTTTGAAAGAAGAATACAAACAATATTTAAAGAAACGGCTGGCCGAAATTCGAGCAGGCCAATAACAAATTGATATGATGCAGCCATCCCCATGGTTGCGCGCCTAATTGCAGGTGTTTGTCTTTTTGCGGGCTACGTCCATTCTCAAAATGTTCCGGCGGCGGTTGATTACGACCGCCAAGTCCAGCCTATTTTTGCCGCCAAATGCTTCTCTTGTCACAGTCAAGAGAAGCGTTCCGGCGGCCTTTCGCTCTATTCCTATGAAGACGTTCTGAACGGCGGCCGCAATGGCGGAACCGTGCGTCCTGGCAAGAGTGTCGACAGCCTTCTCACCTTACGCGTGACCGGCGAAAACCAACCGCGCATGCCTTTGGTGGGCACGCCGCTCAGCAATGCGGAGATCGCGGTTGTTCGCGCATGGATTGATCAGGGTGCACGCCGCACGCCTACCTCGGCTCCGGCGAAAGGGAAGTGGGAAGCGCCGCTTACTCTGGAAAAACCGGCCGTTCCTCCAGTCGTTTGGCAGCAATGGTCCTCTCCGCTTGATCGCTTCACTGCCGCGTATCTCAAAGCAAACGGTAACGCTGAACCGCAGCTAATCTCAGATCGTATCTTTGCCCGCCGGGTGTATCTCGATGTTTGGGGATTGTTGCCATCTCCCAAAGAGTTACATGCTTTCTTAAAGGACCGTTCTCCTCAGAAACGTGAAAAGCTGGTGGAAAAGCTGCTGGCCAATTCCGATAACTACGCCCAAAATTGGATTTCGTTCTGGAATGATTTGCTGCGAAATGACGAGGGCGTGAACTACCACGCCGAAACAGCCTCCCGCAAGAGCATCTCCACCTGGCTCCTCACCGCGTTGCAGAATAATCTCCCGTATGACCAGTTTGTCTACAAGCTGCTCAATCCTTCAGCCCCTACCGATCCAGCCGGATTCTTGATCGGCGTCAATTGGCGCGGCGTGGTCAGTGCCAGCCAAACGCCGGCCATGCAGGCTGCCCAAAACACCGCGCAAATCTTTTTGGGCATCAATCTGAAATGCAATTCCTGCCATGACAGTTTCATTAGCAGGTGGAAGTTGAAAGACGCCTACAGCCTGGCCGGGTATTTTTCAACAGAAGAGAAGCTGCAACTCTTCCGCTGCGATGTGGCGCAAGAGCAGTATGCCTCGCCGGCGTTTCTCTATCCGGTTTTGAATCGCACTCCGCCCAGCGGCTCCGTCAACGACCGTCGCTCTACCGCCGCTGCCATTTTTACTGACCCACGCAACGGCCGTCTCTCGCGCACTCTGGTGAACCGCTTATGGCAGCGCTTGTTAGGCCGTGGCCTGGTTGAAAATCCCGATGAGATGGATGGCGAACCATGGAGTCCCGAACTGCTCGATTGGCTGGCCAGTGATTTCGTCGCCAGCCAATATGACATGAAGCGCCTCATCGCCACCATTCTCACCTCTCGCACCTACCAGATGCCCAGCGTGCCTTCGAAGGCTGAATCGCCTAAGCAGTATGTCTTCCGCGGCCCCGAAGTCCGTAGAATCACCGCCGAGCAATTTGCCGACGCCATCGGCTCAGTCACGGGCGAGTGGCACGTCTATCAAGAGCCTGATCCCGAGCCCGATCCCAAAAAGCCCCCGACCGACCAAGCCACAATCATTGTGCCCAAGCCAGGCGTTTACACGCGCGAATGGCGCGTCGCCTCCACCTCACTCACGCGCGCGCTCGGACGACCCATTCGCGATCAGGTCTATTCAGTGCGCGATGCGCAACCCACTACGCTACAAGCTCTGGAATTGGTCAATGGCGAACCGCTCACTCATTGGCTAAACCGCGGTGCGCGCAAGATGTTGAACGAACTTCTTCCCGAGCCCGCGCCGCTATTGGATCGCCCTCACAAAGGCAAAGGCCCCATGGCTTTTGAGATTGATATCTCCCAAGCGCAGAAACTGTGGCTGTTGGTCGCAGACACCGGATCCTATTCTCCAGAGAAAGTAGAAGCTATCTGGGGCGGCGTAGAACTCGTGGGCAAAGATAAATTTACCCGTCTCTCGTCGCTGAAACCCATAGAAGACGGCGGCTTGCGAGTGTCCTCTAATCCCATCGAACTGCCAGGCGCAAACGGTTCGGGCGTGCGCGTCAAAACGCCCTCGCGCTTGGTCTACGATATCAGCGGTCAAGGCTTCACCCAGATGCGCGGCCTTGTCGGCATTGAGAATAAAGACCTCACCAGCGATATCAATCCCAATCTCCGATTCTTTGTCTTTCAAACCGAACCAAATATGGAGCGACTGACGCAGGTTCTTCCCGCTGAGCCGGTACCAGCGGAAAAAGTGACTAAGTCTCCTGAAAAACTTATCGATCGCCTTTTCGTCTATTCCTTGGGCCGCGCACCCACAGCCGATGAGAAACATGCCGCCGAAGAAGCTTTGCTCGACGGCGAACACAAGAAGCATACGTCGGCCGATGGCTTAGCCGATCTGTTGTGGGCCATCATGATGAAGCCCGAATTTCAATTGATTTATTGAAAGAGAACACGATGAACCGCGAAGAAAAATTGATCTCCGCACGCATGAGCCGCCGCGGCTTTATGGGAACCACGGCTGGCGCCACTTTGGCTGCGCTCACCGCCGCCGAGCCGCAACTCTTGCGCGCCTCCACAGCGCCAAAACCCACTGCCGATTCCATCATCGTCATCTGGATGGCCGGTGGCATGGCACAGACCGAAACGTGGGATCCCAAACGCTACACACCGTTCGAACCAGGCGTCCGCACAGATCGCGTGCTCAGCACATTCCCCAGCATTGACACGGTTGTAGATAACATCAAGATCTCGCAAGGCCTGGAACGCGTGGCCAAAGTGATGGATCGCGCCACACTTATCCGTACCTTTCAAGCGGCCGATCTTGGCTTCATCCTGCATTCGCGGCATCAGTATCATTGGCACACCGGATACATTCCTCCGCAGCCTATGGCCGTTCCTCATCTCGGCTCTGTCATAACCAAAATTCTAGGACCCAGAAACGACACTGTGCCGCCCTTCGTTGCTGTTGGGCAGAATCTGGAAATTGGTGCAGAAAGTGCTGCCCTCAAATCGTTTCATACGGCGGGATTTCTCGGTACCGAGTATGGCCCGTTTCTCATCGCCGATCCGGCCGACGCTACGGCCGCCGTCAGACCTCCCGCTGAGTTAGGCGACGCCCGTTTTCACAGCAGGCGCAAACTTTATGAGAAGTTTCTCAAAGATGAACCGGTCTACGAATATGGTGGAGACTTTCAGCGCCAATCTCTCCTACGCTCCATGGACGCGGCCGACCGTCTGCTCACTTCCCCCTCCGCCAAAGCGTTTGATCTTTCGCTTGAACCGAAGAAGAGTTTCGACATCTATAACAATGGCCGTTTTGGGCAAGCTTGCCTCCTTGCCCGAAGGTTGGTGGAAGCCGGTACCCGCTACGTAGAAGTCACCACCGAATACATTCCTTTCCGTTACTGGGACTCACACGAAAGTGGTCATGAACGCGCGGAAATGATGAAGCGGCAGATTGATGCCCCGGTGGCCCAGCTTATCCTCGATCTCGAAGAGCGCGGCTTACTCAACCGCACTCTGGTAGTGCTCGCCAGTGAGTTCGGACGTGATGCTATCACTGAAGGCAAAGTAGGCAAAGAAGTAAAAGACCAAGCCAAGACTCCCGACGTGATGACCTTGCCCAAACATTACGGAATGCACCGTCACTTTACCGCTGCCGGTTCGGTGGTCATGTTCGGCGGCGGCGTGAAAAAGGGTTTCGTGTACGGTAAGACCGCCGATGAGCGTCCCTGCACAACAATCGAAAATCCAGTGCCCATGGAAGACTTGCACGCCAGCATGTATCACGCTTTGGGTATCCCACCCGATCATGCATTCCTCTTTGAAAAAAGGCCTGTCTACGTAACCAAAGATGCCAAAGGAAAAGTGATTCCAGATCTATTCGCCTAGTAAATACGATAATGATGAATTCACTGTCCGCCTATGACAAAGACCAGAGTTCTTGCGTTGATTTCGCTCACCCTCTTGCTCTTTGTCGCTGCGCGTGCACTTTTTGAGAGGTTTGCAACCGGAGAGCGCCACTATAGCGTTCGAGAACTGCGCGAACTCACAAGCTCGCGATCAGAAAGCAAAGTCGTTCACTTCCGTGGCGTCGTAACTCTTTGGCAAGATTCCTATTTTGTTGTCCAGGACAACACGGCGGGAATCAAAGTTCGCCCGGCCACTCCCGCTAAGTACTCGCTTTATGGCCACCTGGTTGAAGTGAACGGCAGAACGCCCATTGGTCCCGGCGAAGATTCCATCATTGAAGCCGGCTATCTAGATTTAGGCAACACCTCACTCCCGCGGCCGCGCCTTGTTACAGTGGACGATCTACAATCCAGCAGTCTCGATGGCATGTTGGTCACCTTGCGCGGCATTACTTGTCCCGGCCATTTCAACGGTGAAGACGAGATTCTCTTCCATACTCGACTCGACGGCGCGGTCGCCCAAACACGCTTGCGCATCAATGACGAATCGGCTGCGCGGTCTTCTTATGCCAATGCCGATGTGGAGTTTACCGGTGTCGCTTCAACGGGTTTGGATGTCGATGGAAAGGTCACAAGCTTCGAGCTTATAGTCAGCGACAGGCGCGGAGTGTCTGTCAAAAGCGCACCCTTGGATTTTCGGAGTTTGCCGGTGCGGACCGTCAATGAAATGCAGAATCTGGGTCGGTCCGTCTCCAGCCTGCCGTTTCATCTGCGCGGTGCGTTGCGGGAAACGGCCGACCGCCAGGGCCTCGAGTTGTCTGACTCGACCGGCTCGATCCCGCTACGTGTTGTGGATGGTTCTGGTTACTCAGAAGCCGACGTTGACGTAGTGGGCTTTCTGAATCGAGAAAACTCCCTTGCCGTGTTGGATGAAGCGCTGGTGCTCGGCTCAAACGATGGCTCCAAAACCGGGCAGATCTTAACCTCGGCAGATGCTGTTCGGAAGCTACCTCTAGATCAAGCGCGACTCAAGAAACCCGTCCGTCTGGATGCGATCGTCACCTACAACGATCCCATTGAACGGATTGCGTTTATTCAAGACCAAACCGCCGGCGTGTTTGTCTGGTCGAACGATCTGAACTCCCGTTTGTTCCCAGGCGATCGCATCAAACTCGAAGGGGTCACTGGGCCCGGAGATTTTGCTCCCATCATCATGCCCGCGAAAATTGAAGTGAAAGGGCATCACATGCCTCTTCCGAAGCGGGCACAATTCAGCGACGAAGATATTTTCCAAGGGCGGGAAGATAGTCAGTGGGTTGAACTGGACGGAGTTGTCCGCGACAATAAGTTCAACTCCGGTCAATATAGTCTTCTCATCTCACATAACGGATATCGTTTCCGCGTCTTGTTTCCCGTTACCCATCCCTTGCCCGACACGCTTATCAATGCAACGGTCCGCGTGCGCGGCGTCTGCGGCGCGGTCTTCAATTCCACGCGGCAGTTATTAAGTATTCAAGTGTTTGCACAGAGTCTCGATCAATTGACGGTACTCAAACCTTCAACATTTGGACCGTTTGATTCGCCGGTTACACCCATCGCTCGGCTGGCCACATTCTCTCCGCAAGAGAGTGCCGGTTACCGTCTGCATTTGCATGGAACGGTCCTCGCCGCGTCGCTCGCCGGCCCTACTTGGATTCGTGATGCCACCGGTGCCGTCTTAATCCGCGATCACACTGAGTTGCTGTTAGCACCGGGTGACGAGGTGGATGTGGCCGGTTTTTCAACCGTGGGTAGCGCAGCCGCCGAAATTGAAAATGCACAGCTGCGTCGTAGCGGCCAAGGCAAGTCCCCGCAGCCGATAGCCATCACCACAGACCAGGCTCTGTCAGGAGAACACAATGCGCAGCTGGTGGAAATTGATGCACGCCTTGTAGATCAATTTCAAAACGGCCAGGAACGCGTTCTGCTGGCTCAGGCCGGCCGTCACACCTTCGCAGTTCGCAGCAAAGCGCCTTTGCCGAGTCTGGACATCGGCTCGGTGCTGGCCTTAACCGGCATTTGTGTGTTGGGCGCCCCGGCAGGTGATGATTCGCCTAGTTTTGAACTAGTTCTGAGATCTCCTCAGGACATGACAGTTTTGCGTGGCGCTCCTTGGTTAACGAGTGACCGTGGCTATCGGGCTCTCGGTGTTTTGGCGCTACTCAGTTTGGCGGCTTGTGTGTGGGTGGCCATTCTCCGCCGCAGAGTCCATCGACAAACCAAGATCATCTCTAACAAACTGGCCGAAGTCGAGGCCCTCAAGCAGCGCGCCGAATCGGGTAGCCGCGCAAAGAGCGAATTCTTAGCCAACATCAGCCACGAAATTCGCACACCCATGAACGGAATTCTGGGCATGACCGAGTTGGCGCTGGAGCAGGAATTAGAGCCGGCCTTGCGCGACACCTTGCGCATGGTGAAATCGTCGGCGGATTCTCTGCTTTCTATCGTAAACAACATTCTCGATCTCTCTAAAGTGGAAGCCGGCAAGTTGGAATTGGAGATGCTCGAATGCAACTTAACGGCCTGCATTGAAGAGACCGTTTGCATGCTGGCCGTGCGAGCACACGCCAAGAGTTTGGAATTGATTTGTGACTTGCGGGCTGATCTGCCCGAGATCGTAATTACCGACGCGTCGCGCTTGCGCCAGATTCTGACAAATCTATTGGGCAACGCCATCAAGTTCACGGATCGTGGCGAAGTCGAACTCGTCGTTTATCCGGAAAGCCACGACGCCGAAACGACAACCGTCCATCTTGCCGTCCGCGACACGGGCATCGGTATTCCTCGCGAAAAGCAGTCGCTCATTTTTGCGGCCTTCACACAAGCCGATGCTTCTACTACGCGTCTGTATGGCGGCTCTGGATTGGGGCTGTCCATCGCATCTCAACTCGTTAATTTAATGGGCGGCCGCATTTGGGTCGAAAGTCAGGAAGGGCAGGGCAGTACTTTCCACTTCACTGTGTCGCTTCATGTGGTTCGGAGTGCCGATGCCTCCAGGAATCTGCCTAACATTGCGGGCCTCAAAAGCCTGCAGGTTCTGCTCATCGAAACAAATGCCAGTAGCGCGCGCGTTCTGGGTGCCATGATGAGCGCTTGGAAAATGAGCACCACGGTCGTGGCCACTCCCCAGGAAGGTGAGTTGTTGGCCCGCCATAGAATGGTCAAATTCAATGCTGTTCTTTGCGATCTGAACCTACGTGACAAATTGGCCCGCTGCCGCGAACTAGCCGGTGCTCGGCTCATCTTGATGGGCCCGCGCGGTAAGAATTTAGCACGTGAATTTAATAATGATCCCAGCATCGCCACCTATTTGCCTAAACCGATTTTGCGCCATGAATTGCTGGCCGCGCTCGCGGAAGAGGGCAGTCATCTTACATTGGACGAACCCGAAAGTGGGCTTAGATCGAATGCTCCAAGCCAGCGCCTGCAAGTCTTGGTGGTGGAGGACAATCGCATCAATCAAATCGTCGCGCGGCGCTTGATTGAACGCTATGGTGCCGAAGTGGTAGTTGCTTCCGACGGCCGTGAAGCCGTAAGCGCGTTAGAAGATCGTAAGTTCGACATTGTCTTTATGGATATCCAAATGCCTGGTATGGATGGGCTCGAAGTAACGCGCGAAATCCGCAGTCGCGAACGCGGAACGCCGAAACGCCAATTCATCGTTGCCATGACAGCCCACGCCATGGCCGCCGACCGCGAACGCTGTCTCGCCGCCGGTATGGACGACTATCTCTCTAAGCCCGTTCAGCCTCTGCAGTTGCGGGCAATCCTTGAGACCGCGGAAGCGCGTATCCAATCCGCGTCACCTCCGCGTTAACCTATAAGCGTCTTATGAATAAATTCGTTCGCGTCGCGCTTGTGGCTGCGGCTGCCTGTTCTGTCTACGGTCAAGCTGCGCCAGATTCGCTCAATTTGATGCCTCTGCCCAAAGAAGTCAGTGTGGGCAGTGGGTCGGTGCCCATCACCGGTGCCTTCACCGTTTCAGCTTCTGGTCCAGGCGCCCAAGATGGCCGTGTGCAGAGAGCCATTCCGCGCCTGGTGGCTCGTATGGTCCGTCAAACTGGCATTCCCATGCCCAAGCCAACGCCCGCGAATGATACCGAGGCCGTACTGCAAATCGTCGTCGCCGAAACCGGCCACGATGGTCCGCAGAAGCTAGGAGACAACGAACGCTACTCGCTCACAGTTGCCGACGCTCACATCAAACTTGCCGCCGATACCCCGCTGGGCGTTCTGCGCGGCATGGAAACGCTTTTGCAATTGGTTCGGCAAACACCCTATGCACCCGGCGTCACGCCCGGTTTTTCTGTCCCCAACGTAGTGATTCAAGATGAGCCGCGTTTCCCGTGGCGTGGCTTGTCGTTCGATGTTTCTCGCCACTTCATGCCGGTCGAAACCGTGAAGCGCGAACTCGACGGCATGGCCGCTGTGAAGTTAAATGTTCTCCATTGGCATCTCTCCGATGACGAAGGCTTCCGTGTGGAAAGCAAGAAATTCCCAAAGCTGCAAGAACTGGGTTCCGACGGCATGTTCTACACGCAAGATCAAATTCGCGATGTTTTGGCGTATGCCGCCGACCGCGGCATTCGCATCGTGCCCGAGTTCGATATGCCTGGACATTCGAGCGCTTTCCTGGCGGCCTATCCGGAATTGGGCAGCGGGCCCGGCCCTTTTCACGTCGTTCATGATCACGAAGAAGAGCCTTCCTTGGTGATGGATCCCACGAAAGAATCCACCTACGAGTTCCTCGATTCCTTCATTGATGAAATGACGTCGCTCTTTCCTGACGAGTATTTCCATGTGGGAGGTGATGAAGTCAGTCCGAAAAAATGGACCGGCACTCCGCACATTCGCGCTTTCATGGAAGCGCACAAAATGGCGAACACCACCCAACTCCAGGCGTATTTCAGCAAACGCATTCTCGACATCGTCACCACGCACGGCAAACACATGGTGGGTTGGGATGAGATTCTGAACCCGGACTTGCCAAAGACCGCCGTCATTCATTCATGGCGCGGGCAGCAATCGCTGTGGAGCGCCGCCAAAGATGGTTATCAGGGAATCTTGTCGGCAAATTATTATCTCGATTTGTCCTACCCAGCTTCGTTTCATTACTCCATTGATCCGATGAAAGCGCCCGGAACGCCCAGTGGCGGAGCTGTGGGCAAAGGACCTGCGCCCGGCACGCCCGCGAATCTAACACCCGAACAAGCGAAGCTCATCCTGGGCGGCGAGGCTGCCATGTGGGAAGAACTCGCTTCCGTTGAAATGATCGATGCGCGGTTGTGGCCAAGAATGGCCGCCATTGCCGAACGTTTTTGGTCTCCGGAGTCAACAACCGATGTAGCATCCATGTACCGTCGCATGAACGCCACCAGTGAATGGCTTGAATGGCTGGGTCTAAATCATCGATCCAATCCGGAACTCATGCGCCAGCGTTTGGCCGGTCCCTATCCGGTCGCGCCGCTCGATACCTTGGCTTCCTTGGTCGAGCCAACCAAAGGCTACAGCCGCCACGCCCAGAAGTACGGAATCTTTTCTACCTTGAATCGTCTCTCGTTTGCCATTCCTTCCGAGAGCGACACTGCTCGTGATTTTCGAAACGCCGTTGACGAATATTTGGCCGACAATCACAAGGGCGGCGAACGCTTGCAAATGAACCTCGCCGCTTGGGGGCAAGCAGCCAAAGATGTTCGGCCCATGCTCACTAATCAATCTGTGCTGGCCGAAAATTTGCCGGTGGCCGATGGGGTTGAGACACTTTGCCAAATTGGCCGTCAGGCGCTCAGCTATATGAGCGGCGGCTCGGCCCCACCGGATTGGAAAAAGAACGCCAAAGCGAAAATTGAGCCATATGTCGACAAACGTTTTGGCGATCTGTTGATTCAAATTGCCCCCGCCATAAAGAAGTTGGTTGAGGCGGTGCCGGGAAATTAGCGTGAGGGTGATGACGTGCTGCGCTGGCCTGTACGACCTGACATAGATCTGCGGCTACCGGAAGAGCGGGATGCCGATGAATTACTAGCCGTAATCGAGGATAATCGCGAGCGTCTGGAGGAGTGGTTGCATTGGGCCCACTCCACACACACCCGCGAAGATGTTCTCAAATTTGTTCAAATGGCCCGCAGAGATTTTCAAAAGCCCGACGGCTTGCACTTGCTGATCGTTCACCAGGGAAGAATCATTGGCGGTTCTGGGTTTGTTGTTTTCAATGAACTCTCCAATTATGGGGAGATCGGTTACTGGATCGCCACAGAGTTTTCCGGAAACGGCATCGTGACAGATTGTTGCCGGGCCCTGATTAATTATGCGTTTTGCGAGATGCAACTGAACCGGGTACAGATCCGCTGCGCCACGGCGAACGCTCGCAGCGCGGCTATCGCAAGGCGTTTAGGCTTCCTCCATGAGGGCACTCTGCGGCAGACTATTCGAACCAATAATCGGCTCGACGACGAACATTGCTTTGGCTTGCTGCGTTCGGAGTGGGCAAAGGCTAAAGCGGCAGCAGGTTAAGAGCGGCTTCGATTTCGGCGCGGGTGTGGGCATCTCCGGTACGCGTCGTGGCCGCCACACCTTTTTCATAGAAGTCGCGGGCTTCTTCCAACTGGCCTAATTTCTCAAGAGACTGGCCGCCGTGGTAATAGGCGGCTGCGTAGTTTGGATCTGTCGCGATCAAGGCCCGAAACTCTGTTACGGCCGCCGCCAAGTCGCCTGTTTTGGCACACTCCATCGCCAAGCCGTAGCGCGCAAAGCTGTTGGTGGGATCTTGCTCCACCATCTGTTTAAGAATCTCGAGCCTGTTTGTAGCCACTTCGTCTATTTTGACATCCGCGTTTACGAGGCGTATTCGCGAACTTGGCGGGCGGCAGATTCCACAGCGCCCGCCGCTTTGGCGGTGCTCACTCGCGCAGCTTTGGCTGCCGTTTCAAAATGTTGACTGGCGGAACCCGCTACCTCGGCGAAGGTGTCGGCCGCTGAACCAACCGCTTCACGCCCACGACGGAGCGCACGATCCGCTAAGCTCAAAGACCAATTTGCACACGCCGGAACCACCAGCGCCACCCCTACCGCCGCCAACCCGCAGCCGAGCCCGATGAACAGCGCTCCGAGTAAGCCTTGGTTATTCGATTTATATGTCATAGCAAGTAGACGTAAACCTACACATGGTTTGTTTCAGTATAAACACCAAATACGCCTCGTAGCGCATCGCAAATTTCACCCAGAGTGGCGTAGGCGCGCACTGCTTCAATCAGCAGAGGCATGGTGTTAGTACTAGCAGTGGCTGCGCCCCGGCTCAATTCGGCAAGGCTGCGCGAGACAGCTGCGTCGTCACGGCACGCGCGCAACTTGGCCAATTTCTCGCGCTGCGTGTTGTCTGCGCTCTGATCTACCTGCAGCAAGTTAAGCGGTTGGTCTTCCGATTGGAAACGGTTCACGCCCACCACCACGCGTTCGCCCGTTTCAATCTCGCGTTGATAGGCGTAGCTCGCCGCGGCGATTTCGCTTTGCGGAAAGCCGGCTTCGATCGCGGGAATCATTCCTCCCATTTGATCGATCCTCTGAATGTAGTCATAAGCAGCCTTCTGAATGTCAAGCGTTGACTGTTCCAGCAAGAAGGAACCACCCAGCGGATCGGGCGCATTTGGAATGCCGGTCTCGTAGGCCAGAATTTGCTGCGTACGCAGCGCCAGCGTAACGGCATGTTCGCTCGGCAAAGCATAGGCTTCATCCAATGAATTGGTATGCAGCGATTGCGCACCGCCCAGTACCGCTGCCAACGCCTGATACGCCGTGCGGATGACGTTGTTGTACGGCTGCTGCCAAGTCAGCGAACATCCCGCCGTTTGCGCATGGAAGCGCAGTTTCAGGCTTCGTTCAGACTTCGCTCGGTATCGATCCCGCATTACTTGCGCCCAAATTGTGCGGGCCGCTCGGTATTTAGCAATCTCTTCAAAGAAATCATTATGCGCATTAAAAAAGAAGCTGAACCGCGGAGCAAAATCGTCTACTGCCAAGCCTCTCTCAATCGCCCAATCGGCATACTCGAAACCATCGCGTAACGTGAACGCAAGTTCCTGCGCTGCCGTTGAACCGGCTTCGCGAATGTGATAACCGCTGATGGAAATCGGATTGAACCGCGGCGTGTGAGTGACGGCGAATTCCACCGTGTCCGTCACAAGCCGCATCGAAGGCCGAGGAGGAAAAATGAATTCCTTCTGCGCGATGTATTCCTTCAAAATGTCGTTTTGGAGCGTACCTGAAACCTGATCCCAACTCACACCCTGCCGCTCGGCAGTTACTAGGAACATGGCCCAGAGAATAGCCGCGGGCGAGTTGATCGTCATCGACACGCTGACTTTGCTCAAGTCCACACCGCGCAACAACGTCTCCATGTCATCCAGCGAACAGACCGATACCCCGCACTTGCCCACTTCGCCTTCGCTCATCACATGGTCCGCGTCATACCCCATAAGCGTCGGTAAATCAAACGCGACCGAGAGTCCCGTCTGCCCCTGGCTCAGCAAATACAAATAGCGCGCATTCGTTTCTTCCGGGGTCGCAAAACCAGAGAACTGGCGCATCGTCCACAGCTTGCCGCGGTACATGTCACGGTGGATACCGCGCGTATACGGAAACTCGCCCGGAAGGCCAATGTCGGTATCCGGGCTCTTGCGGTCAGAAGCAACTTTGTCTGGCTGCCTTCCCATCAGATCGCCCTTTCCAAAATCTCTCTTAGTTCGCTGCTTGTCAACGGCAACGGATTCGCTTTCATGCTGCTCGCCGCCGCCGCTTTCTCAACAACGGTTTCAATCTGCGCGTGTGTCAGTCCAAGCGTCCGTAGGGTCGGAATATTGAGTTCCCTACACAGTTTCGCCAAAGCGTTAATCGCGTCTTCCGCCGTTGCACTCTCATTACCCGTAAGCAAAGCCGCCACCCGCGCGTACTTCTGCAGTGACTGATGTTGCGGCGCCCGTTCACGAAGTGCCCGAATATTCAATGCCGTGGCATGCGGCAACACCGCCGCACAAATCGCGCCGTGCGCCGCGTTCAACATTCCACCCAACGGCGCCGCAAACCCATGCACCGCACCTAAGCCCGCATTCGCTAACGACAAACCGCTGAGCAGACTCGCAAAAGACATATCCGCGCGCGCCGCCGTGTCCGCACCATTGGCATACACTGCAGGCAAAGCTTTAATCGCCCGCCGCAAGCCGTTTAAGCAATACATGTCTGTAAACGGATTAGCGCGGCTCGATACATACGGTTCAATTAGCTGCGTCAGCGTATCCAGCCCCGTCGTAGCCGTAATCGTAGCGGGAACTTCCAGTGTGAGATCGGGATCAATAATCGCCAGCCGCGCCAACATCAGCGGACTGCGAATGCTCGCCTTCACCCTGCGCTCAGGCGAACCAAGCACCGCGTTGCGGGTCACCTCAGCCCCTGTGCCCGCCGTGGTCGGAACCGCTATGAACGGAAGCGGCGCATGTTCCAACGGCCGCGCCTGCCCAATCACTTCTAAGTAATCAAGCGGCTCACCTGAGTTGGGCGCAACAGCGGCAATCGCTTTCGCCGCATCAATCGCACTTCCTCCACCAAACCCAATAATGAAGTTGGCGAACCGCGCCGCTTGCGCCCCTTCTCTCACCAAGTCAACAGTCGGTTCCCCAGCCACACTCAGAAAACGACACGCCACCCCCGCCGCTTCCAGCGCCGCCACATGTTGCTTCGCCCGATCTTGATTCACCCCCGTCACCACCAACGCATGCTGCCCAAACGCCGGAGCAAGCGTCGCCAATTCGGAAATCGTGCCCGCACCAAAAACAATCCGATTGGCCGTAGCAAATTCAAAGCGCGTCATCTAATACCTTTCGTCAGGCGGAAACAGGTTCGAAAACTGCACGCTGCCGCGCGGCTCAGCCATCATCTCTGCAACCGTATCACGCCACTTCTGATAATGCGCTGTCGCCTTATGTTCGGCCGGTGCAGCGGCTGTGCGGTAAACCTCCGTCAGCAGAAAAGCCGTCGGATTCGTTTTATCCTGCAGCACGTCGAACCGCGCAATCCCGGGTTCTCGCAAACTGTGTTCCGCATTCTCAAGCGTGGCGCTGACAAACGCCGTAACCTGGTCCGCCTTCACGTGCACATGGACATGAACAACAATCATGTAGAGTTCATAACACACCTGGCATCGCAACGCTAAACTACAAAACATCATGCTACGCACCCGCTTCGCCCTCACTTTCGCAATTCTTTCGCTCCTCCCCTGCCTCGCACAACAACCCGACGACTCCAAGAAAGATGAAAAGCCCGCACTCGAAAAGCCCGCTCCTGATGCCATCACCGAAAACACCGTCACCGTCAACGGCCAGAAAATCTCCTATCGCGCCGTAGCCGGAACCATCACCGTCGGCTCCTCCGACATCTTTGATGCCATGCTCAGCCTCGACGGCGAACTCCTGCCCGACGCCGGCATGAATCCCCCCGACCCCAAGAAGCCCGAAGAATCCCCTGCCACGGCTCGTATGTTCTACGCAGCCTACTTCAAGAAAGACGTTGCCCCTGCCACCCGCCCGGTGATCTTCCTGTATAACGGCGGCCCAGGTTCTT
>PMQB01000316.1 GCA_003169195.1 Bryobacterales bacterium
ATCCGGACGATCCGATGCGCTTGGAACCCAAGTGGAAGCTCGCGCTCGAAACGGGTATAGGGCGTGATCTGGAGTATAGAATCAGGGCCAAAGACGGATCGTACCGCTGGTTCATTTCGCGACAGCGTCCGATACGGGCCAGCGAGGATGGACCTATCACGCAATGGTTGGGCACCAGTACCGATATTGATGACCAGAAACGGAGCGAGACGCGCTTAGAGTCGGCCGTAGCGGAACGCACGTTGGCCTTAGAGGAGGCGCGTGAGCGTGCCGAATCTGCGACGCGCGCCAAGAGTGACTTTCTGGCGGTGATTAGCCATGAGCTTCGTACGCCATTGAACGGAGTGCTAGGGATGGCGTATCTGCTAGAAGACACGCCGCTCACGGAGGAACAACAGACATATCTCAACACCCTTCACTCCAGTGGCGAATCGCTGCTGACGGTCATAGATCAAGTTCTCGATTTCTCCAAAATTGAGGCTGGCAAGATGAGTCTGGCCAGTGAGGAATTCACGCTCAGGACAGTGCTGGAAGAATCGCTGGATTCCGTTTGGCCAGCGGCGACAGCCAAGGATTTGCGCCTTTGTCTCGATTTGGCGGATGACGCGCCGTACAGCGTGATTGGAGATCGAGGGCGGTTGCGGCAGGTGTTGCTGAATCTTTTGTCGAATGGCGTGAAGTTTACCGAGCACGGAGAGGTGCTGCTGGCGGTAGCGTGCGAGACGACGCCAGAGGAGAGGCTGAAGCTGCATTTCAGCGTGAAAGATACCGGCATTGGGCTATCGCCGGAACAGTTGGGGCGGCTGTTTCAACCGTTTACGCAGGCGGATAGTTCGAACACGCGACGATTTGGCGGTACAGGCTTGGGGTTATCGATCGTCAAGCGGCTGGTAGAACTGATGGGCGGCACTTTGGGTGTTTCGAGTCAACCGAGTGAAGGCTCGACGTTCTGGTTCGAGCTTTGTCTTGGGCAAGGGAGCAGCATGGCGATCGACGTTGAGGCAGCGGCAGCGCCAGACGCACCAAAACACGCTGGTTTAAGCGGCCTGTTTTCCCATTGTGATGTACGCATTCTTTTGGCCGAAGACAACATCAGCAATCAGCAAGTGGCGCTGGGCATACTCAAAAAGATGGGCTTGCAGGCGGACACAGCGGACGACGGCGCGAAGGCGTTAGCTGCTTTGGCGAGCGTCCCGTATGATCTGGTTCTGATGGATGTGCGGATGCCCGGGACCGACGGCCTGGAAGCAACACGGGAGATTCGGAAAGCGGAACTCACGGGGCAAACGAGGCACCTGCCGGTGATAGCAATGACGGCGAGTGCGATGGCCAGCGATGTAGAGAAATGCCGCGCGGCGGGCATGGATGATTTTATTGCCAAGCCGTTTCTGCCACAGACACTGGCGGACATTTTGAAAAAGTGGCTGCCGGGGGGGAATGGGAACGAAGCCAACGTGGAATCGATGACGCCACCGCAATGGACGGTGGCCGATTCGAAAGTCTTTGACATGACGTCTTTGCTGGGGCGTTTGATGGGGGACGAACGGCTGGCGGGGAGAGTTCTGGATGGATTTCTGGGCGACATGCCGCGCCAAATTCAAACGCTGGCCCGATTTGTGGAAGGCGGGAACGCGCGGGAAATTGAAGATCAGGCGCACCGGATCAAGGGGGCGGCGGCGGCGGTGAGTGGCGAGGAGATGCGCGCCGTGGCTTTGGAAATGGAACTGGCGGGAAAAGCCGGGAACGTGGCGGTGGCACGGGAGCGGATCGGTACGCTGGCGACTCAGTTCGAACGCTTGCAGGAAGCAATTAAAGCCAACCGTTGAGATTTAAGGGTCTCCTACTCAGGACTACAAACATGGAAACACTAGATCAAAGCGAATGCGAACGGGAACCCATTTGCCATCTTGGCTTCATTCAGCCACATGGATATTTGTTGGCGTTTGACGGGGATGCTGAAATTACTCATGCGAGTGAAAACATAGGTCAATCTTTGTCGATGGCGGCGAGTGACGCGTTAGGGCGTTCGCTTGGGCAGGTGCTTGGCGCTGAAGCGGATAGTGTTCTTAAGCAGGTGGCGGGGGGCTTGGAGAGCGGACAAGTTCATCATCAATTCCGGGAAACGAAAGCGGAACGGCAGTCTCTCTGGCTTCACCGGAGCGATGCCGAGTACGTGCTGGAATGGGAGCGGCTGAGTGAGAGTTATGGCGAATCAGAGAGCGAGTGCAAGACACTGCTGGCTAGCGGAGTTGGGCAGATTGGCCGAGAGCCTCACATTGCGCGGCAAGCGCAGTTGGCGGCCGACTTCACAGCGCGGCTGACCGGTTATGAGCGGGTGATGGTGTATCGCTTTCATCCCGATTGGTCGGGCGAAGTGATTGCCGAAGTGCGCCAATCGTGGGCAGAACCGTTTTTGGGGCTGCGCTATCCGGCGTCGGATATTCCGCCGCAGGCGCGTAAGCTGTACATGGAAAACCTGCTGCGGGTGATTGTTGACGTGTATGGAACGCCGGTGAGGATTCTTTCGCCGGCGGGTACTGCGCGGCCGCTTGACTTAACGCATAGCCAATTGCGGGCTGTTTCGGGATACCACATACAGTATCTGAAAAACATGCGGGTGGGCGCCACGGCCACCGCGTCGCTGGTTGTGAACGGAGCGCTGTGGGGGATGATTGCGTGTCATCATGACCGGCGGAAGTCAGTCAGTCTTTCGCAGAGAGAAGGCTTGTCGCAGATTGCGCGAACGTTCAGCCAGGCCATAGAGAAAGCTTCTGCGCGAGCGCGGCAAATTTCGACCGAGCGTGTAAAGGCGAGCGAGAAAAAACGGCAGGCCGCGATAACGGACAGGGCAGCCGTTTTGCCTGAGATGCTGTTCGGGTCGGAACGGCTACGCAACCTGTTGCGCTGTTGTGGGGTTGGGGTGTGGAGCGCTCAGAAAGTATTGCGGACGGGCGATGCGCCGTCAGCGCAGAAGCTGGCCGCGTATGCCGCTCAATTGCTAAGCGGGAATGAAGATGTGGTGGCGCTGGATTCGCGCGCCCAGATTGTGGCACGCCTGGGCGTGGCTCCCTTGAACTCTTCCATCGCCGGCCTGATCGGCATTATCGTTTCGCGTACGCCCGCGCTGGTTCTGTTTGGCTTCCGGCTGGAGGCGATTCGTGAGATCACGTGGGGCGGAGATATCAACCAACCGGTGCTGCGGGATGAACAGACTGGCGCCTTAAGTCCACGACGATCTTTCGCGCAATACAAGCAGAACATTTTAGGCAAAGCGGAAGCATGGACAGAGGAAGATCTGGCGACGGCGCAGACACTGCTGAAGGGATTGCGCGAGACGGTTGCGACAGCAGAGCAAGTGGCTGAAGTGATTGAAGGCGGATTCAGGAAAATTCGTTTGCTGGCGACGGTGGAATACCCGCTCCAGCAATCGCTGCTGGACGCGTTAGGCAATGGGATATCGCTATTGTTCCGGACCGACTCAGGGGAACCCGCTTTGCGTTATGCCAATCAAGCGCTGCTGGATATTGCCCAAGACAGCACAGACGAGGACGCAAACCCGCCGAATGCCCATGAGCTGTTGGCAGCCATTGGACTGCCCACCGACCTTTTAACGCAATGCGAGTTCGATGCGCGGCAAGTGGTGATTCCGACTAATCGCGAAGGCCTTCGCCATTTTCTGGTGGAGCGGAAGTTAGCGCTGGAAGTGAGGGACGAAATAGGCGGGGTGAGCCTGAGCGCGCTGCTGTTCACGGACACCACTCGCGAGGAGCGGGCGCGGGAAGCGCTGCAATCGGCACAAGACAGAGCGAAACATTTGTCATTCCTGAAATCGGCATTTCTGGCGAATATGAGCCACGAGATACGCACGCCAATGAACGGCATTCTGGGCATGGTGCAACTGCTGCAGACGACTCGGAAAGATCCGGAGCAACAGCGGTATCTGGACATTATTCAACGCTCGGGCGACTTGATGATGGGCCTGATCAATGACATTCTGGACTTGTCTAAAATCGAAGCCGGCCATACCGAGGTGGAAAAAGTACCATTTGACCTTACGGCGGTGGTAGAAGGAGTGGCCGATCTGTTGCGTCCGCGGGCACATGAGAAGTCTATCGGTTTGTATTCGGTGTTTCTCTCACCGCCGCCGCACTGGTATTTGGGCGACTCATTCCGGCTGCGGCAGGTGATTCTCAACATTGTGGGCAATGCCATTAAATTCACGGCAGCGGGACAGGTGACGCTTTCGGTCCGTTGTGAAGATATGGCGCTAGAGTCGTCATCGGTGGTGATCTCGATTGCGGATAGCGGGGTTGGGATTCCGGAAGAAGAACTAGGGCAGGTTTTCGAGAAATTTCATCAGGCCGATGCGTCGAGCACCCGCAAACATGGCGGCACGGGATTGGGATTGGCGATATCGCGCGAATTGGTGTATTTAATGGGCGGGACGATCAGCCTAGCGAGCAAAGTTGGAGTAGGGTCGACCTTTACGGTGGCTCTGCCGCTAACGCGCAGCAGCGACCCTGGGCAAACGCGCGCGACAGAGGATTTGATTGCAGCCAGCACGGCGCAAAACAATGCGGCTGGGGTGGGGCGTCGGATCTTAGTGGCCGAAGACGATTTGACCAATCAAATTGTGATTGAGGAGATTTTGAAGACGCAGGGGTTCGTGGTGGAGATCGCCCCGTCGGGCCTGAAAGTTCTTGAGCTTCTGCGGGCTCATTCGTTCGACTTAATCCTAATGGATTGTCATATGCCCGAGTTGGATGGCTATGAGACGTCGCGGATGATCCGGGCGGCGGAGCAAGCGACGGGGCAACATATTCCCATCGTGGCCTTGACGGCGAGCGCGTTGAGTGACGATCGAGGGCGATGCATAAACGCGGGGATGGACGATTACCTTTCTAAACCGATTCAGATTGAGACGCTTTGGGAGGTGTTGAGGAAGTGGAAGTGCCTGCCCACTCAGCGGAGTTCGTCAAGCGGAGTGACCGGTTCCACCGAACGCGATCTTGCAGAGGTGGGCTGACTGTGACGATAAGCAATGAGAAGACCACAGTAGGGAAAGAAAGGTATTGCTTTTATGATGGACGGCGTAAGTGACGAGGAAATCTCGACTCTTCTAGAGGAGTGCCACGAGAAACTGGACGATGTAGAAGCTTGCCTGGTAGCGATGGGAGATGACAGCGCACGACGTTCGGGCGAATGGGTGAACCGGCTGTTCCGAGGGTTTCACAGTATAAAAGGAGCGGCGCGCTACCTAGACCACGAGCCGTTGAAGGAACTGAGCCATGCCACGGAGAGCGTGCTTGCGGAAGTTCGCGACGGCAATCTTGAGCTTTGCGGTGCGCATGTTGAACTGCTGCTGCGCAGCTCTGATCGTATGCGGCAGATGGTGGCCCATGGCCGGCTGCGGAGAGATGTAGAGTTCAGCAAAGAGCTGGCACGGCTGAATGCGGTCCTGCAACAGCAGGTTGGGGGTGTGAGAAAGACGCCATTGCTGGGGTCGCTGACGCCTCAGTCCTCGCTGGCGCCGCACCTGAGACCGTTGCGCGTGTTGGTGGTAGAAGATGATTTTTCGTCGCGGTTGGTGTTGCAAGGTCTGTTAGCGAAATATGGCGAGTGTCATATTGCGGTGAATGGCAAGGAAGCGGTGGAAGCGTTTCGCACGATGCGCGAAGCGGGGCAAGCTTACGATTTGATCTGCCTGGATGTGCGGATGCCGGAAATGGATGGCCAGCAAGCGTTGGAGTTCATCCGTGATTTGGAAGGCGGGGAAAGTGCGCAAAGGCCGGGTGTCCGCATTTTCATGACGACGTCGATACGGAATATCAAGACGGTGGTGGCTTCGTTCAAGGCGCTGTGCGATGCGTATTTGATTAAGCCGATTGATGGGCAAGAGTTGCAGGAACATTTGCGGAGTTTCAACCTGATTGGGCGGCAGGCGGCGGTGAGGGCGGAGGAAGTGGTTTTGAGCTAAGGCGGTATACGGAAACGTTTGCCCCACGAAAGGCAAGGGGCGGGGTGCCTGATTTGAGTGTGGAAGCTGCGGCTATCCTAGTGGTTGAATGCCAACGGACTTGGATAATGAAAGAAAGCTCAAGGCGCTGGAAGAGAAGCTGCGAATATTTCTTCCGGAAGAATATCAAGACCATTACGAGGATGTTCAACCAGTCTCGATGGGCTCGGCAGTGCTGAAATATGCCAGAGACGGCAAGGTTGCTTGGGGCGAGATTTGGGAGACGTTTTGCGATCTAGCGATGGCTGGCGGACCGCCGCACAAGGGTTTGCTGCTAGAACCGGGAACACAAGCCGAAATAGCAGCGCAGTCTGATCGTTACCGACAAGTGGTTGATGAGATTTGTCGCGGTATTGCGCTGGTTAGTGAGTTAACAGGCGAGGCCGCGCCAATGACAGGCTGGGTGCGGGTGAGATGCGAGAGTTCGGTGATGGCCGAATGGTTAGTCCGCGCGATTGTTATGGAAAACATTTCCGCCCGGAACGAAGGCTTCTGGATTGATCTTCCCGCCGGTCCTAGCTACCGGGTTGAGAAGGAAATCAAGAACGTAATCACCTCCATCGCCAAGACGTGCCATTACTGGCTGTATCACATGGGACAGACGCAGCAACATCAGATTGAAGATCTATTTGCGACGCTGGCGTTGGAAACGCCGTTAGTACAGCCGGCGTTGTCGGACGATGATTCGCAGCGTGCGGGCTGCCAGGCAAACCGTAAGCGAATTAGCGACGGCATCCAGCAGGCAACGGGATTGAAGTCGGGGAAAGATCAATACACAAATTGGCTTGGCGTAGAGTGCCCGAACGTGCGCGCCGCCGTTTGGATGATGCGAGCCATGCTGGTGAGTAACGTTCTTTCGCGGCGCGAGGGTACAGCGATTTTCGTGCCAGTCAATCCGACCAGTGATCCCAGCGGGGAAAGAGTCATCCAAGCAGTCATACGGACACACGGTTTTGCTCAGATCCGCAAAGTTCTCTGAGCCTGCCTAACTGGGGAAGCGCGTTTCCGTCCAAGTGGCGACGGGGGCGGCAATATTGTCGCTTGCGCTAGCTATCGGATCTTGCACCGCGGCGTTTCGTTTGGTGGACGCGCTGTTTCTTCGGCCAATGCCGGTGCGCGACCCTGGCAGTCTTTACTTCGTTTCTTATCGCGGATTCGATTCTCGAACTGGGCGACCCCAGACATGGGCCAGCAACTCCTATCTTTTGTTTCGCCAAATGCGGGCGGCACTCACTGGGCAAGCGAAAGTGGTTGCGGTTTCTTTCGCGAGCCGCATCGATCTGACCTTTAGTTCGGACGCCAGCATGGAGAAAGCATATCGTCAGGAGGTATCGGGCGAGATGTTCCCGGATTTCGGATTGCATCCGGCCTTGGGCAGACTGCTTTCCGAAGAGGACGATCGCATTCCAGGAGCAAAACCCCTTGCCGTGCTGTCCTATGACTACTGGACTGCGCGCTTCGGTCGGGACCCCGCCGTCATCGGGCGCACCTTCCACATGGGCAACGTTGTTTATCAGATTGTGGGTGTCGCGCCGAAAGGATTCATTGGCACCGAGCCCGGCACGATGACGGATATTTTTGCGCCGACGATGGAAGCCGCGTCAGTAAACCGAGACAACTCACTGCTTTTGGCCGCGATTGGGTTGTATGGTGTTTTGAATTATTCCGTTTTGCAACGCGAGCGCGAGATTGGTATTCGCTTGGCGGTAGGAGCGCGGACGGGAAACATAGCGTGGCTGGTGACCATCCGCGTAATGGCAATGGTGATGGTGGGAGCGTTAGCCGGGCTCGTTATTGCTTTGGGTTCGGACCGTTATGTCTCAGCTCTGCTATATCGAGTCAAAGCTAATGATCCTGGGATGCTGATGTTTCCGATGAGTGTATTGCTAACAGCCACGCTCTTGGCGGTCTTGCCAGCGGTTCGGCGCGCGGTAATGATTGATCCGTCCGTTATGCTGCGCGCTGAATGAGGAGGTGCTTCGGTATGGCGGGTATTGGGGTGCGCGGCGCGGCTAGGAAGTGATTGGTGTAAGAGAGGGATGATCTGTGGTGGAAACGGCAAAGGGGACTTGGTCGGTGATTTGGATGCCGAAGCCTTCGAGGCCGACGACTTTGCGGGGATGGTTAGTGAGCAAGCGGATGGAACTGAGGCCTAAGTCGGAGAGGATTTGGGCGCCGACGCCGGACTCGTGTTGGAGGGGTTGATGGCCGTCGGAGGGGATGAAGGTGGATTGGCCGCGGACGTGGCCGACTAATTCGTGCTTGCCGTCGCGCCAGGTGGAGTGTAGGCCGGCGCCAGTTTGATGCAGGTAGATAAATACGCCGCTCTTGGCTTTGGCGATGGCTTCTAGCGCTGACGGAATGAGTTGGTGGCAATCACACTGGGTAGAAGCGAAGACGTCGCCGTAGACACAGTGCGAGTGAACGCGGACCAGGACATTTTGTTTGCCGGCGATGTCACCGTGAACAAGGACGAGGTGGGCTTCATTATCGAGGCGGCTGACATAGCGAATGGTTTCGAATTCGCCTTGTGGGGTTTGGAGTTTTCCGGTGGCCTCGCGCTGGATGAACTTTTCCGTTTGGAGTCGGTAGCGGATGAGATCGGCCACGGAAATCATCTTCATG
>PMQB01000010.1 GCA_003169195.1 Bryobacterales bacterium
GATTTGATCGCCAAAATTGAAGGCAATGCCACATACGTAGCAGTGAACATTCGCAAGCTGTTGGACGAAGGATTCATTTACACGCTGAGCGATTGTGACTTACTTCAGGTGAAGTACGGCTTGACGAACTTAGATACGACTCCGACGCACGAGTGGCGGTGGGATGGCCAGTACATCGAAGGCGAGCGGCTCCCCGGTTTCGCGGGGCCGGTCACGATTGAATGGCCGGACGCCAGTAGCGCGGAGAAGCTGGAAGAGTTGCTGGCACATTATCGACGGAAGTGCTGGTTTAGTTGGAGTAATGAACTGGAAATAATTGCGATGTTTAAGGAGCGCGAAGCGCGGCGGTAGGCGGCTAAGGGGCAATTGGAAGAGCAAGGAAGTCGTGCTTAACCGGTTGCTAAATTCCATCGTCACGAACGGGCAATAATTGTTCATGCCGCCGTCAAACTCGCTTCCGTGGATGGAAAGCGTCGATGCGAAGATGATCCGGGCGCACGAACAGATCGATATACTTCATCTAGAAATCAGAGAGTTCCTGTCAACGATTAAGGTCGAACAGGTTTTAAAAACATCCCCGAGCGAGTTGCACCCTTGGCTCGTAATGTGGGTCAAAGACTATATTCCACCACCCGGTCTCAGCGTTTTAATGGGTGAGTGCGTTCACAACATGAGTGGGGCGTTGGACAATTTGGTTTGTGGCCTTGCTCGGACGGTCAATCCACTGAATGATTACAAGAAGCCAAGAATAGCGTTCCCATTCACCAAGGAAGAAAAAAACTGGAAGGACAAGCTTCTTGAAGGGGTTCCCTCAGCGGCGCTAACAATCATCAAAACATTTCAGCCTTGGCATGACCCGTTTGGTCCGAAGCCGAACCCCTTATCTGTGCTGAACGAGCTAAGCAACACTGACAAGCATAGGGCTTGTAATTTTACTTTGGTTCACAGCAGAAATGTAGGTGTCGAGGTTCATGGAAATGATGGGACTGTCATCAAAGTTCAGTTTACTGTTCCTTTTTATCTGGGCAACATCGAAGCGGTTTCGTTAGCTCCGATGACCGCTGCGGCGATCACTCCAAGCGCCCGAGTGATAACAACAGGGGCGTTTGTACTTACCCTCCAAGAAGAGGGCATCTGGAATGATCTGCCAATTGAGCGAGTCCTTGAAAGGTGTTTTGAAGAGGTAGAAGAGGCGTCGCTGCGCATTGCAAGGATGCGGCAAAAATCGTTTCGTTTTTAACCATTGTTAATAATCTGAGGCAACTGAAAGTTAGCGGGCATTTTTCTAGATCTTAGAGCCCGTCCGAAACCCCTAATGGAAGGGCAGGAGCCATTCCCATCCGATCACCTTCCAAGAACAAACACCTGGAGAATTCCCATTCAATCTGCCCACTACAGTCGAAACGGTCAATTTTGTCCTAGTTTAAAAGGGTCGAAACTGCGCCTCTTACCAGTACCAAGCGAGATTGTGCCTGGCTCAACAGAGTCGGCATCAGAAAACCGTGTAAGGGGAACTCGGTGGAACCGATCGAATCTCAAAACGGGCTTGAAAGTTTAATCTGATAGAAAATTTAGCAGTACCAAATCGACTAAATTTCAGTGTTAATACTGAGTCAAAGTTTTGCGCCGGAAGCGCTCCAATTATCAGGTTCTCGTCTGTCGGGGCGAAGGTTTCAGCACCCCAACCTTACATCTCTGGAAGGCAGTGCCATAATATGGTTGTAAAGGACTTCGAAGTATGGGATCGGGACAAACTGCGCAGGGAACCGGGACTGTGCGTATGACCTATGCAGAGCAGAGTCTCGCAGATTGGTTGAAGACTCATTCCAACGCTGCTCTTGACCCGAGAGAAATTGGGAGGGCATTTCCGCATGTGGACGGAATTGAGTTTGCCGTTGCGGTCGAGAACATGGTTCGCTCTGGCAAACTGCGTCGAACCTACCGAGTGGTCGCTCCCGATGGCAGCTTCGCTGACCACGAGTTTAGCGATATCCGGCAGATCCCGCCCAAACTTGAATTTAGAAATGGACAGTCGTTCGACACCGACAACGCCGAAGTGGTCCCATTGTTCTTCTCAGTACGGTAACATAAATCGGGTCGGATAGGCGGGCTATGCCAAAGCCAATCGCATCGTATGAACCCGTTGAAATTAGGACAGCCAAAGAATTAGTTTCGTCCTTACTTTTGGGCGGAGTTCTCGATAGACAACCCTTGACTGCAAACATTCAAGAGTTGGCCGAGGATCGGTTGTTTGCTGACAACGAACATCTTTATGATCTGGCGGTACNNGGGAGGTGTTCGCGTGTCAGTGTCTGGGGCTAACAACAACGTAGTCGTGGGTAAGGGCAACACCATCGGCTCAATGAATACAGGCGCAGGTGCTATCCAAGGCGATCACAATGTATTGACCGATAGCTCGATCAACATTGGGCAATCTTTCAACGAAAAACACGAGCGAATCTCCGCACTCGCTGATCTGCTTGGGAGGCTGAAGGCCGCCGAAGAAAAGAATGATGAATCTGCAAAGGCAGAATATGCTCTTATCAAAGTTAAGAGCGAATTGACTGACGAAGCTGAACCGAACACCTCCGCGATCAAGAAATGGATGGAGACAGCAAAGAACTCTCTTGGCACTGCTGCTTTGGGCTATGAAATCGTTGAAGCTGGCAAGAAGGTTTGGGAGTTGTTCGGTCTTTAGACCAGTTGCCAAAAGCCCAGCAAGATAGCGGAGGCACCAATTTGGCTTGGAAATATTTTTAATCCGGTATGAGAATGTCTAACCGAAACACATGCGTCATGACAAGATCTACTGAATCTTGAATTTGTTGCAAAGCTTGTATTCACAACCGGCC
>PMQB01000476.1:0-8589 GCA_003169195.1 Bryobacterales bacterium
GACGCCGTGTCCGAAGGCGAGATCAAGGATTCGCTCTTGCTGGACTATGTGCGTTTCCAGTCCAGCCAAAAGCCCGAACCCAGCGGTGCTACCATCAACCACCGTGTAGCCATTGTCGATAAAGCCTTGCGCATGCTCTTTCCCAACGCTCCCGCGCAAGTGGCGCCTGGCTTTCAGAAGACCTACTGGCAGCACGCCCCCATGGATCTCGGCCGCCCCAAGCCGGCCTTGAGTCGCTTGCGGGTGAAGACGCCCAAACGCGCCATCGTGCCTTTGTCCATCGAGCAAGTGGCACGCTTCTGGGCTAGCTTCCGCACCTCNNTGATGCAAGGACTGCGCTCGCAAGAAGTTCTCGATCTGAATTGCGAGGATCTTCTCGCCTCCGAGGCCCAGATCCGGGTGCGCGGCAAAGGGAACAAACTGCGTTTTCTCCCGCTGGCTCCTGAAACCGTTCAGCTGCTCGATCACTATCTAAAGCTGGAACGATGCGAGTTCAAAACCACCGCCCTCTTCGTCTCCCTCAAAGGCCACGCTCGCGGCAGCCGCATGACCGCTGCCGGGTTACGTTCGCTCTTCCGCCATCATCGTCAGACAACCGGCGTCACCATCGCCAACCCTCACCGCTTTCGACACACCTTTGCCTCCGATATGCTGTGCGCCGGCGTAAGCCTGCCCGCCCTCATGCACTTGATGGGACACGCGCACATTCAGACCACTCTCGTCTACGTGGCAATCACGCCGCTCGATGTCTTCCAGCAATATGCGCGTGCCGTCGCTCAACACATACGGCCCCTTCCGGTAACACCCCCATGAATCGCTCTCGCCTCGCGCGAGTGGACCATCCATTACTTCCCCTCTTTCAGCGCGCGGTTGACTCACTCACCGTGGGGATGGTCCCAGACTCTGCTCGCCCATACCGCGGCGTGGCGCGGCACTTCCTGATCTATCTCGAAAGCGAGTACCCCAACATATTCACTCTCGCTCAACTGCGCCGAGATCCACACATCCTCGGTTGGCTAACCACATTGCAATCCCAGAGTCCACCTTTGGCGACGCGCTACTACATCCATCATATTATTCAGCTGCGCGGTCTTCTTCAGGAACTGGCTGACACCGAGCACTTACCCCAGCTCGCTCATCTCTTGCGCCACGAAGATATTCCTCGTCCTCCACAACGCGTCCCGCGCGCCCTGCCCCCCTGGCAGGATCAAGCGCTCCAGCAAGAATTGCTGCGCCGCAATGATCTCGGTTCCAATGTCTTTCTGTTGCTACGTCACACCGGCATGCGCATCGGAGAAGCGGTTGATCTTTCCTTTGATTGCCTGTATGCCGCTACGCAAGATCAACGCGCGATTCACGTTCCTCTCGGCAAGCTCAAGACCGAACGCGTCGTCCCGGTCGCTGCCTTCGTTTGTGACTTGGTTTACCGTCTCCGCTTCTTTCGCTCACTCGATTCCTTGCCCCCAGACGGCCGCCTCCTGGCCCGCCACGGCAGCCGAGCGAGGTTGGTGAAACGACTCCGCGACTACTTACACGAAGTCACCGCGGCCGCAGGCATCTCCGCACGCATCGTCCCGCACCAACTGAGACACACATATGCCACGGAGCTAGTTCGCTCCGGCGTTACCCTGCCTGTTCTCATGAAGTTGCTCGGCCACTCTTCGCCCGCAATGACCATACGGTACTTAGATATTATTTCGACCGATGTGCAGCGCGAGTTCGACATGGCCCGCTCGCACCCTAGGCACTTTGCGCCACCCCCCAAAGCTCACGCCCTCTCGCCCAACCCGATCTCGACGGCGTCCTTGACTCTCTGCGCACCACGCAACATGTCATGGAAATGTTCCGCCGCACTCTGCCAGACGGTCCTGTGCGACGCACTCTCGACCGCCTTTCCAATCGGCTTACCAAAATCCTCTCGCTTACCCGCAAACTCAACATCCCACAAAATTAGGCAGAGATTGGCCGGATAAACGCGCCACTCGGACAAAACAAAGCTCGGATTCACATGATGCGGGCGCCACCAGGGTCGCCAGTTCGTACCTGAACCGCTTCTTCTCGCCAACCCATTATCGAACGATAAAGGACGTTATCGTAGCCGCCCTCTCTCAGCGAATTTATGTTTGACTTGCTCAGTACAAACGATCAGGTGTCTCGTCTGCAAGCGGTCCGCGGCCACGCGGTCCAGTCACGACGATATAGGAAGTTTCGAGATTGACTTCGTTTGGATGATCGGCTGCTCGGACACAGGCGGACAAACCTTCAGAACACAAGCAACCGGTTCAAAATACTCGGCCCCAAGATCTTCTGCCGGTTTACGATTGTCGACATCCGCACGTTCGAAGCCGAAACGCTTCTAAAGGCCCTTACTCTCGCGCCGCTTCGGCATCCTGCCTACCCGATCGAGGATCGCCTGTCCAAGTGATCCACCGCCGAACTCGAAGATCTGGGCGTGCGGCTGCTGGACGCCACCGCTCTCTCTGATCGCTTCGACTAAGAGATCCGCGAAAACCCCTCAATTAATCCAACCACTCGCGTCCTCATCTTTCAAGTAGGCGTCCTCATCAAACTCCGTGTACGCCCCCGCCATCGACAACGCCTCATCGGCCGCTTCCGAAATATCCTGATCTTTGGAATCGACTAAATCATTCAGCATTTCCAAAGTATCGGTATCCTGCCGGATATTCCCAATGGCCAAAATCGCCGCCAGCAACAGATCCTTCGACGTCTCACTCGGCTTATGGATGATCCCCCACAGATGGGCCCAAGCCGCATCCACTTCCTGGCTCCCCGCCGCGTGTACCGCTTCGATATGGATTTCCTCGTCCGTGCTCTTCAGCTCTTCCAGAATCTCTGGCTCAAATCCACGCACGTAGCGCATCGCGAACACGGCAGTCAGCTTCCAGTCCCGATCCCCGCGCGCATAGGCTTCCCGGATCGCATCCACATGCCAATCCTGTTGCGCCCGCACAGACGCTTCTAAAATCCGCCGCCGCACTAATTTCGGGATGCTCTGTTCGTGATACAGCACTTGCAGAAACCGCTGGATCTTCCCAAACATCTCCTCCGAAATCGGTACTGAGCCAATCTCGTCATCGAAGTCGCCCAGTTCCGCCGATTCCAGGGCCGGCCCTAACGAAATCGCAGTCTGCGCCCGCAATTCCTCAGCTTCGTCCGCCCTACCTAAAATCCCCATCAGAATTTCGACCATCTCGTCGTTGACGACGACGGTATCGCCCGCCATTTCAGCGGCCAGCAGCCTGTCCGAGGCAGAAGCTCCGACATCCGTCAGGACCTCCTGAAACTTCTCACCCGCATTCTTCGGCCATTCCCACGGCGGGGTGGCGGCTAACCATTCCATATCCACGTCTTTTGGCCGGGTCTTCGTTTGTGTACGCGATTTCTGCTTCATTGCACTGTTCTTCGCTGCCATTATTCTACGTCGAATAGCGCGAGCTAGCGCGCCGCCAGCAACGCCGCGTAGAACGGCAACTCCTCAATCCTCTTAAACACGGGCGAAGGTTCGTCAACAAAATCGTCGCCCGGCCGTTTCTTCTTGTGTTTCGTACCCAGATCCACAAATTGCTCGGTCGCCTTCAATTCCTCGCCTTGACACCCGAACAGGGTTTCACGCGACATGCTCACGCGGCCGTGCGTAGTGTTCAACAGTTCATTTTTTTTTGCTAACGTGCCGTCCGCCCGGAAAGAATAGTTTGCAAACTGAACCCAATCCTTGGCCGCCGGTGCGAAGGAAAAGAAAGCTGCGATTGGCAAACCGGAAGGGTCGACGTAGACATTCGCCACAGCCGCAGCCGAGTCTGGCGTATCTTTGACTTCCGTCCATTTCGAGGCCGTGTCCATTTGTACAAACATCCGCGGCTTGATCTGTTTAATTCGCTCATCCACCTGCGCCGCATAAGCTTTGGTCTGCACTGCGGTCTCGCACGGCGGAACACCCGCAGCCGTCAGTGGACCGGCGACAAAAAGTGCAGCCGTCAGAAGAAAACGCGTCATCGTTCCCTAATATAACCGCACGCGCTACACTCTCTTTGAGTCTTGCGCTATGAACCTAGTGGCGGGTTTTGTGCACAGAAGGTAGTGGCCGTCAGAACACCAACAACCTGACAGCGAAATAATTTCATACGAGATCTCCTTTCGGCTTTTTCCTCAACTGGAAGCGTTCCAAAGTTTCAAGATCCACTCAGCGAAACGGTGCCAGAGAACGGTATGGCCGATCGGAAACATCACAAGTTGAGAGACAATGACAAACGATCCACCTGTCACAGTGGCGCGATGAATTTTGCGGCGGGTCCACAGGTCGAAAACAGCGACAAACAGGAGGAACAACACGATAATCAGTGAAATTAAGAGCGGCACCTTGTGGACGATGGCGAAGGGCCAACGACCGATCGCGGGCCCGAGGAGTTCGAGTGTCGCAATGAGCATAAGTCGTTTGTGAGCTGGGGCGTCGAAGCGCATCAAAAAGCCAGCAACGAAAAGCGCGAGAAATGTCACTATTTCGCAGAAGGGGATTGCGTAGAATGTTGCCGGAGGAATTCTCGACCCCGGCGGCGAAAATCCTCTGGCGAACGACTGCGTAGCGGCCAAGAAGCCGAAGACAAACATGATAAGCGCGAGGACGGCGCCAAACATCCCTAAGCGACGATGCCAGTCAACGCGGTCTACCCACACAAGAGCGATCTGCAAAATCAAAAAGAGAATCCACGAGGAAAATAGGACGGCGTGAACGTGGACGATCGGACTGGGAAGCTTTGCCTTGAAAACGCCGGCCAAATAATAGGTATGCGCAAAGCCCAGAAATACCGTCGCGAGAATTACGCCTGCCATTGCGGCGAAAAACTTGTTGTCGAGACTTCGGCTTGTCCTCGGACTCGCCTTGGCCGCTATACTTTGCCCTCTGGAGTTCCCTGCCTCCGAGCGGAGGGAACTCCGCAACGCCGTCATTGCCGAGAAACTCATAGCGGCGAAGATACACTACAAAATGCATTTATGTCCTCAATAAAATCTCAATTTTTCTTTGGTTCGCCATGTCCCTGATTCGGGAGGGTTTATTCAAGTTCGGCCCATTCATATTGAATGTGGCAACCAAGACGCTCCGCAACGGCGAGCAGAATATTCCCTTGCCGCCAAAGGTCTTCGACACGCTTTTAGCGTTGGTGGAACGCCGCGGCGAGGTTGTCTCTAAGGATCAATTGATGCAGACTCTTTGGCCGGATTCCTTCGTTGAGGAGAGCAATCTAGCCCAGAATGTCTTCGTGCTGCGACGCACACTCGGACGAGCGCCTGGCGACCAGGAATATATACAGACAGTCCCGAAGCGCGGTTATCGGATTAGCGTACCCGTCGAGGAACTGGTGGCCCCTGCCTCCGATCTGAAGAATTCGGCTCTAGCGATAGAGCGCCCAACGCGATCCTATTCGTTACCACGGGCAGTGATTGTAGTAGGCATCGCGTTAGCAACCATAGGTGTATTTACGATGCTGTTGGTGCGTCTGCAACCGATCCCTCCGCCACTTGCAAAATTCTCCCAACTTACGCGGGACGGCGCAGACAAGCGAGGGCTAACTGGATTACTCGGCGGCACAAATGCCCCACTCGCCACCGATGGCAGCCGAGTCTACTTCACGGCGGGTACGTTGAGCTCAATGTCGATTGCTGAGGTTTCGGTGGCTGGCGGCGAAACCGCAAAAATTCCGCTTCCTTTTGGATCAGTGCAGCTGTTGGACTTCTCGCCAGTACGCTCTGAGTTACTCGTGGGTGAGATCCTCGATCCCGCCACCGATACACCGCTCTGGGCCGTTCCCGTTCCGGCGGGCAGTCCCCGGCGGGTGGGTCTTCTCACCGCCCGTGATGCCGCGTGGTCGCGCGACGGGCACCGGATCGCCTTTACCCATGGAAGCGAATTGTATTTGTCGGACGAGATGGGAACTGGGCAGCGGAAACTGGCGGATCTTCCGGGCTTGGGATGGAGACCGAGATGGTCACCCGGCGACAAATCCTTGCGCCTAACGGTGGCCGATCCCAAACGCCTGTCTCAGTCCATTTGGGAAGTCGCCGTCGATACAGGGAGTGTTCGGCCACTCCTTGCGAATTGGAACAATCCATCCGCCGAATGTTGCGGAGAATGGTCTGCAGATGGAAAGCTATTTTTCTTCCAAGCAAGTCGCGGCGGCGGAACCGAGATCTGGGCGATTCCATCAAACGCTGACTCGATTGGATCGCTTCTGAAGGGGCGCAATATGCCTTTTCAGGTTACAAGCGGCCAGATTAACTCTATGGTGCCAATGCCGAGTCCGGACGGCAAAACATTGTTAGTCGTTGGTGAGCAGGAACGGGGCGAACTCGCGCGTTACGATTCAACCTTCCACCAATTCGTTCCATACCTGGGAGGTATTTCCGCGGATTTTGTTGATTTCTCTAGAGACGGACAATGGGTCAGCTATGTTCGCCTGCCGGAAGGAACACTGTGGCGGAGCAGAATCGATGGAAGCGACCTCCTTCAACTCACATTTCCACCGCGAGAAGCAAGGGTTCCACAATGGTCTCCCGACGGCCAGCGGATTATCTTCCACACCCTCGGAGCTGGCAAGCATAACCAAACCGGGATCGTTTCGCGCGACGGCGGTCCGCCACAGATCATTCCGGAAAGCACCGACGCCGAGATGCATCCGACTTGGTCGCCAGACGGAAACCAGATCCTCTACAGCGACTATCCTTTTTTCGGCGCTGGCGCACATCAGGTGGCTATCCACACTCTCGATCTAAACAGCCGGCAAGTCACGACACTACCTGGTTCGCGCAGTTTCTTCTCGCCTACCTGGTCGTACGACGGGCGCTATGCGACGGCGCTGTCTCTCGATCGCCAGCGCGTCGTGATCTTCGACTTTCACACGCAGTTGTGGTCTGAGGTTGCAGAAGGTTGGGGTATCACACATTGGTCCAGAGATAGCCAGTACGTCTATTTCTTTCGAAACGGAACAAAGCCGGCCATTGTTCGGTATGGCATTCAGAACAAAAAGATTGAAGAAGTAGCCAGCGTCGCCGGCATAAACCAAGCAGGTCGGTTGGCCGGCCTTCAATTCGGGTTAGCCCCGGACAATTCGCCGGTGCTTCTCCGAAGTACCGGGACGGAAGAGATTTATGCAGTTCACTCGCAGCCACGTTAAGTGCAGCCGCCTTGGCGAAGGCGCTTTAAACCACTGAACCTATCCAAAATCCGCCAGCGACGACAACCACACATTGCAGATACTGTGATGTATGGCTGGGAATATTCCCCAAAACTTTTTTATACTCGTCTTATCAGCCGTAACGCTCAGCGCACAATCCATCTGCGAATCGTCCGCCACTCACCCCTCCGCGCTCACCACCCATCTCTGCCAAATCGCCAACCCTCCCGACGCCGCACCCAGTCTCCTCCATTCCGTCCTCGTCGAACAGCACGGTCAAATCATCGCCGAACGCTACTTCCATTCCAAAGACAAAACCATCGGCCACCTCCTCGCCCACGACGAAACCTTCAAAGCCACCACGCTGCACGACATGCGCTCCATCAGCAAGAGCGTCGTCAGCCTACTCATCGGCATCGCTCTCCAGCAAGGAAAAATCGCCTCGCTCGATACACCCGTCCTCGCCATTCTCAATCCTCCCCTCGAACCATCCGTTCTCGCCAACAAACGCCAAATTACGCTGCGTCATCTCCTCACCATGTCATCGGGCCTCGCTTGGGACGAAGATGGCGAAGTCTCTTTCTTAAGCGATGAAACGCGCATGGAATTCTCTGGCAACATGGTGCGATACGTTTTGCAGCGCCCCGTTGCGCACCCGCCCGGCACGCATTATCTCTACAACAGCGGCGGCGTCATTGTGCTTGGTGCCGTGTTGGAGCGCGTCACCGGCATGCCCCTTGATCGTTTCGCCCGCCAAGCCCTGTTCGAACCATTAGGCGTCAACACCTTCGAATGGCATACTGGTCGCAACAATCAATTCATGGCCCACGCCGGCCTGCGCCTGCGTCCGCGTGACCTCGCCAAAATCGGCCAATTGATGCTCGGTGAGGGCCGTTGGAACGGTCGTCAAATTGTCCCGGAAAGTTATTTAAAAGAAAGCACGCAAGGCTACTTGCCTGCGGAAGACGATTGGCGTTACGGCTATCTCTGGCGCATCCAAACTTTCCAAATGGCGGGCCAATCGCTCAAGTGCATAGCGGCCATGGGTAACGGTGGCCAACGCCTTTACATCATCCCCGCACTGGATCTAACCATCGCCATTACCGCCAGCCGTTACAACCAACCATCACCACAAAATGGCCACGCGTCAGAACTACTGTTCAGGCGCTTGCTCGAAGCCGTTGCCACGAATACGATCACGACGCAGCCGTAGTTACGGGAGCGTCACTTCGCCCGAACGTGGCGTAGTCAGCGGTTTCACCGCCGGCTGCACCGCGCGCCCTGCCACCGGTTTGCTCTTCCGTTCCAGATCAAGACTCGTCACCGACAAATTCGATCCCAGCACCACTTTGTAATCAAGTGATCCTGCCAGCAAAACCAATTTCGGCTGCGTTTCCGAACC
>PMQB01000476.1:8623-18484 GCA_003169195.1 Bryobacterales bacterium
GTCACGGATCGGCCATCCAGCGTAAACGGTTCCGGGCTGCTTACGGTCGCCACCGGGCTAAATGCCACCACAGTACGACCCAAAAGCAAGAAGAGTGCTATCTGGGGCAGGAAATTCAGTCTATTCCTCATCTTTAACGGGTAATAAATACTATAACCTTTGGCCACCTCGTTTCTCAAGGAATAGGGGTACTAAGTCTTGGAAAACGCTACAATCGAGTGAAATGGAGGATCTTCTATCAAGCTTCTGGGTACGCTCTTAGGATTCGTCCTGCTCAGTTACGGCGCAGTCGAAGTCTGGCTCGGCAACATGAGCTATGACAACCCAACGAAGCAGCGCTATTGCGCCGCTTGGTTGTGCCCCGAAGAATTCTGGGACACCCGCACCTTCACGCTCCTCCAACAAAGCGCCACCGGTAATTCCGCGCAAATGCTACCCGAATTCAAGCGTGCCCTGCTGGACGATCCAGGCTCTGCCTACGCTTGGGCCAATCTCGCCGAAGTGGAACGCGACGCCCAACATCTCAACGAAGCAAAGTATTGCTTTCAGCGCGCACTCGTCGCCGGTCCGTCTAATCCCGCCATTCTCTTCCGAGCCGCCAACTTCGCTTTCCAAACCGGCGATAACGCCGAAACCCTGCGCGACCTCTCCGTCGTGCTGAAGAATCCTGAGTTGTCGAGTTATTACCAGCCAGCCTTCTTAACGTACAGCCGTCTCGGTGCACCCATCCAAGAACTGCTCGACAAAGGCGTGCCTCCCATCGCCACGGCCGCCGAACCCTTCCTGCAATATTGGATGGGCGATAAAAAACTGCCTGAAGCCGAGGCCACCTGGAACTGGATGGTACAACATTCCCTGACCAACGAAAAATCGGAAGGCGACTACGTGTCGTTCCTCTTGGCGAGTAACCAAGTCACGGAAGCATCGGAAGAATGGCGTCGCGCCAATCCGAAAACCGCGGCTTATTATCAGGTCCTCAACTGGGTCTTCAACGGAAGCTTCGAAATGGAACCCAAACCCGGCCCGTTCGATTGGCACATTGAAACCACACCCGATGTCGAAGCTACCCGCGTACAAGATGTCTCGCGCGATGGCCAATGGTCCGTCAAACTCACTTTCGGCGGCCTAACCAACGTTGACTATCACGGCGTCTATCAGGACACTGTCGTCCAACCGGGCCAGTGGCACGTGAGCGGCTTCCTGAAACTCGACGGCATCACCACCGATCAAGGCATTTCGATTCGCGTCTACGACCCCGCTCACCCGAACGTCTTGGATGCGCGCACCGACGCCAAAACCGGAACCCTGCCTTGGACTCAAGTCGATCACGCCTTCGCCATCGGTCCCGAAACCAAACTCGTGCGGATCGAAATCATGCGCGGCACTTCGCGAAAGATCGACAGCAAAATCGCCGGCAAAGCCTGGATCGATTCCGTAGACCTCAGCCCCATCCAGTAGCCGCGTTGCTGCTTGGGGACCATGGGCGAAAGGCGCGCCGTCCCTGGTATCGAGTTATCACACCATAGCCAGCGTCTCCATATCCCAGGCTTCCAGCTTGCGCAGAGTGGCAATCATCGGTTAGCAGCCTCCATCGCCTCGCCGGATGGGCTTGCCCACTCCATCGCAAACCCTTTTCAATCCAACCCGTTAATCGAAGCTACCCCGGCAATCCACGCCAAAATCATCGCGTTCGCCGGAATGTACAAATTAAAATCCACAAAACTATGCAGCGCAATCGCCACAAAACTACCCACGCAGCCCACTAACAACAGCCGCCGGTTCTCGTCCGTGACGCGCACAAGCCCCTTGACAACCGGAATCAGTACACCCACCATCGCCGCAACTAATAGCCCAAATCCAACAAATCCCAACTCCGCCAGATACTGCAGATAATCGTTGTGCGCCATCTCCACCCGGTAGCCGTTCACAATGTCCTGATACTTCAAAAACGTCGATTCAAATCCGCCCAAGCCGCAGCCAAACCACCGATACTCATCAATCAACGACAGCGTCTCTTTCCATAAATACAACCGCGTATCCGCCGAAATCTTACCCGACGCCGACATCTCTGCAAAGCGCGCAACCAATTGATCCGGCGGTAAGAACACAAACAGCGCCAACGCCCCCAACGCCAGCAGCGTGAGTGACACCGTGCGGAAATTCTTGGAAGGCATCCGTGGCCCAAAACACAACGCGCCGGTCACAAACAAACTGCACAAGGCCACAAAGAAGCCCATGCGCGATAACGAATACACAATCGCAATCAACAGCAGCGCCGCCGTTCCCCAAACAACACAAACCTGAATCGCCGGCCACATTGATCGTTCGAAGGTCTCACGCAGCCGCTGCAAAATCGCCCAGCCAAACACCACCGCCAGCGGCAAAAGCATTTCCAGCATCCCGCTGAAATGATCGCGATTCGTATAAGTGCCGCTGCCTTCCGTATTCGGCCAACCCGCCGATACCTGAATCATGCCTATACCCGCTTCCAGAAATCCGATCACCAAAAGCGGCACCACCGTCACCCAAGGACGATCTACAAACCGCCAGCCCAATTCTCGTACCAGGAAAAACGTGGCAATGTAACCCAGCAGCGTAAAGCCCCACAGCATGGCCATTGGTGGATTCACGGCCAGCGGCGCACTGCTCACGCCGGAAATCACCGGACCGAGCGCAACCACTAACTCCGCCCGCGCCGGCGACAGCGCACGCAGCAGCCCCAAGGGCAACGGCAACAATTGGAAAGCACAGTAACACGGGAGCGCCCAAATCACCCACCGCACCCAACCGGTTATCCGTGGCGCCATCAACCGCCGCCGCGTAAAAAACCAGTAAACAAGACAGATACAACCTACGAATAGTACAGTTGATACCCAGTCCGAAGGGTAGACGCCCGCGCGCAAGAACAACGCCCAGACAAGAGAGAGCGCCAGCGCAACCAGCGTAATCAGGGGAGCGAGCATTTAGACTGTCATTTCCAGAAGCTGAAGCGCGACGCTTTCTTGGCTGGCTTCGGCGCGGCCACGAAAATAGGTTCGTCCATCACCACCGCCGTCGGATGATCGATGAACAGCGCGTCCGCATATTCCTGTCCCCAGTGCTGAACCACATGAAAATACGCCGGCGCTAGATTCGGCGGCCGATCCTGGCAGTCATGCGCATCGCTTGCCACAAAATGGACTGAACCTGAGTTCATCAGCGTCTCCGCCACCCGCTGCGCCGTCTGGCCAAACCGTCCCGAAAAAGATTGTGCCGTCACCTGCAACAAGCAGCCATCGCGCACCCAGCTTTCCAGTTCAGACAAATTGGCGCACAACGGTCCATTGCGTTCTGGATGCGTAATCACCGGCACTATGCGCACCGCCAGCAATCGGCCAAGCACGGTTCTCATCACCGGTAGCGACGCCAAATCCGGAAGTTCCACCATCAAATACCGGCCGGCGTTGATGGTATATTGCTGCGGATATTCCAGCGCGCTTGAAAGGTTGTCAAAGTTTAAATGGAAATCGCAGCCGCGGTGAAGGCGAATTAAATCGCCAGCAGCCGCCGCCACTTCCGCAATCAGTTGCTCCACAACTTCCGAATGGTACGCATAGGAAGAATTCGCATGCGGCGTAGCCACAATATCGGTTGTCCCGTTCTCCGCCGCTAATCGCAGCATCGCCAGCGTTTCGTCCAATGTTTGGGCTCCGTCGTCCAGACCGGGCAGGATATGGCTATGGATGTCAACCAAACTAAAAGGGGCTCCTCTTGCATTATAGAAGCCCCCGCAAATTACGCTGGTAGATCTGTAAAACCATACCAGCCCTTCATTAGCGGAACGTGTAGCCGTTGGTCAACGTGGCACTTTGCCCACTCGGATTCGTCACCACCACATTCACCGTACCCGCCGCATGCGCCGGCGTTCGTACGCTGATGCTCGTGCTGCTGAGCGAACGAACCGTCGCTTGTGTACTGCCGAACGTGACCGTCGCTCCCGAAACAAAGTTGCTTCCGGAAATCGTCACCGTCGTTCCGCCATTGCGCGTCCCACTCGTCGGCGAAATGCGGCTAATCGTCGGCGCCGCCGCGTAAGTAAAGCTATTGGCCAGCGTGGCGCTTTGTCCGCTCGGATCTTTCACTACAACATTCACCACTCCGGCGGCATGCGCCGGTGTTGTCACCGTAATTGACGTTGCCGTGATCGCCGTAACCGTTCCCGCCGTGCTGCCAAACAGAACCGTCGCGCCCGCTACGAAACCCGCACCGCTAATCGTAACCGAAGTACCGCCCGAAGTTGTGCCCGACGTTGGCGAAACACTTGAAAGACTCGGTCCTACACTCGCTACCGTGATCGCCATCGGTGCCGACGCAATACCATTTGCCACCACCACCAAATTGCTCGCGCCCCCTTCAATATTGCTTGGTACATCAAAGTTCGTACTCACCACCGCCGAACCAGTGGCCACTCCCATCGAACTGTGCCCATGCGTTTTCGCATAGAACACGTGGCCCGTACCGTTGTTCGTGATGCGCACCAGCGGATAGTTCGTCGCATTCTGCGATTCGTCGCCAAACGCCGTAGCTTGTGTCAGTCCATTGAACTCCGTGCCCGAGATTGCATACGTCTGTCCCGCCGTCAGCGCTAAAGGAACCGCGCTAATCGTCGGCAACCAACTGGCCGCAGGCGTGCCCGTCGGCGTGTACAACTCCACCGTGGTCGAACCATCCACAAACAAAACCTGCCCCGTCGGCAAAACCAGCAACTGAGTGTAATAAGTCGCATCGCTCGACGCGCGCGCCGGGGCGGGCACGGTAATCAAACTCGTCCCATTGAATTCGTAGTAATGCAGGCCAGTGCCGCTCTCGCCCGGACTCGTCCCAAACAAAACATTGCCACTGGGCAGCACGGCCGCTGGCCCATCTTCCACATTCTGTCCTGAAGCATACGCTGGCCCCGCCGCCCACGTTCCGGTTCCCGTTGTTCCCGCCGCCGGAGGTGTATAGATACCCGTGAATCCGTCCGCACCAATCGCAAAAACCTTCCCGCTGGGAAGTAACAGCGTCGGCCCAACTTCTCCCGGCGGGTCGTACACCGGGCATCCAGGCGCCTGCAACGGACTGGACGTCGTCGGTGTATGCAAATCATTCACCGTGCTCCCCGAAGTCGTCCAAATCGGCCCACTCGCGCCATTAATCAGAAACCGCTCCGACAGCGGCGCCTTCGAAACATCCAGCGTGAAAAAACTCGTATCCGGCAGCAGCGTCCAACCCTCTTCCGAATTGAATGTGTCCGTCTTCCCGCTCGCAGTCACCACTGCCCAACTCAACGTCGTCGGATCAAGCACCGCTAACGCCTGTGTCAATTTCGATCCCACCAGAAACCGCCCGTCCGCCAATATCAGCGCCGGCGCATCGCCCACACACTGTATGTTCGGAGGCGGCGTCAGCGCCGTCCACTGATTCGCCACCGGATCGTAAATCGCACCCAGGTTGGTGAGCGCAAAACTGCCGTTGTTATACTCGCCGCCCACCACCACCGCCCGCCCATCGGCCAAAATCGCCGAAGCATACGCATCCGGGTTGTAGCCGGAGGGCAAGCTCGCCAGCGTCGTCCATGTGCCGCTAGCGTAACTCCCGCTGAGATTCGGCGTCAGCTTATACCAACTCGCACCCGCCTGGCACATAACGCCGCCGTCCGTCAGCAGCATGCAATTCGTCACACCCGCAGGCGGCCGGTTCGTCACCGTCGTCCATGTCTGCGCGTAAAGCTGTGTCGTGAAAAAAGCCAAACCGGCCCACAGTGCCGATCTCGTCAGTATCTTGTTGTACAAAGCAATCCCCAAACTGGTAAATCTACCGCTAACCAGTATATGAGGATCTACAAAGACTCGCGAATTACGCGCGTTCTAGGTAACTACCGTCTGTTGTGTTCACCCGAATGCGCTCGCCATTGCCAATAAACGGGGGAACTTGCACCACCAGCCCCGTCTCCATCGTGGCCGGCTTCGTCACGTTCGAAACCGTCGAGCCCTTCAAGCTAGGCTCAGTCTCTTTGACTTCCATCTCTACACTCGGCGGCAACTCCACACTAATTGGCTTGCCTTCGTAGAACTCCACCGTCACCTTCAACTGGGGAATCAAGTAATTCACACCATCGCCCAACATGTCCTTCGACAAATGCATCTGCTCGAAGTTCTCGGTGTTCATGAAGTAATACGAATCGCCATCATCGTACATGTACTCCATCTCTTGTTCGTCAAGCGAAATCCGCTCAACTTTATCTTCCGAAGAAAACCGGTGTTCAATCATTGAACCCGACCGGATGTTCCGCATCTTAGCTTGGACAAAGCCGCGCAAGTTCCCAGGCGTCCTATGGACCATGCTGAAAACTGTGTGAAGTTCGTTGTTGAACTTCACCACCATACCGGGGCGCAGTTGTGTTGCTGCAATCATGAAAAGAATAACTCCCTTAAGGCGGGCACTTTCAAGTGCTCAGCCTGGAAACCCTTAGTTTATCAGTGTGCCGCCGCACACACTCGACCCTCTACATTCGCCCCCGGACGCCACATTCCCGCAGCATCGGCCTCATAACTGCGCTGCTCTTTCCCTTTGCCGTGCATAACCGTTTCCCCCGGCCTGAGTTTCCACACCACCACCGACTCGTTATGGTCTGTCAAATGCGGAATCTCCACGCAACGCTCCGTCATCGGAAGCAAAGTCAGGTGTCCAAAATGGACGGTCTCCGTCTCCCAGTTCGGCGGGCAGTTTTCTTGCTCCACACCCTTGGCCGATATCGAAACCCAACAACTATTCGGCTCCCAACCCGACCGCGCATACAACCGCGCGTGGTCGTCATACAGCCAAGTGTCCATGTTCTGATAGCCGACGCCCGGCAAGTAAGGATCGGCCCAAAGCAATTCGTACGCAACGCCCGGCCCTTCCCGCAATAGCTGCGAATCCTCCAGCGCCCAGCTCTGCAGGAATTGCGAAGCCGGAAGATTCGGATCAATCTCCACCAACGCCAGCGCCGCAACATGCAGCATCCAAGGCGGTGAGTTCAATTCGCTCGGTTTCGCCGAGAGCAATAAGAGCTCTGGCAGAATCGAAAAAAAGTGTGCATCCACTTCGCGCAGATCTTTGTGCGTGTTAGCCCGGACAGCATAGATGAGTTCACACAAAGCGTAAAGGTCTTCGTAATTCGGGCCACTCACTACGCGTCTCAAGTCGATATCGGTTGGCTCGCCGTGTTCGGCCCCGGTGGCGATCGCTTGAAACCAAATGTCCCGCTCCTCCCGAATGGTAGGCACCTGCTTAACAGTCACTAAATAGTCACGAAGCTTCTTCCGCTGCTCATCTGTCAGGAGAGGCTTGCACCAATCTAAAACCAGCGGCATCACCCGTCGATCTTGGCGTTTGATAGCCCACTCAACCGCCTCGCGTCCTCTCACCTCATCACCCGTCACCACGTAATACAGCGCCAACTCAAAGCCACGCTCCGGCGAATCCGGCACACTATTCACGCGATTCTCAAAATCCACCCACCGCACCGTCTTGCGCTCCCGATCCCGCTTCAACCGCCGCAGCCGCTGCGCACTCAACAGTAGCTTCGGCCCCGCAGGCACATCATCCGCCCACGCCGAAACCACCGCGGCCACCATCACCACCAACGCTGTGAAGACTTTTCCCAACACGCGCTTATTGTTCCATACGCCTTTACGCCGCTCGGCTCTCAAATGAGAATCGGCTCCACAGGCTCCGGCAATTCCACCCCTAACGCCGCTTCCTCCAATTGCCCCAGACCCTCCGGCCAAATCCAAAAACCGCCGCTGCCCCCGTAGAGAGTCCAGTTCCCACAAATCGACCGCCCGCTATAAATTCCCGCATACTGCACGCTATGCATGGCGATGTAGGCCTTGGTCCAACTCGCCTCGCTCGTGGCTCCATTGAAAGAACCATGAATGGCAAACCGTCCGATATCATCCGAACCGTCACCCCGCATCTTCCCATCGGGCGTAAAGACAAGCCCCAATCTCATACGGTGCTTTGGACCCGCTTGTCCATACAGGTAATAACCCGCCCACGGGCCCGAAGGAGGAATCTCGTTCGCCATTCCGCTCATTATCGCTTTCGAGTTGAACCTCATCCCGCGCGCATCACGGCCACAGGTACCAACTTCCTCCGCAGAGATCAAATTGAAACATAAATGTAATCGCCTGTTAATGACAGCGCGCTAGCATCGGTGGCGTTCCAACATCGTTCAAAACGGCAAGGCTGTGCCTATCCAACCCATGCCCGTTCGACGATGTGACGATCAATCCCTTGTTCCGGAAGGATTTCAAAATGTCACTAACCCAATCCTGCTCGCGCAGAGTTGCCAACATACTCCCGTCTCTCGCCTTGTTCCTCGCTGCCCCGCTTCTGGCAAGCGCAGGAACTATTACCAGCACCATCGGCGAATTTGACGGCCCGAATCTCACAAACCCTGTGTATCCGCAGCCATCGCTCACCATCGGCACGTTCACCTACGCGCCCATTACCGCTCCCATTCTCTCCGCCACCGTCTCCGGATTCTTCGGAACCACCTACGCGCCCTCGACTGCTCTCGAAAACCTGTTCGTCGGTGGCATCGAAGTAGCCAATTGCGCCAGCGAAGCGGCCGATTGTTGGAATGATCCCTCCGGTGTGCAAACACCTTGGAGTTACACCTTCACACCTGCGCAACTCGCCACTCTGAAAAGCGGTTCCATCGCTTACACCGTCGTGCAAACTGGCGATTTCCAAGTGGAGAGTGGCATCACCACCCTCACCATCACCGTCGCTCCAGAGCCAGCCCCCCTCGCCCTGATCGCCGGTGGCCTCTCGCTGCTAGTCTTTGCGCGCCGTAAACAACGCGCGTAGTCGGAACCCTCGTCGTCTTCCTTGGAGAACTATCAAAATGAAAATCACTGCCATCTTTTTTGCATTGTTCACAGCCGCCTGCTTCGGCCAACAAACCACCTGGACTCTCACCAGCGCCCCCGTTCAGTCCGTCATCACCGGCGGACCCTGGACCCTCAACAGCGGTCCATTGGTGAACCCAACCGCCGCCGGCAACTATTGCGTTAACAATGTGGCCAGCACCAACCTGGGCACCAACATCCTCCAGCCCTATTACTTCCCGTTCATCTCCGGCCGCGGAACCGCTCTGCGCGGCATCTTCGATTACCGCCCGCACGATGTAAACGAAGCCCCCGTCGCCGCCAATTCCAACGACGGCGGCCTAACCTGGACCTTCCAGCAAATGGCCGAGCAACTCACCGTCGCTTGCCCTGGTCCTATCACCGGCTCCAGCGCCACCAAAATCGCCAATGACAACTCTGCCAGCGCCAACGGCAACGATGCCGGCCTCGGCCACCCGCACGTCATCACTCTCGGCGGCGCAAGTTTCCTCTACTTACTCGACCGCAGCAACGGCCATGTCGATTCCGATGGCCTCGTCGTCCATCGTTTCTCTCCGAATGCCACTAAGCCTCTCGGCACTCTTCCGTTAACTGCCGCTAACTCACCTGTTGGTGCAACCACCATCGCCGCTTGGGACTTTAACGCACTCCCCGTTGCCATCAACAACACGCCCGCGCCTTCCGTCGGCACTGGCACCGCGCTCGCGCTCGGCATGACCAATAACTACACCTATACGCAAGCCGCCCCCAACGTCGGCGCAACCAATACCGATGACGTCCTCGTCCTCGGCGCCAGCTCCGATCAAATCTCGCCCGTCGGCATCAACAACGGTTGGCGCGTCCGCGGTCAAAACCCGGGCAATGGTTGGAATCTCGCTGCCCCGCAATATACGCAAGGAGCGCAGTTCAACGTCTCCACCGTCGGCCACACCAACATCGT
>PMQB01000476.1:18560-19478 GCA_003169195.1 Bryobacterales bacterium
TCTCCGCATACGATCCCACTTACACCGGCGCAGGCGCACCCACTTACACGAGCGCTAGCTTGAGTTCCGATTATCCGCCCGTCCCTGTTGTCTACAACAACAACTCCGGTAACTGGCGCTTCGACGAAGTCAAGGTCCTAAGTCTGCCCTCCGCGACCACCCCGGTTTCTCCGGATTTCTCGACCCACACCAAAGGCCTCATCAACCCCGACGGCATCATGGCCGTCATTCCTGGCAGCCTCCCGCGCACGATTCTCTACATCAGCAAAACGCTCGCCGGTCAGGGCTCACCCGCCGGTGTGCCCCAGTGTGCCGTTGCTTCTCCCCTCAATGGAAAAATCAATCAGGATTACGAAGTCGTGCGCCTCGCCACCACCACCGACGGTGTGAACTTCACCGATCTCGGCGTTACTAACCTGACTAACCCGAATGACATCACCTATACCGGCATTCGCTACGCGTCTCCGAATGGTTCTATCGTGCAACTCGCCAACGGCAACCTCGGCCTCTTCTACGGCGCCGGCAATTGTCTCGATGGTGACTCCGACGCCTTCCACGCCATCGTGTACGCGGAAACCTCGCCCGCCAATCTGGCCAATTGGACCATCATCAACAACATCACGTCTAACCCAATCGCATCCATCGCTCCGATGACTGTGAATGGAACAACGTATCCGACCTCCACCCCAGTCGTCGGCCCTGCGCAGTCCTGGTTCGGTGGACGTGTCTACGCGCCGATGGCCATTTACTCAGACCCGCAACACGTCAACCTGATTTTCGATGGCTATGACGCCGGCTACGTCGGCGGCAGCGATTACACCAGCTACCGCACCGTCGGCCACGCCACTCTGCAAATCGGCAACAACACAATCCAGTAAGAGCCGTGTTCTGACCTTCGTAGGGCGCGCATTCTTGCGA
>PMQB01000689.1:0-7501 GCA_003169195.1 Bryobacterales bacterium
CAGAACGCCATCATCTTCATCGATGAATTGCATACCCTTGTCGGTGCCGGTTCGGCCGAAGGCTCGCTCGATGCGGCTAACATCTTGAAGCCCGCTCTCTCGCGCGGCGAAATTCAGTGTATCGGCGCAACCACGCCAGCCGAATATCGCAAGTCCATTGAGAAAGATCGTTCACTTGAACGCCGCTTCCAGGCCGTCAAGGTTCCCCCGCCGAACGAAACCGATGCTATTCGCATCCTGTTCGGCATCAAAGAACGCTACGAGAAGTTCCACGCTGTCGCTTATACAGACGAAGCCATCGAATCGGCAGTCTACACGTCTACCCGATTTATTCCAGATCGCTTCCTGCCAGATAAGGCTATCGATTTGATCGATGAAGCCGGCGCCCGCGTTAAGCTTCGCCAAACCACCTTGCCTAGCGAAGTGGCCGACATTCAGAAACGCATCAAGTTCATCGTCCACCGCATGGAAAACGCCATCGCGAATCATGAGTTTGAAAAGGCTCGCTTCTACTCCGACGAAGAACGCAAAGAGCGCGAAAATCTCCGCGCCTTGCGAGAAAAATACAACCTTGACGATACGTCCACCGGCGTGGTTTCCAAAGATGATATCGAAGACGTGGTGGCGCGCTGGACAGGTGTCCCCATGACTTCCATCAAGGAAGAAGAAATTAACAAGCTCCTGCGTATCGAAGAAGAGCTGCACAAGCGGATCATCAGTCAGGAAAAGGCCATCGGTGCTCTTTCGCGTGCCATTCGTCGTTCACGCGCTGGTTTGAAATCGCCGAAGCGTCCTTCCGGTTCGTTCCTATTCCTCGGCCCCACCGGCGTGGGCAAAACAGAAGTCGCCCGCGCCCTCGCCGAGTTCCTCTTCGGCAGCGAAAAGTCTCTCATCCGCTTCGACATGTCGGAGTTCATGGAGAAACATTCCATCTCGAAGTTGATCGGTTCGCCTCCTGGCTATGTCGGCTATGAGGAAGGCGGCCAACTCACCGAACGCGTGAAGCGCGCACCGTATTCCATCATTCTGCTTGACGAAATTGAAAAAGCGCACCCGGATATCTACAACATCCTGCTGCAAGTGTTCGAAGACGGCCAGTTGACCGACGGTCTCGGCAACACAGTCGATTTCAAGAACACCATCATTATCATGACGTCCAATTTGGGCGCTCGCTTCCTCGATAAGCGCGGACAGATTGGCTTCTCCGGTATGGCTGAGACAGGCATCCCACAGAAGATTGAAGAGCAGGTGATGAGCGAAGTCAAACGCGCCTTCAATCCTGAATTCCTCAATCGTCTTGACGAAGTCATTCTTTTCACCTCGCTAGTAGACGAAGACCTCTTGAAGATCATGGATCTGCTGGTAGATCAGGTGAACGTCAACCTGATGACAAAGCAGATCAAGATCAAGCTTGAGCCCGACGCCGCCAAGTACATTCTCGACAAAACTTGCGGCGATCGCAGCTACGGCGCACGTCCCTTACGCCGCGCTTTGCAGAAGTACATCGAAGATCCGCTTTCCGAAGCGCTCATTCAAGGTTCCCTGCCCCGTCCGGCCGAACTCATGGTTTACCTGGGCGACAACGGAATCTACTGCAAGCAAATCGGCGATCTCGAAGGTCAGCCCGTCGCAGCCGGTGGCGTCGAAACCGCCCCCATGCCGGCCACGCCGCTCTATATGTTCTCCGCCTAAGTCATTGATCCACACCAAAAGAAACGGGAAGCGTCTCAAGCGCTTCCCGTTTTCGTTTCCTTATCGTTTCACGAACTTCTCCAGTGCTAAACTAGCGCCATCTTCCTATGGACGCGCTCACTCTCCTCCACGAAGTCTCTACTGCTTACCGCATTCTCCACACCCTTTCGCTAGAAGCCACCATCATCACAGAATCCGGCGACGAAAATGCCAACAGCCGCAACCTCCAGCGCATCCGTTTCTTCTACACTCACCCCAACCTCCTCCGCTTCGAAGCCCTAGGCAAACTCGGCACCACCCAAATCGTCGACGGCCAACATCTCCACACTATGTTCCGACGCCGGCACATCGCACCAGGTCCGCAGCACTCCAGCATGCCCCTCCCCGAACTCCCGGATCTCCCGAAATTCTTTCGATCGGACCTCCCGCATACCGACCCCCTGCTGTTCCACCAAATTGATCAACACGTCGCTACCGCCGAAATTCTCCGCCAAGAAGACGGCTGCCACGTCGTCTCGGTCACCTATGAACCGTCTCCTTATAGCACCACTACTCCGACAAAGGGCTGGCAGTTCTGGATCAATTCCGCCACTAGCATGGTGATGCGCAGCCAAGTTGACATCGGACGCCGGCGTCCCCTTGAAGACGAAATTACCTGGGCCCGTCACTCCCTCTCTGTCGAACAAATTCGCCTCAACGAACCTATCCCTTCGGAGACCTTCCACTTCACCCCACCAAGCGATTCAAGCCCGCGTACCTTGGAACGACGAATGGGCTTTGGCGGCGGCATCGGTGGCGGCAGTGGCAGTATAAGAGCCGATCCAACCAAGCCTCAACGAAGCATCGGAACCTATCACTCTAGCCACTGGGATGGTGATGCACTCGTCGAAATCTGCAGACTGAACCTCCGCGGCAAAACCGTCACGATCGAAACGCCGCCTCACCTTCTCCGACGGCAACTCCAAGCTCACTGTCGATGAACACATCGTCGGCCCTGTCGAAGACTACGAAAACCGCTATAACCTCAAAGTCTGAGTTGCACTTCTAACCCACCGCCGTCGCTCCTTTATCCGCAGAAGCGCACCGCATTCTGCCTCCTGCATCCGGTCTCCTGTATTCTTTCTTTTTAGGTTCTCCATGAAATACATCCTCGCTCTCGATCAAGGCACCACCAGTTCCCGCGCCATGTTGCTCGGCCAAGATGGGCAAGTCCACGGCCTCGCGCAAACGCCTTTCAAACAAATCTTTCCCAAACCCGGCTGGGTCGAGCACGATCCCGTCGAAATCTGGTCCTCTCAATTTGGTGTTGCCAACGAGGCCCTCGCCAAAGTGGGTGCCAAAGCTGATTCCATCGCCGCCATCGGCATCACCAACCAGCGCGAAACCACCATCCTCTGGGACCGCAAGACCGGCGACCCCATCTACAACGCCATCGTCTGGCAAGATCGCCGTACCTCTGCCTTTTGCGATCAGCTGCGCGAACAAGGCCACGCGCCCATGATCCAAGAGAAGACCGGACTTGTTATCGACGCCTATTTCTCCGGCAGCAAAGTTCGCTGGCTCCTCGACAATGTGCCAGGCGCTCGCGCGCGCGCCGAAAAAGGCGAGCTCGCTTTCGGCACCGTCGACAGCTGGCTCGTCTGGAAACTCACCAACGGCGCGCGCCACGTTACCGACGTGACCAACGCTTCGCGCACCATGCTCTTCAATCTCCACACCCTGCAGTGGGATGACGATCTCGTCAAACTGCTCGACGTTCCCAAGTCACTTCTACCCGAAGTCGTCTCTTCCAGCGAAGTCTGCGGCACCACTTCGGGCGTACTCGCCGGCATTCCCATCGCAGGCATTGCCGGCGATCAGCAAGCTGCCCTCTTCGGCCAAATGTGCATGCAGCCCGGCATGGTGAAATGCACCTACGGCACCGGCAGTTTCATGCTGCTCAACACCGGCGAAAAGCCCGTGATGTCGAAGAACAAGCTGCTCACCACCGTCGCCTGGCGCATCAAAGGCAAGACGTTCTACGCGCTCGAAGGCAGCGTCTTCATCGCCGGCGCTGTCGTTCAGTGGTTGCGCGACGAACTACAAATCATCCGCACCGCCGCTGAAATTGAAGAACTCGCCGCTAGCGTGCCAGACACCGCCGGCGTTTATTTTGTCCCTGCTTTCTCAGGTCTCGGCGCACCCCACTGGGATCAATACGCGCGCGCCACCATCACCGGCCTCACCCGCGGCGCAAACCGCGCTCACATAGCCCGCGCCGCATTAGAAGGAATCGCTTTTCAAGTGGCCGACATCATAGAAGCCATGGAAACCGATTCCGGCGTGCCCCTCAAAGAACTCCGCGTCGATGGCGGCGCAGCGCGCAACAATCTCCTCATGCAAATTCAAGCCGACGCGCTCGGTGTCCCCGTCACCCGTCCCGCCAATCCGGAAACCACCGTCCTCGGTGCAACTTATCTTGCCGGTCTCGCCGTCGGCTATTGGCCCGATCAAGAGACCATCGCTAAACAGTGGCAGGCCGACAAACGCTTTACTCCGCAGATGGACGATAAAACCCGCAAAGATCGCCACGCCGGCTGGCTGCGCGCTCTCGACCGCAGCAGAAATTGGGAGACTGCCTAACTCGTGCTTTCGCGAAAAGACATCCTCAGCCAGCTTAGTGCAACATCAGAGTGGGATGTCCTCATCGTCGGCGGCGGCGCAACTGGCCTCGGCGCTGCTCTCGAATCAGCCTCGCGCGGCTATCGCACTTTGCTCCTCGAAGCTCGCGATTTCGCCAAAGCCACCTCCAGCCGCAGCACCAAACTCGTCCACGGCGGCGTCCGTTACCTCCAGCAAGGCAACGTCAAACTCGTCCTCGAAGCCTTGCGCGAACGCGGCCGCATGTTGCGCAACGCTCCCCATCTCGCGCACCGCCGCGGCTTCATCATTCCCGCCTATGCCCTTTGGGAATTCCCTTTCTACGGCATCGGTCTGACGATGTACGACGTCCTCGCCGGTAAAGAAGGCCTTGGTCGCACCCAGCTTCTTTCCAAAAGCACTGTCCTGAAAGAACTCCCCACCATCAAAAGCCAAGGCCTCTCCGGCGGCGTTCTGTATTATGATGGCCAGTTTGACGACGCCCGCTACGCCATCACCCTCCTCCGCACCCTCTTCGATCAAAGCGGCTTAGCCCTCAACTACGCCCCCGTCACCGGCCTCCTCAAACAGAACGACGCCATCTGCGGAGTCACCGCCAGCGACAGCGAAACCGGCGCAGCTTTCGAATGCCGCGCCAAAGTCGTCATCAACGCCACCGGCATTTTCTCCGATGATCTCCGCCGCATGGACGAACCCGCCTCTTCCAAAATCCTCGCAGTCAGCCAAGGCAGCCACGTGGTCCTTCCCCGCGACTTCCTCCCCGGCAACTCCGCACTCATGATCCCTCGCACCTCCGATGGCCGCGTCCTCTTCGCCATCCCATGGCACGATCGCGTGGTCGTCGGCACCACGGACGACCCCGTCCCCCAACCCGATTACGAACCCCGCGCCATGGAAGACGAACGCAAGTTCCTCATCGAACACATCGAGCGCTTCCTCGGGCGCCGCCCCAAGCCCCAAGAGATTCTCAGCATGTGGTCCGGCCAGCGTCCCTTAGTCAAACAATCCGACGCCTCCAGCACCGCCGCCATCTCGCGCGATCACACCGTCCTCATTTCGAAATCTAAACTAGTAACCATCACCGGCGGCAAGTGGACCACCTATCGCAAAATGGGCGAAGACGTCATCAACAAAGCCACTACCCTAGTCGGCTTGCCATCATCTCCTTCAAAAACCGCCGACCTCCATCTTCACGGTTGGACTCACGATGCCGCCGCGGGCGATGAATGGCAGCAAGTCTACGGCTCAGACCTGCCCCAACTCGCCGCCCTCAATCCAGATCTCGCCCAACCTCTTCATCCCCGTTTGCCCTTCCAGCAATCCGAAATCGTTTGGGCCGCCCGCCACGAAATGGCCCGCACGCTGGAAGACGTTCTCGCCCGCCGCACGCGCGCCCTCTTTCTCGATGCCCGCGCTACCCTCGAAGCCGCACCGCTCGCAGCCCAACTCCTCGCACATGAACTCGGCCAAGACGAACCGTGGCAGCAGAAACAAATCGCCGCTTTCCGCGCCATTGCCGAAAAATATGTGTGGAGTGATTAAATAGCGGAGTACCTTAATTTCTAAATTCTGAAAGGCAGGCCAAGAAGCCTCTTCTTCATATGCACTTTGATGCAGCTGTGTTCGGGGAGTTTGTGGGGACCATGGTCCTCATTCTTTTGGGGAACGGCGTAGTGGGCGGTGTTTTACTAACCGGAACCAAAGCCGAAAATGCCGGTTGGATTTGCGTTACCGCNNCGATGCGCATTTGAATCCGGCCTTCACTGTCGCCTCAGTCATTGTTAGTGGACGTCCGGAACGTCTCTACACCTACATTCCAGCGCAGATGTTAGGCGCATTGCTCGGCGCCACGTTAGTCTGGCTGTTTTATCTGCCGCACTTTGCCGTCACCGAAGATCCAGGCAAGAAACTCGCTTGTTTTTGCACCGGTCCGGCTATTCGCGGTTATGTTCACAACTTCTTTTGCGAACTGGTCGGCACCTTCGTTTTGGTTTTGGTCGCCTTCGCGTTCGCCTCGCATAGTTTCGCCGCCAATGGCGCGGCTCCAGGCCTCGGCCCAATCCTGGTCGGCGCAGTTGTCTGGAGCATCGGCCTTTCGCTCGGCGCAACTACTGGCTATGCCATCAACCCCGCGCGCGACTTAGGCCCGCGCATCGCCCATGCGCTCCTGCCCATTGCCGCCAAAAGCGATTCCGATTGGAGCTATAGCTGGGTTCCCGTACTCGGACCCGTTGCCGGCGCCGCCTTAGCAGCCGCCTTCGTCCACATCAGCGGTATTTAAAAAAGAACTCCCCGATACCTTTCGATACCGGGGAGTGTCTTTCAAAAAACGTAAACTGGCTAAGCCTATTCGGCCGCGCCATTCTTCAACTTATCGCGCTGTTCCTTCAGAATCGCTTTCCGGCTCAGCTTGATCTTGTTGCCTTCCAGCGCCAACACCTTCACCAGAATCTGGTCGCCTTCGTTCAACTCATCACGCACATTCTTAATCCGGCTTTCCGAAATCTCGCTGATGTGCAGCAAGCCATCAGTGCCCGGGAAAATTTCCACAAACGCCCCGAAGTCCGCAATGCGCACCACTTTGCCCAAATAGGTTTTACCCACTTCGGCAACGGCCGCAATGTCAGCCACCATCTGCAAAGCCTTCTTGGCCGATTCGCCGTCCGACGCGAAAATATTCACCATGCCGTCGTCAGTGACATCAATCTTGACGCCCGTGGCTTCAATAATGCCCTTGATGACTTTGCCGCCAGGTCCAATCAGTTCGCGAATCTTATCGGTCGGAATCTGCGTAGTGTAAATGCGCGGTGCATACAACGAAAGTTCAGCACGCGGCTTCTCAATCGTCGCCAGCATAATGTCAAGAATCTGCAACCGGCCCACACGAGCCTGCTCCAGAGCTTCCTTCATAATGGCCGTCGTCACGTTCGGAACCTTGATGTCCATCTGCAGCGCAGTGATGCCCTGCTTCGTTCCGGCCACCTTGAAGTCCATATCGCCGTAATGATCTTCGGCACCCGCAATATCAGTCAGAACCGCATAGTTGCTGCCTTCCATCACCAGGCCCATCGCGATCCCAGCCACTGGCGCCGTAATCGGCACACCGGCATCCATCAACGACAACGTGCCGCCGCAAACGCTGGCCATCGAACTCGAACCGTTCGATTCC
>PMQB01000689.1:7549-13713 GCA_003169195.1 Bryobacterales bacterium
GCCAGATCGAACATCTCGATCCGCTGTTCATCGTCCTTGGTACCCAAAGTAGTGGTAACCAGCGCCTGCGTCTCGCCGCGTGTGAAGATCGCCGAACCATGCGTCCGCGGCAGAACTCCGACTTCACAAGTGATCTTGCGAATGGTGTCGAACTTGCGGCCATCCGGACGGCGGCGGTCTTTCAACATCTCATCGCGGAAAATGCGTTCCTTCAAAGCGTCGAACGTCTTCTTGGCTTCGAGCTTTTCGGCATCTTCCGTAAAGAGCGCCACCGCCTTTTCCTTGGCGGCATCAATCCGAGCGTAGCTATCCAGCTTGCTGTACTTCTCGGTATTCATCCCGTCGCTCAAATCAGCGCGCACCTCGGCCGAAATCTTGTCGAGCATCGCTTGGTTGATGGCAGGCGGCGTGTAATCGCGCTTCTTCTTGCCGGTCTGCTTCACCAGTTCGTTAATGCCATCGGCAATTTTCTTGCAGCAGTTGTGGCCAAACTCAATGGCGTCCAAAACTTCCGCTTCGGATGCCGAATTCGCACCGGCTTCCACCATCACAATGCCCTGCTCTGTGCCGGCCACCACGATGTTGAGCTTTGCGTCTTTCGATTCGTCGTAGTTAGGATTTGCTTGATAAACGCCGTTGATGAGGGCGACACGCACACCAGCTAAAACGTGATGGAACGGGATGTCTGAAATGGCGAGGGCTGCGCCAGCGCCGATAATGGCAAGAATACTGGGATCACGCTGCGGATCTGCCGACAGCACCATGGCAATGATCTGCGTTTCACAACTGAAACCTTCGGGGAAAAGCGGACGGACCGGACGGTCAATCAAACGGCTGGTGAGAATTTCTTTCTCAGAGGGGCGGCCTTCGCGCTTAATGAACCCGCCAGGAAACTTCCCGGCTGCGTAGGTGTATTCGCGATAATCCACCGTGAGGGGAAAGAAAGCGGCTCCCGGCTTCGGCTGCGCGTTTGCGCAAGCACTCACCAGTACCACTGAATCTCCCGAACGAACAACAACAGACCCATTGGCCTGTTTGGCAATTTTTCCGGTCTCGATTGAGACCTTTGACCCGTGCAGGTCTATTTCAACTATATGCGACATTTGCTTTTTCCCGATGCGTGATCCGCATCAACCTTTTCTTGCACGTTGCCGGAATCAATTTTCCGGACGTGCGGACCAATCACGGGATTAAGAGCAGGACTTAGAGTTCTGTGGGGAACTGCTTACCGAAGCAGTGTTGCGCGGGGTCTAATACTAGCTGCGCCCAGCAGGCCGAGCCAAAACCGCGCTGCCTTTAGAGACCGTTTTAGCGGCGAATGCCAAGACTCTGAATCAAAGTCTTGTAGCGTTCCGGACTGCGATCTTTCAAATACTTCAGCAGCCGTCGGCGCTGGGACACCATCACGAGCAAACCGCGCTCGGAGTGATGATCCTTCTTGTGCCCCTTCAGATGCTCGGTGAGTGAAGAAATTCGCTGACTCAGGAGAGCTACCTGTACCTCTGGCGAGCCGGAGTCCGTTTTGTGTATCCGGTACTTCGTTATTACTTCTGTTTTCTGTTCAACTGCCAGAGCCATGCTAGAAACGATACTCCTCGTCTTTACCTTAATCTCGATTTTATCTCTCTCATGCTAGCACAGTCCTATATATCGATGTTTCATTTTGATGGCAGGGGACTTGTGATGTTACGCACGTGCCATGTGCCAAGGCGCAGCTGTCCCGTCTGCAGGAAAAAGGTGGGTGATTTGTTCTACCGTAGAGGCTGCAAAGTTTGTTTTATCGAATGATTTCGTCTTGGGCGGTATGCGCGGGAGCGGTTCGAGGTGGTGGCGTGGGTTTTGAGTTGGAACTGGGTGGTTGGGGTGCGTTTTTCTGGGGCGAAGAATTGGCGTTTTTTGCGGAGCGGAATTCGCTATCTGCTTTGTTTGCAGCGTTGGTTTCGCGATTCTGTGATTTGGTGGCAAGCCTGGCCTCGCGAGTTTGGGCGAGTTCGAAGCGGCCGCGTTGGATCTCGAATTTTTGTTGGTGGAGTTCGTGGAGTTGTTGCCATTGGCGACTGCGGATGTTTTCTTTGTGGAAGGAACGGACGTTGGCTCGAGCGCTTTGCAGTGCGCGCTCGGCGTGGGTGGCGCGGAGTTTCTTAGAGGGGTATTCGGCGGATCGCTTAAATTCTGAAGTAGTCGCCGAGAGGCGGGTCGATAGCTTGGAGTACCTGTCGGAGGAAGCTCTCATTGTATGGATGGAGAAGGAGCGGTTGATTGGTTTCTCGGCAGGCAAGATTGCGACTGCGGGCACATTGCCGATTTCGTAGAGGTGTCGAATAGAGCTTGGCCTATTTTCGCACTCGCAAGCGGCAACGGACATCGGAAGCAGGAAAGATCCAAGCCGCATGCCGCTCGTACCATTCCAAATTTCGACCCGCCAGCCATCGACCTGCATTGTCCAGAACAACATTTTTGCCGAACGTCAACTCCACATCTTCGATTGCAAACCGGCCGGCCCCAAGTGCCCCAAACGTTGCAAAATCTTCGCCAGTAAAATACTGAAAACTTCGGCCCGAAAGATGCCGCACATGGGTCGGATCTGTGTAGGAATTGTGGGAGCTGAAGTGCGGGGTAACGACGAAAACTTCCGCGCCGTCCTGAGCGACCCGATGCACCTCGGCCATTGTCAGCGTCACGTCTTGCACATGTTCTATGATGTGCGACATGTGGACTCGGTCAAATGTATTGTCGCGGAGGGGCCACGGAATTTTATCGAGATCCCAAACGATGTCCGCAGCCGAGCGCGGATGGAAGTCGATTCCGACCGCATCCGGCTCGATCTTACGCGTCCCACAGCGGACATCAAGCGTCATACCGGCAGTCTAACCTAGGAACTAGCAAAGTTATCCAAAGCTCACGGCGCAACCGGTTCAAGTACATATGGAAATGGCGAACCAAAATTAACAGAGTTGTGCCCAGTCGATGCGGGAAGATGAGATTCGCTTGTAGGGTTCTACGACGGCCCGGCCACCTGTTCTGTCGGCTTTAAACATTCCCCTAGAAGCTAGTGATGCCCGCCTGAACCACGGCGCGGAGGACATTTTCGTAAGGCAAGGGAAGCGCCCGGACTTGAACCCGTTCATTGACGGGGATTCTAACTTGCAAGCCTTGGCTCGCAATCAGCTCTGCAAATCGACCGTCACCCCAAATATCGGGACTATAGCGATCAACCGCAAACAAAACGTAGCTGCCAGCCTCGAGGCCGCTAAAAGTGAACTTACCGCCTGAGATGGGAACAGTGAGTGGAAGCACCCCGTCACCGTTGCTTTGCTCGGAAATTAGCACCGCTGTCCCGAACAGGGCTTCCATTCCAGAATCTATAATGCCGTCGATTCCTGCGGAAGTCCTCCGCAAGGTCGCAACCAACTCGCCGCCGGCCTTTCCGAAGTCGATTCGCCGTCCGGCGATCGGATGCCCATTGTAGGACACGCCGGCAACATAGCAACTCGATGGCAAAGAAAAGCTGATGCGGTAATATGCTGGCTCAAGGTTCTTGATAGCGAAAACGCCGTCATCCCTACCGGAGATCCACCCAGTGTCGCTACCGACTTGGAGCGTTGACCCTGCCTTTGTCAGGCCTAACCGGGCGCCCCGACACGCCGAGACGTCGCCGTCTTCAGTCTGGAAACGACCCGCCAAAGTGAGAGATCCAGATTGGGCGAGCAGCAAATCGGATAGGTCCGCGCTATTCAAAAGGAAATCCACCTGATCCCGCGTCTGTGAGCTCCGAATTAATTCTATTCGATACTCGCCCGGCGCCAAGTTCTCGAACTTAAACGAGCCATCTACCAACGGCTTCGTGTAAGCTAACGCAGTTGAATCGACATCGGGCGCTAAGGGTAAGATCGAAACGGTCGAGTCTGCAACCTCGGACATCGCGCCCATTGAATCAACTCTTCCCGAAACTGAGTGCCGGGTTGTCCGCTTAAAGGTAATGTTAACTTCTTTTACGGCCTCCCCCAACCGCACTTCGACGGCAGGCGCATCGCCCACAGCCGTAACAGATGGGTACCAGATCACAGCCAAGGCTAAGCCGCCTGCGTCCGCTTGCGCACGTGCTAGAGCTTGATTTGGAGGAGACGCCATCAACCTGTATTTTCCCGGCGTTAGTCCGGGAATAAAGTACTTCCCCTTCCCATCGCTGACGCCCGAAGAACACCGCCGGAAAGTCTTTCCGCCATTTCCGCTAAACTCAAGAATCGCGGTCACTAATGCTCCTGAAATCCCCGACCCGTCCTCGTCCGACAGCACGCCACTGATGCTCGCGCCTGGACTTAGCGAAACTAGCAATTCGCCACCACCTATCCCACTCCCAACCACTATGGAATGTGCTACAACGCCGAAATCGCTCGCTATGTAGCCAGGAGACTCGCTGGAGATCAAGTAGCTGCCCGGCCGAAGAGGGTCAGTAACAAAGGCTCCCTCTGCCACACTCGTGGCTGTGAAGCTTTCGTGTAGATCCGACGAAAATGCCGCCGGACGGAACGTAACGAGGGCTCCGACTATCGGCGCGCCGCTAAGTGCATCAATCACAGTCCCAGAAACGCGATACGGGCCGCTGCGATCTGCCACGGCCTCAGAAGCAGGAGCGGCCAGCGTTTGGCCTACGACTGCGCCCAAAAGACAGAAGAGCCATAGCAGGACAACAGTCACCCGCGCAGTACACCTGAAGGCAGCAGAATGCCGCGCTTCAGGTGGGGGCGCTATCTTACTCAGGTTCCAAGCCATCACGATCCACCTATAAGATAGTGGTCGCTGTCGAATATAACATTACATTGGTCTGTAACGAGTTCGGCGCGAGAGCAAGAACCGCAAGCGTCGTACCCGGGACGGGCACTAAGAGCGATTGGTTTATGTTCCAACTTGGTGGATTGTAAAACCATTTAGGATTTGAAGGTTCCCAGGGGCTCTTAGAGAATATGATGACCCAGCTCCCACTTGCAGGCGGCTGCCAGTACACCCAGCCCTGCGGGTTCGTGTACAAGGTCTGAATCACATTCAAACAGGCACCCGTTGTAACAAGTTAGTCGGCTCGCGCGCACAACCGCGACGCAACAAGGCCCAAATTGTTGCCGTGCTGGTCATGCACTTGGATGTTGAGACAGTAGTCGGTGTTTGTGTCGGAGTACTCGCAATTAGTTGTCGCAGCGGATAGCTTCACAGTGGAAGCGGCAAATAGAATCGTCATTGTTACAAATATTCGTGCTATGTTTATCTTGATATTACCTGCCTTTCTTGGCTGGGATCACTGTAGCATCAAATTACAGACTAATCAACCAGGCTGCTTTATTATTCTATTTTTCTAAGTAAGTATTTGTCACCGAGCCGCTATGCGTAAGCTTTCTCACTTATGCGATGATTGTATTTGGTGCGACGCCCAAGCCTTTGTCGATCTATGCGGGAACTCCAAAGCATTTCAATCTGATGGCGGAGTTGCTACATACTCAGACCAGGACGATAGCTAACCTCGGCAAGATAATGGCTTCAGCAGATTATGGGTTTTGTCACAGCTTGGAATTAGATAAAAGCAATTTTACTTTAATAGGGTGATTCGAGGCACCAGTCTGGTGAACGATGCTCGGTTCGCGGCTGAGGTCATGCAGCGTTCTATAGCTCGTCTGGCGGGATTAGAATTTTAGGCCACGGTTGGTCGGTGTGTCTAGGCCTTGATCGCAAAACTTTCGGGCGATTTGTCAATCGCAAGTTTCAAGGTGGAAAGTCGATGTGAGCTTTGATACACGAATGGGCATTGTTTGCTTTCTGGAATTATTGGAGAACGGTCAGAACCGCCGGCTGATCGGGACCATTAAAGCGCTGCCTNNGCCAATGTCGTGACAGCGCCCCGAAAGCTCTAGCTCAGCCCCAAAATCGCCAAAGCTACCAAAAAAGAGACGCTTACAACAAATGCTCTGCGCTCCGAGTTTTGTCACCTACATCTTAGTTAGTTCGCTCAAGAAATTACAACTTTGCCTTTTTTGCCAAGGAGGCCGAACCTTGAACCGCTTTACTAGCGCTGCCCAATTCTTACGTCCAGTACCTGCAGCTTTGTCTTATCAGGTGGACCCCTGAAGATCAATGATTCTCCGTCCGAGCCCAATAGCATGGGAAACGTGCCGCGT
>PMQB01000310.1 GCA_003169195.1 Bryobacterales bacterium
CGGCGATCAATTCATGTTCGGCAGTTCCCTGCTCGTCAATCCCGTAACCGAAGAAGGTGCCACCACTCGCCATCTCTATCTGCCGAAAACCAACTGGATCGATTTCTGGTCCGGCGAGCCACATACCGGCGGGTCATATATAGACGCATCCGCCCCCCTGAACCGCATTCCGCTCTACGTCCGCGCCGGTTCCATTTTGCCCATGGGTCCCGAACTCCAGTACGCCTCCGAAAAACCCGCCGACCCAATTGAACTCCGCATCTACCCCGGCGCCGACGCCGATTTCACACTCTACGAAGACGAAGGCGATACCTATAACTACGAAAAAGGCGTCTATGCCACCATCCCCATTCATTGGAACGACAAAGAGAAAACCCTCTCCATCGCCGCGCGCCAAGGCACCTTCCCCGGCATGCTCACCGAACGAACCTTCCAAGTCGTCCTCGTCAAGCCCGGCCACGGCAAGGGCATCGACGCCACTTCCCTTCCCGACCAAACCATGCATTACAACGGCCAACCCATCGCCCTCAAGTTGCCCTAACCTATTAGCCTATTCGTGCTAACTTTTTCGCGCCGCTCACGCGTAGGGCGGCCATTGTTGGCTGCGAGGCGGCTTTCGAGCCGACTCTCTTCGACTATCCTGGATTCAGAGGTTAATCATAACCGTTGATGAACGGCTCGAGTTTCTGCTAAAGTCCACAGAGTCTTTACACGCTTCCGTTCACGAACTACATTCTTTAATGGCGGAGGATCGTGTCGCCGTTCAGAACGTACGTGTCTCTCTAGATAGTTTGCGTGCAACCGCCGAGGAGCACACCAAGCAATTTGCCATCATCGCCCGCAGCCCACGGCGACCGCATCAATTCCCTCGAACGTAAAGCCGGCACCTAGCTTGCCAATCACCTACTCCAAGAGTTTTGAAACTCCGGCACGCGCCAATCCGTATTAGCTTTCATTGCCATATGCGAACACTCGGGAATGAACTGAAATATGGATTTAGGGTCTTGCGACAGAGTCCGCTTTTCAGTACTTTCGCAATCTTATCGCTGACCCTGGGAATCGCCGCGAACCTGGCCATTTTTTCGATCGTCAATGGCGTGCTGTTGAAACCGCTCGCATTTCCCGCGCCAGAGCGCCTGTTTGGGATCGTCGAAATCATACCGAAAATGGCACCTCTCTACCCTTCCCTGCCGGTGAACCCCCGCCACGCAGAAGAGTGGAAGAAAATGGTGTCTTCCATCGAACGGCTCGGCATGACGCAGAGCAGGCACGTAGTCTTAGGCGGATTTGAGCAGCCCTTGCGTGTGCCGGGGGAAGCCGTCACACCCGACTTATTCACAACTCTCGAAGTGCAGCCGTTCATGGGCCGGTTGATTCAGTCGTCCGATGCGCAGCAAGGTCATGATCACGTCGTGCTCCTTGCCTATTCGCTTTGGCGTGGCCAGTTCGCGGGCGACCCGGCGATTGTCGGCCGCGATGTTCGCCTCAACGGAAGTCCGTATCAGGTCATCGGCGTGCTGCGCCCTTCGTTTCGCTTCCCGCTCACCGGGTGGAAGTTCGATATCGAATCGGAGCCGGAGCTCTTCATCCCGCTATGGTCTCGCCTGTCAGACCACAGCCTCGAAGGCGACTTCAATTATTCGGCCATCGTGCGATTGAGACCGGGAGTGCCGCGCGAAACCGCCCTAGCAGCTCTCAATACTGCCCAAGCAGCAATCGCCAAAACGTTTCCAGACAAGATGGAAATCCGTGCCGATCTGATTCCACTCAGCGATTTGGCCGTTCAGAACTCGCGAACATCTCTCCTGGTCGTGCTGGCTGCGGTGACGGCCGTACTTTTGATCGTCTGCCTGAATCTTACAACGCTCATACTAGCGCGCAGCGCACTAAAGAATCGCGAGATGGCCCTGAGAACAGCGCTCGGCGCCAGCCACTGGCGGCTCATTCGTCAGGCATTGATCGAATCGTTGGTTCTTTCCGTCATCGGGGGCGACCTCGGTATCTCACTCGCAAAAGCAGGATTCCGAGCGATTCTTGCCGTAGCACCGGCAACGCTGCCCAGGCGCGATGCGGTGTCAATCGATGGCAACGTATTGTTGTTTGCGCTTGGTTTGACGTTCATGACCGCGCTCATCTTCGGCCTGTATCCAGCATGGCGGCAATCGCGACGCGATCCGCGAGAGGCCTTGGCTGCATCCGGCCGGTCGAGCACGGGATCCAAAGCAGGCGCACGCGGCCGTAGCATTCTGGTGGGTGTGGAAGTCGGCATAAGTACTGTTCTGCTCATTATCGGCGGCTTGTTGCTCGCAAGTTTCGTCCGCCTGTTGGCAACCAATCCCGGTTTCGAAATTTCCAACCGCGTTTCAGCACAGCTCAACTTGCCGGGAGCGAACTACGGCAAGCAGGAAAACGTGACTCGATTCTATGACCAACTGCTCGCGCAACTCTCCACCGAACCCGGTATTCGCCAAGCTGCTGTGATTTCGCAGTTGCCGCTGAATGGCGAAACCTGGATCGACACAATGTCGCGCCTCGGAGACACGCGACCCGCGTTTCAAAAGCCAACCACCAATGTGCGTTTCATCAGCGGATCGTATTTCGAAGCCATGGGAATTCGCCTGGCGAGTGGCGGCAGAACGTTTGCCGTGTCCGATAAAAACCATGAAGTGGTGGTCATCAGCGCAGCCGTCGCAAGAATACTGTGGCCGCGCGAAGATCCGGTTGGGCAGACCTTGGTCCTGGAAGACAAATCCTTCCGCGTGATCGGTGTAGCCGGCGATACCCGGGCCGATCTTGATAAGAGTGCGCCGTCTGTCGTCTACATTCCCTATTGGGATGACAGCAAGGGGATGCAAGCAAATCTGAACGTGGTCTTGCGCACCTCGATTCCTGCGCGCGATGCCGCCACGCTTCTGCGCCGTGCCATCACTAAGCTCGACAGCGGTATCCCAATTTCGCATTTCGAAACGTTCGATGAAGCCTTGTCAGATACCGCTTCAGAGCGGCGTTTTCAGATACTGCTCATCGGTGGGTTCGCTCTTTCCGCGCTGCTAGTGGCGGCGCTGGGAATTTTTGGCGTAGTGGCCGGCGTCGTCTCAGCTAGGCGCAACGAGATCGGAATTCGCATGGCCCTCGGCGGAAGCCGGGTGGGGGTGGTCGGCCTCGTCATCCGGCAAGGGATGCTGCCCGTCCTCATTGGTTTGCTCGCTGGCATTGCATTTACCCTTGCCTTAAGTTCAGCCATAGGTAAACTGCTGTATCAAGTTAATTCCACAGATCCATTGACCTTTCTCGCTGTCACGCTCTTACTCGGTGGCGTGGCTGTCTTGGCTTGCTGGATTCCCGCACAGCGTGCCGCCCGCATCGATCCCATGGAAGCCCTCCGCTATGAGTGATCATCGGCCATCATTCCCTCGAACGCAGCACCAGTATCCCAAGTGTCACACTCTTACACCCTAACTCCAGAAAACAGATACCACCCTCCGCCTCAGCCCAGGGGGCAGGTTCAACTAATGCTTTTAGTGCTTTATTGCGATAAGGGCTGTAGAGCATGTTCCGCACTAGTCTTGTCCTAATAAGCGCCAGCCTCCTCTGTTTGATTGCCCCGCAGGCTAACTCACAGCAACTGCCACAAGAGCAACCTGCCCAAGGTGCGACCAAGCCGCAACCTAACTCGGATGATCCTTTCCTCATGGATTTGGAATCTCTCTCCTCTATCAAAGTCACAACCGCCTCAAAGTTTTCAGAAAAGCTATCCGATGCGCCGAGCGTCATGTCGGTCATCACATCTGACGAGTTGCGAAGATTCGGGGGCATGTCTCTTCGCGAAGTGCTTGAACAGGTGGCTGGACTGACCTTGAGCAATGCCTCAGCGAGTGACCGCGGCATGGTGGCGGTAGGCGGAGACCAGAACGAGGGGCATATTCTCTATCTGATTAACGGCCGTCCGGTAAGGGAAGTCCTGCAAGGCGGTTCGAGCGCCGATCTGCTGGCATCCTTCCCCGTCAATATCCTTGAAAGGGTTGAGGTTATCAAAGGACCAGGCTCGGTGCTTTATGGCTCAGATGCTGTCGCCGGCGTCATCAATCTAATTACCAAGAAAGCCGTAGGTAAGGATTTCCACCTCAGCACCGCGGCAGAGCCGGGTGGAGGAATTGCCGAATCGGAAGAGATTCTCTTCCCAGCATGGCGATCTTAGCGTTGTCGAGGCAGCCCAATACCATCGCGTGCCGGGCGTCGAAACCCTGTTCATGGCGACACCAGCCCTCGGTTTCTCCAGTATTAATATCTCCGACCAACGGCTCTTCGATTCGGGAACGGGTGCCTATCTGGGCGTCAACTACCACGGCTTGAGCTTCATGTCTTCCTACACCTCCCTTGAGACGACTTCCTTCCTAACTAAGCTATCGGACGTGCGATGGAAGAAAGGCTTTTTCGATATCGGATATTCTTTGAAGCCCACCGCAAAATGGGACATGACGTTCGCCCTCACTTACACTAGGAGCACGCTCGATGCGCCCCTCTATCCCGACGTCACTAGAGATTCCTACGAAACCGTTCTAGAATGGACCAACTTCTTCACCTTCTCCGATACAGACCGGCTGACATTTGGCGCGCTTTTTAACCATGAACAAGGCATCGAAACTTATCTTGGTACGCCCAGCTTTAACGACGTCGACGGATCTCGTTCAAGTACCGGATTGTATATTCAGCACGAACACAAATTCACGCCAGATTTGAAACTTATCGGCGGAGTTCAGATAAAGAAAATCGGCAATCTTTCCGTGAATGCCGTACCCCGAGCGGGCATCCTCTGGAATCCGTCGACACATGTCACTTTAAAAACACTGTACGGCGGGGCGTTCCATGCTGCTAGTCTCTTTCAAACGCTCATTAATTACCCCATGTTCAAAGGCAATCCAAATCTACGCCCAGAAACTGTGGCAACCCTCGACGTGCAAGCGAGTTACGAGAACAACCGAGTCCAGGGTAGCGCGGGCTATTTTCACAGCAGACAAGCTAACCTGATCGTTCCCCAACTACTGACCGCCCCAGCTTATATAAATCTGCAGCAGGCTGCCATCTTCCAAGGTTTTGACGCCGATGGCAAATACTATCTTCATCAAAACTGGTTCTTGCTGGGTTCGGCCATCTACTTCGCAACCCATAGCGCCGTAGAGTCTTCAAATGTCACCCCCATCCCCAGTTTCGCCGCCAAAGCAGGCATTAGCTATTCGTCAAAAAAAGGAATCGACCTCAGCCTCTTTGATGCTTATCAGGGGCATATATCAGGATTTGCGGCAGCGCTCAATCCACATCCCGACGCCGTGCACACTCTCAACGCTCACATCCGCCTCGATCTCGCTAAATACCTGCATAAGGATTCGGCCACTGGTTTTGCATTTTTTCTGAACGCGACTAATCTAACCAATCAGCAAATCTGGCTGCCCGACAATTATGCCTACCCGCCCAACACAGATCCTCTGAATAACCGTCGCACCCTTCTTTTCGGCTTTGAAATATTTGGGAAACGCGAGTCAAATTAGCTGCCCCTTCCTGTTACCATCAGCAGTGTTCCCGTTGAGGTGAACCATGTCCACAGCACCCATTTCAAGCGTTAACGTCAAGCAGGCCGTGCCGTTCTTCGGCATTACCAACATGGAAGCATCCCTCCGCTTCTATGTCGAAGGCCTCGGCTTCGTAATGAAAAACTCCTGGATTCCTGAACGTAACAACCCCGACGGACGAATTCGCTGGTGCTGGCTTCAGCTTGGCGATGCCGCCATTATGCTTCAGGAGTTTCTGCCGTCACACCGTCCGAACCAAACACTTGGGACAGGAATATCTGTCTGCTTCACGTGCGAAGACGCGCTGGCACTTTATCGCGAATTCAAATCACGCGGCATCGAAACACGGCAACGCCCATTTGTCGGAAACCGCCTGTGGGTCGTGCCCCTCTCCGATCCCGATGGCTACCGCATTGACTTCCAGAGCCCAACCGATGCCCCAGAAGAAAGCGAGCTTGAAGAATAGCTCAACAAATCAAAACACCGCTAGCGGTCGGCAGCCCCGTTGCCCAGCACGACCAACTCCGCCCAAAATCCTCCGAGCCATACAAGTTTCCGCCTCTATCAATCACCACCACGCAAGAGCCGCTCACACCAAGGCAGCCGGTGTCCACAATGCCCTGCATCCAACGCGGCAACCCACCTCCCACCGCCGTTAAGGCCGCCTCCGCTTTCACCGATCGCCGATAAACTCCACCCTGCGCCGCAAACGGATCTGTCGACGCCGAAACAAAAACCTCATCGCCCGCGAACGCCACCGCCGAACAGTGCAACGCGTGCAAGCCCCGACCGTCGATCGTCCAAGTTGCTCCCGCATCGCGACTCACAAACAGCCCGATGGCCGATGCCGCCACAACAGTGTTCGGATCTGTCCCGTGCGCACACACCTCGTGAACATCGCTGTTGATATCAATGGTGGGCTCCCACGTTCTCCCGCCATCTGTGGAACGCGGAATGCCGCCCACGTGAACATTCGCGAAAAGCACACTCCCATCCGAGTTAGCCGCCACCGACCGAATCCCGAGCGGCGGCCCCATCCGCTGCCCATTCACAATGGCCGACCCAGCAAACCAACTTCCCCGCCCCGCCACATTGTCGAAACTCTCGATGACCTCAAGCACCCCATCCTTCAACCGCAGCATTCGTGCATCGTCAGTCCCTACGTAGATGCTGTCTCCAACCGCCACACAGCACGACAGCTCAAACTCGCTCGCAGCCAAGGTCGCCCATTCCCCGTTCGCTGAACGCCTACGCAGCCAATGCCCGCCCACAACAGCAAGCGCCCCGCCACGTCCATCCGCGGCAAGGCCTCTGACCGGTTCGTTCACAATCTCCTGCGTCCGCTCATTACCACTGACCGCGAACAGCCCATCGCCCCACGTCGCCACAAGTATTGTCGGTCTCGTCACCCGTCATCTCCGTCTTTGCCTCGCCACCAGCCAATCAATAGCAATCACAACGTCCCTCTCGTGCCACACACCTTCCAGCCGAGCCGCGACTGGCAAGGAGTGGTTCTCCAACGTATTTTCAACGGAGCGATTCATTTTCAGTCTCCTCGAATAGCTCCCGGTTTCCAATCGCAGTGCCAACAATCGACAGCTTCAGAATAGGATCGGCAAGTCCAGCGGCGTCCCGAAAGTGTGACGAAATCCCGTTTGGGGAGACCCGCCGCCCAGCGTGAAACAGGAGCACCAAGATAACGGCAGACAGACCGGGCGGTATTTCCCGCGAATCAGTTGCTGCCACCGCAGCCAGTCCCGAGGCGATCCACACAGCGTCGCGCCAAGACCGCCGCGCGCAAAGGAAACCATCGCAATTCTTGGCACCGCTTGGTGCTCACCTCCCTGCGGACAGAGTCTCGAACTGCTTTAGGGCTCGTGGCGAACCTCTCAAAAAACAAACGCAACTCTCGATCCGTATCATTCTCTCGAACGTTTACCAGATCCAGGTCGCCACGCCAAAAATCATATTTTCGGCGGAAGCAGGTTGTCTGGGGTGGCCTTCCGTCCTTTGTGGCTGGTCCGTAGGAAGTTAAGTAAATTCATTGCCGCAGATGTCCGCCAAGACCAGTCACAGCCGATCCATGTTTATTTTTCGGCGCCTAACCTACTCAAAACAATACCTTTCCCCATTCAGGCCTCCCGCAGTCGCGCTCTCCCAAGAGCTATCGTAGTCCCAGATAACTCTTTCTCCGCCTCGAAAACGCGTTTCGAGGCCCGCGCCAGTCTCTCTTTGCCGCAAGGTGTTCGAAGCATCTGGCCGACAGCTGTTTGACATCCGAATCTCGCAAGTCTCCCCGCCAAGCCAGACGTGTCTCTACTCATCCCGCTCAGCCATTGGGTT
>PMQB01000475.1 GCA_003169195.1 Bryobacterales bacterium
TCAAGATCCGCACGTTTCAGCACGTGCTGGAAGGCTACAAAGTGGCGAAGGAAATCGCCGCGCACGGTGCCGGTGCTTCCACTTTCAGCGATTGGTGGTCCTACAAAATTGAAGCCTATGATGCCTCTCCTTACAACGCAGCTCTCATGACAAAGAAGGGTGTAGTGGTTTCGCTCAACTCCGATTCGGATGAACTGCAGCGCCATCTCAACCTGGAAGCGGCCAAGGTGATGCGCTACGGCGGTTTGAACGAGAACGAAGCGCTGGCGATGGTCACCATCAATCCCGCCAAGCAATTGGGCATTGACGACAAAGTGGGCTCCATCGAAGTCGGTAAGTCGGCCGATCTGGTTCTGTTCGACAAACATCCTCTCTCCGGTTTCTCCAAGCCGCAGAAGGTTTGGATCGACGGCCACGAATATTTCGATCGCGAAAAAGACATAGAGACGCGGCCTGAATTCGAGAAGAAAAAGAAAGCCTTGCAGGATAAAGAAGCAGCGGCCCAACCCGCTCCGGGCAGACGACGCAATGGATCGGGCGCAGCCGAACCCACCGCCGCCACACCCAACCAAGGGGACAGCAAATGAAAAAGACCATCCTATTCTTCTCGTGCGCGCTGGCCCTGACCGCCGCTACTTCAAACTCGATTCTGATTCGCAATGTGACCGTGCATCCCATTACGGCGCCCGAAATTCAGAACAGTTCTGTTCTGGTGATTGACGGCAAGATTGTCGATATTGGTCCGCGTTTAGCCGCGCACCAGGGCGCCCGGGTCATCGACGGACGCGGTTTGCATCTCTATCCCGGCATGATCAACGCCGCAACCAATGTTGGCCTAGCTGAGATCGAATCTCTGCGCGACACGGTGGATCTGGATGAGATCGGTACCTTCAATCCAGAGTTGCGCGCTGAGGTTGCCTTCAATCCATCGAGCGAACACGTAGAAGTCACGCGCGCCTCCGGCATCACCAGCGTCATCACTCTACCCGGCAGCGGTGCGCGCGGCGGCCGCGGCGGTGGTGGTGGTTCGGTCATCACGGGTCAGGGCGCTCTCATGCATCTCGACGGTTGGACCTGGGAAGAGATGGCCGTCAAGCCAAGCGCCGTGATGGAGATGGTTTTCCCGGTGCTGAACTCAGGCGTGCCGCGCCAGTTTGCGGCACTCACGGGCGCCGCGGCCACTTCTTTCGCCGACCAGGAAAAGCAGTACAAAGAACGCCTGCAACACGTCAGTGATTTCTTTCAAAACGTTCGCCAGTATCGCCAAGCTAAACAGGCCAATGGCCCGGATTTTCGCCCCGATCTGAAAATGGAAGCGATGCTACCTGTGCTTGACGGCAAACAATCCATCTTCGTCAGAGCCGACCGCGAACGCATGATCAAAGACGCCGTCGCCTTTGCCGAAAAGGAAAAAGTTAAAATCATCATCGCCAATCCGCGCGAACTCGGCACCGCCGGCCCATTGCTCAAAGAGCATCACATCCCGGTCATCTTAGGCAAGACGTTCGAATTGCCGTTGCATGAAGACGATGCCTACGACGCTCCCTACACTTTGCCCGCCGAATTTTACAAAGCCGGCGTGAAGTTTTGTTTCGGCACCTTCGACGTAGAGTTTGCGCGCAATGTTCCTTTTGAGGCGGCCCAAGCCGTCGCGTTCGGCTTGCCACACGATGAAGCATTGAAGGCGCTAACCATCAACAGCGCCGAAATTCTCGGCGCAGGCGACATGCTCGGTTCCATCGAAAAAGGCAAATTAGCCGATCTCATTCTGACCGACGGTGACCCCATGGAAGCCAGAACCAGCATCAAGCAAATGTTCATCGCCGGGCGCGAGGTGCCACTGCAATCCCGCCACACGCGCGAATACGAAAAGTGGATGCAGCGCTAGAATCTGTGGCGCCGGCACTCTTGTCGGCGCTTTCTTTCATCCGTCCCGAATCCCGAAACGGAACCCTGAACGAAGTGAGGGGTCAGACCGCAAACCACAACTAATGCCGAAACGGAGCCAGCAGCGTTATCGATTAGTTTGGCCATCGCTAGGCAGTCGGATCGAAGGCCACAACATGCTGACGCAGCCACCGGTCAAGCTCCGGAAAACTCATTCGGCCTGTTTCGTAAAGATCGAGCAAGAACGAAAATGCATCTTCGTCCTTAAACTCTAGACGGTAGCCGTTGACGCGCAGGAACGCCGCCGTCATAGTCACGGCGATGCGTTTGTTGCCGTCCACGAAAGCGTGGTTTTGGGACAGGCTTTCCCACAGAGCCGCCGCTTCCTGAATCACGTCGCTGTAGTACCCGCTTTGGGGCCGGCCCAACGCCGACTCAAGGGCCGCATGATCACGGACGCCTCCCGACCCTCCGAACTGTTCAATCAGTTTCGCATGGACGGTGACCGTTTCTTCAACAGTGGGATAGCGGCTCACCGAGCGAGGCGCTGCAACAGTTCTGGATGTTGGGCGATGAACTCGTCGGCGGCACGCACAAATGCTGACTGTGAGCCACTCGAGTCATCGCGGCCCTTTAGGTACTCGATGAATTGCAGGACGGCTTCCTGCTCTTGCGGCGTCAGCAATTGAACAACTTCGGCAAGACTCTGCGTTGCCATTGTCTATCTCCAAACGCAGTATACCGCGACGCCCCTGATTTCGAGCGATTCTTAAAAGGGCATGCGCATCCTGCAAACGCGCCAGGCTGGAATGCCGTTTGCGTTGCGAACTTCCCACATCGGGACTAGTGGCCAACGTCGG
>PMQB01000548.1 GCA_003169195.1 Bryobacterales bacterium
ACAGTTACCTGAGTCAACTGGACAGCCACTTAATAATAATAGCGAGCGATGTCAAATATTCATGGTTTTTGGGCTGAGTTGTCGTGAATTTTTCCCTCTCGAGCGATGTGAAAAAACGAACCCAACCGCAGGCCATTGGGACGGCTGAAAAAACGAACCCAATGGCGAACGGGGTGCGGGGAGACACGTGTTGCTTTGCGGGGAGCTGTGCGAGTTTAAGTTCTCAACCTCTTTGGCCCGCTGGGCCATCCCTGCGGATGAAAATTGGGGCGGCCCAGGACAGACACTACGGACGCGGCGAAGGTCCTGCGAATATGAAGTTTTCAAACAACCGCCGGCAAAGCTCCCCGAACACCTTGCGGCGAAGAGGAATTTGCGCGGACCTCGGAACTGATTTACGAGGCGAAGAACTGTTGGCCAACGCTTCGAACACCTGACGTCGAAGAGAGATTGGCGCTGTTTGAGAATAGCTTTCCATGGCGGATGGGACGAAGGAGAGCTGGGCGGGAAAAATGTCAAATGTTTTTGGTTTCAAGGGTTTAGGGTAGAAAAATAAATCCGAAATCGCGGTGACTGGATTTTCCGAGGGCAGATTTCGGCTGGATTTTCATGAATTCGGAGATGTGGTGGCTGTGCCGAAATTGAGACGATCTATCGCATAGCGGCACAGGATGGGTGTGAAGGGTTTTTCATTGGTACTTGTCGGGACATGCGGGATCGCTCTCTCTGCGCAGCAGTTGGAGTTTAGCGCGCGAGAGGTGAATCCTGTACTGTTCTACTTGCAGAGCGATCACTACTGCAGCCGCGTGCGTGGCAAGAAATCGCAATACATCGGAGATGTGGGTAGGGTGGCGGTGAAGGAGCGGACGCTATCGGTGGTGCGAGGGTCGAGCGCGGTGGGCATCACGGGGATGTGGGCGGACCAACTGGCTCAGTGTGACGTGGCGAAACAGCAGGGCGCGTTTTATGACTCCGTCTGGCGGGATTCCCTTCGCTTCGAGGCGATTGTCAATTACAAGCAACTGTTTGGCGCAGCCCTCAAGGGCAAGGTCTCATTTGCGCCGTACGCGGTAGACGACGGCACGATTAGTGCGGCGATGACGACGATGTTGACGACCGACACTACGAACACGCTGGGCGCACAGTATGACGACATCATGTGGTGGGCTTTGGCGTTCCTGCGCGCTTATCAGGCGCAGCCGGCACATGTGCAGTATTGGGCCGCAGCCCAGCAGGTTTTTACTCGCATCGAGCAGACGCCGGACCAAGCCGTGTGCGGTGGCGGCGTGATTTGGGGAGATGGCACGAACTACAAAAATGCGATTACGAATGCGCTGTACGTGGTGCTCTCGGCGCGACTGGCGGGTTTGAGTAAAGCGGGGTCGGCAGAGCGTGCGAAGTATGTCGCGGCGGCGGTGAGAGAAGCGGACTGGCTGCTGGATCGCTCGGGATTGTTTGCGTACGGCGGTCTCTTGCAGGATGGACTGCACTACAAGGGCAATACCTGCGACGATAAGCCAGACGGCGTGGACGTGTGGACCTACAGCCAGGGCGTAGCGATTGACGGATTGGCGGAAGTGACGGTGTTGACGGGTGATCCGCGCTATGCGGATAGGGCACAGAGCATTTTGCTGCGGATACTGGATCCAAAGCAAACCCCGGCGCTGGTGAATGCAGAAGGAATTCTTGGGGAGCCCGCGCTGGGTGGTAAGCCCGCAAACGAGGATGCGGAAATGTTCAAAGGATTGCTGGTGCGGCATGTGGGGTACGCGCTGCCGTATTTCCGTGAGGCGAACGCGGCGCGCTATGCCGAAGCGCTTCGCCGGGGTGATACGTTTCTGGTGAACAATGCCAACGTGCTTTGGAAGCATCGCCGGATGGATGGGACTCGTGTGGGATTTGCGTTTGATTGGGCGGATGGGACGGGATCTGCGGCTAATCCGGTGGACATGCGAACTACCACTTCGGGACTGAACTTGTTGAACGCGGCATGGTCGTTGCGGTTAGCTGGGCGCTCCCCTTCCGGGCTCAACGAGCGTGCTGACCATTAGCCCGAATCCAGGGAAAACGCGAGCAAATTGTATAATTGTGCTCACTGCTTGGAGGGTGCAACGGGTATGGCGGCGATACGAAGAGCGGTTTGGTTTGGGTTTTTTGTGTTGGCTGGTTTGATGGTGGCGGGCTGTGCGGTGGGCGCACAGGCTCCGGCGGCAGCGGGACCGGCAGGCGCGGCGCCCAGTGCAACCACGACGCCTTCAGCGGCGAGCGGTATGGGCGGCGAGCCGAACTTCGAGATGCAGTTTCTATCGAAGAAGATCGATGATTTGCTGTGGTACCAGAAGCTGGGCGACGTGGCGGATATCGACAAGGATGCGTACACCGGGCCTCCGCAGGCGCATCCGCGGCACCCGAAGGAGCCGGGCGCGACGAACCCGATTCTGCTGCATCTTTACACGTTTATTCCGAAGAAGTTAGATAAATCGAAGCCGCAGCCGCTGTTGGTGTTCGTCCACCAGGGTGTGCATGCCAGCCTGGATACCTCAATTGACGCGCACCTGATTCGCGAACTTGTGGAGCAGGGATATACCGTGGTTGCGTCGGATTACCGCGGCAGCGCTGGCTACGGCAAGGGGCTGTACGAGCAGTTCGACTATGGCGGGCTGGAGGTGGACGATGTCTACCTCGGGATGAAGTTTATGCTCGACCACTATAAGTGGCTCGACCCGAAGCGGGTGGGCATCGTGGGCTGGAGCCATGGCGGGATGATTACCTTGCTGAATATCTTTGCGCATCCGCACGACTACGCTGTCGCCTATGCGGGTGTGCCGGTGAGCGATTTGATCTTGCGGTTGGGGTATGAGACGGAGGGGTACCGTACGCTGTACTCGGCGCCGTACGCGATTGGCGAGACGGTGCACGAGGATATTGCGGAGTATAAGAAGCGGTCACCCGTGAACCATGTGAAGGAACTGGATACGCCGCTGCTGATTCACACCAATACGAATGATGAAGATGTGAACTACATGGAAGTGGAACATCTGATCCAGGCGCTGAAGGCCGAGGGGAAGAAGTTCGACTACAAGGTTTATGAGAATGCGCCGGGCGGGCATTACTTCAATCGCTTGGATACGCAGTTGGCGATTGATTCGCGGCATGAGGTGTATGTGTTTCTGGCGAAGTTTTTGCATCCGGATGGAGCGGTGAAGTAACGGCCGCGCATGGCGCCGCCCCCACCTCTAGTTTTCAAGATCGGCGCTGGTTACAAGCTTCTTAGTCCAATAGGCGCGCAGGGCCATCTGCACGGGCCGTATGGCTTCGATGCCGCTGTCGAGTTTCGCGGAAACCGGGCTGCCGTTCAGCAGCGCATTGACAAAATTTGTGGTGTGGGCGCGCTCGAGAGAACCCTCGGCGGCGACGTGCACGGGTTCCCCTTTGTTGGGCGTAAAGGTGTAACCGCTGCGCGCCAGATCGAGCGTGCCTTCCGTGCCCTCAAAAAAAACCGAGGGGTTATCGTTCCTGATAGATGTGACTGACGATTCAAAACTCAAGTTCCAGTTGCGGTATTTGACGATGGCGTTGACGGTGTCGGGATTTTCGCGGCCGTCGGGGAAAGCGTAAACGCCGCCTACAGCAACGGCGCTTTCGGGTGCGGCGTCATCGAGCATCCATTGCGCGACGTCGGCCCAGTGGGTGAGAATGTCGGCGAGCACGCCGCCGCCATAATCGGGGAAGTAGCGCCACGAATCATAACGCACGGTTTCATACGGGACTTTGCGTGCGGGGCCTAAGAAGCGGTTCCAATCGAGAGTCTCGGGCTTAGGCTGTGGCTGAATGTGGCGGCTTTGCCAGGGGAAGTTGCTCCACACGGCGCGGGCGAAAAGAACTTGGCCTAGTTTCTTGCCGCCGAAGATTTCTTGCTTCGCTCGTTGGTAATGCGCGCCACTGCGTTGTTGCGTGCCGCATTGCAGAACTTTGTCTGATTGCTCGAGCGCGACCTTCAAGGCAAGGCGTTCGTGCCAGCGATGCACGGTGGGTTTTTCGATGTAGAGATTCTTGCCCGCCGCGAGTACGGCTTCGCCGAGCGTGAGATGCAGATGATCGGGAACGGCGAGCAAGACTGCGTCGACATCGCTTTGAGCCAGCGCGTCTTCATGCGCGGCGGTCGTATTAGCTTTGCCTAGAATGCCAACGGCGCGCTCGCGATGGACATCATAGATATCGCAGATGCAGCGCAATTGCACGCGCTCGTCGGCCACGAAGGCTTTGGCTACTTCGGTGCCGCGCCGGCCGGCGCCGATGAGCGCTAAACCGATTCTGCTGTTGGCACCCATGATGCGCGAATACGAGGTGGCGGTGAGAGCTGCTGTTCCTGCGGTGAGAAATTGGCGGCGATTAGGAGCCATAGATAGCATCTTAATCCCTATCGAGTTGGTAGACTCAAAGCCGGGAATGTCTGCCGCTGCCGCCAAACCTGTTTCCGCCGCTGAAGTGCCCGCTGCAAAGGGCGACAAGCGCCGTTGGTTGATTCTGGCGCTGCTGCTTGGCATTACGACGATCAACTTTATTGACCGGCAGACGCTGTCGGTTTTGGCGCCGCAGATTCGCGAAACGCTGCATCTTTCGCGCACGGTGTATGGCCGCATTGCGTCGGCTTTTCAGTTCGGCATGATGAGCGGCGAATTTCCCATGGCGTGGATTATGGACCGCTGGGGCGTGCGGCTGGGGATGGCGGGCGCGGTGATTTGGTGGTCGATTGCCACGGGGCTGCATGGGTTTGCGAAGTCGGGCTTTTCGTTNNGTGAAAACGGTGGGCGCGTGGTTCCCGCCGGCGGAACGCGCCTTTGCGATTGGCTTTTTTAACAGTGGCAGTATGATTGGCGCGATTGTTGCGCCGCCGCTGGTGGTCTATCTGGCGGCGAAAGTGGGATACCGTTGGGCGTTTCTAGTGCCTGCGCTGCTGGCGTTGTTTTGGGTGCCGTTGTGGCTGAAGTATTGCCGCGGGCACGCCGCCGGGGCGAAAGATTTTCCGCCGAGCCTGGACTTACTGCAGCATCGCCAGACTTGGGCAATCATGGGTTGCCGTTTTCTGGTAGGTCCGGTGGCGCAGTTCTATTGGTATTGGATCTTCGACTACTTGGTGACCATTCGCGGCTTCAGTATGAAGCAAGTAGCGCTGGTGGGTGGGATCCCATTCATTGCAGGGGGCGTGGGCTCATTGGCGGGAGGCCTGGCGGCCGGGTGGCTGCTGAAACGGGATGTTTCGGTGCCGGGCGCGCGCCAACTCACTATGTATTTGGGCGCGATTTTGTGCCTGGCCAGTTTCGGGGTTTACTATGCGCCAAGCGCGGGACTGTGCCTGGTCATGATCGCGGTGGCACTGTTCGGCCATACTTTTCTTTCGGCGAATATGTTCGCAGTTGTGCCCGACATGTTTCCCGACCCTTCTGTGGGGCGTGTCACAGGCTTGCACGGCATCTGCGGTGGCCTGTCTGGCGTGCTTTTCCCGCTGCTCACGGGCATACTGGCCGACAAAGTTTCGTATGCGCCGGTTTTCGCCTTAGCGGCCGTGATGCCAATGGCGGGTGTTATTCTACTTTTCTTCGTGAGTCAGCGGCTGAAACCCGTTGTACTTCAGTAAATTGCACAAACATACATGAAACTCTTCTGGTTCATTCCTACACAAGGCGACGGCCGATATCTCGCTTCCAGCAACCAAATGCGACAGACCGATCATGGCTATCTCAAACAGATTGCCCAAGCGGTGGATCAACTTGGCTTTGAAGGAGTCCTTTTGCCTACCGGCAATTCCTGCGAAGATGCCTGGGTGGTGGCGTCGACGCTGGTGCCTGTGACCCAACGCTTGAAATTTCTGGTGGCGCTGAGGCCGGGCGTGATGTCGCCGAGTGTTTCGGCTCGGATGGCGGCGACGTTCGATCGGTTTTCGGACGGCCGGCTGATCATTAATATAGTGACGGGCGGCGACCCGGAAGAAGCCAAAGGGGACGGTGTATTTCTGACGCATGACGAGCGCTATGAAGTGACTGAGGAGTTTCTGAATGTCTGGAAGCGAGTGATGGCGGGTGAGACGGTGACGTTCAAGGGCAAGCACATCCATGTGGAAGGGACGAAGATCATCTATCTTCCGGTTCAGAAGCCGCATCCAGCGTTGTATTTTGGCGGGTCGTCTCCGGCCGCGATTGACTTAGCGGCGCGGCAGGTGGATCTGTATTTGACTTGGGGCGAACCTCCGGCGCAAGTGGCGGAAAAGATTGCGGAAGTTCGCAAGAAGGCGGAGGCGGCCGGGCGCGTGATGCGCTTCGGGATTCGGCTTCACATCATTGTGCGAGAGACCAATGAGCGGGCCTGGCAGGCGGCGAATGACCTGATCCAATATGTGGATGACGATGCCATAGCCCGTTCGCGCAAGGCTTTAGAACGCTTTGATTCGGTGGGACAAAAGCGTATGTCGGCACTGAATCCGGGCGACCGGTCGAAGCTCGAAATCAGCCCGAATCTATGGGCCGGCGTGGGGCTGGTGCGGGGTGGGGCGGGCACGGCTTTGGTGGGCGATCCGGAAACGGTGGCCAAGCGAATGTTGGAATATGCCGACCTCGGAATTGAGACCTTTATTCTGTCTGGGTATCCGCATTTGGAGGAGTCTTACCGGGTGGCCGAGTTACTCTTTCCACTTCTGCCGCTGGAACAGACCGGAACGGGTGCGGGTGTAGAAAAAAGTGCTCGTGAAATTGTTGGCAACGAATTTCGTGTAGTGAAATAGCGCGTCGGCCGATGATACAAACAACTACTCATTCCCACTTAAAAGGTGAGCGTTGTGATGCGAAAAGTATTAGCGGTTTCACTTCTAGTTTGTTCTCAGGTTGTCTGGGCGCAGGCGCCGGGCATCCCCCGGCAGTCGCTTCCGGGCGATAGTGAGATGGAGCGTCGGATTAAGCAGGAGGCCTTTGAAAAATGGGCACTCAGTCCGGATGATGGCAAGAAAGCCGACACAGCCAAAGAGGCTGTCGCCATTCAGGAATTCTATTCGAAAGCCCGTCACTTTGTCGATCTCTGGCAGGCGTTTGCCTCAGAGCTAAACGATAAGAAGACCGTCAATGCCAAGCTGGCCAAACAGATTTCGAAGGCCTTTCACGATCTGGAAAAGTCGGACGGTTGGCCCGTGGGCGGCGCGAAATAACCGGCACACTGCGCTCGGTTTCTTGCTAAGCTACGGGAATCCATGCGCCGATTCCTTGCGGTAGCTTTACTCACCATTCCAGCCTTCTCCGCTCAGAAAACCGAAATCCTCTGGGATACCTTCGGCGTTCCGCACATTTATGCCGCCAACCGGGAATCGATGTTTTATGCCCACGGTTGGGCGCAAATGCGCAACCAGGCCGATCTGCTGCTGCTCCTTTATGGTGAATCGCGCGGGCGTGCGGCTGAGTACTGGGGCGACAAATATCTGAGTCTTGATCGGTGGGTGCAAGTGAACGGTGTGCCCGAACGGGCGCAGGTGTGGTACGACGCGCAAGATCCGACTTTCCGCACATACTTGGATGCTTTCGCGCGCGGGATCAACGATTTTGCTAAAGCCCACCCGGAGAGTATTGCGCCTGAGTACCGTTGTGTTTTGCCCGTTTCGGGGGTGGATGTGGTGGGGCATTCGCTGCGGGCGGTGCACTACATGTACATGGGTTCACGTGAACGTTTGAAGCGGGAAGTGGACGCGTATTTGGGCAAGACGGCGGATCTTCGTCTGCCCGATCCGCCCGAAGGGATTCCGGGTTCGAACACCTGGGCGATCGGGCCTTCGCATAGCGCCAGCCACAATGCCATGCTGATCATCAACCCGCATTTGGCATGGGGCGAAACCTTTTATCGATACATGGAAGTGCATCTGTCTGCGCCTGATTACGAACTGTATGGCGCGCCGCAGATTGGGTTCCCGGTTCCGGTGGTGGGATTCAATCGGCACGCGGGTTGGGGGCGCACGGTGAACACGATTGACACGGTGGATTTCTACCGGCTCACGGTGCGTGATGGGGAATATGAGTTTGACGGGAAGCTGCTGCCGTTTGAGCATCAGAGCAAGGTGATCAAGGTGAAGCAGGCGGATGGTTCGTTCCATGAAGTGCCGCTCGAGATCCGGCGCAGCGTGCATGGTCCGGTTGTTTATGATGCGCAGGGCCTGACCATTGCGATGCGGGTGGCGGGTTTGGACCGTCCGAAGATGTTGGAGCAATGGTTCCGCATGGGCGAGGCGCAGAATTTGGAGCAGTTCAAAGCGGCGCTGCGCTTTATGTCGGTGCCCATGTGGAATGCGAACTATGCGGATGCGGATGGCCACATCATGCTGGTGTTTGACGGGCTGGTGCCGAAGCGCGCTTCGGGTGACTGGACGTACTGGTCGAAAATTGTGCCGGGCGATACGTCGCAGACTTTGTGGAAGAATTATTTGTCGTTTGAGGAACTGCCGAAGTCGATTGATCCGGCGAGCGGGTTTAATCAGAACACGAACGAGCCGCCTTGGACCACGACGATTCCGACGCTGGACCCTGCGAAATATCCGGCGTATGTGGCGCCGGGTATTGCCAGCCCGCCGAGTTTTCGTACCATGCGATCGCTGCATATGATTACGCAGGACAAGTTGATCAGCTATGACCAGATGGTGGCGGATAAGCATTCGACGCGGATGGAATTGGCGGATGCGGTTCTGCCGGATTTGCTGAAGGCGGCGGCGAGTTCGAGTGACCCGGATGTGATGGCGGCTGCGGCGCTGTTGGGGAAATGGAACCACGAAGCAAATGCGGATAGCCGGGGCGCGGTGTTGTTCCAGTTGTTCTATGAGGATTATTTCGCGGGGCACGCGATGAATCCGTTGCTGCGGGTACCTTGGAATCCGGCGGCACCGCTGGATTCGTTTTATGGGTTGGCGAATCCGGGGGAGGCGGTGAAGCATTTGGCGTCGGCCGCGCAGACTTGCCGGAAGCTGTATGGGGCGATTGATGTGCCTTGGGGAGACGTGTATCGCTTCGCTAGTGGCAACGCCGATCTGCCCGCGAATGGCGGCGATGGGTCGGTGGGTGTGTTTCGCACGTTTCAGTTTGGGCGCAAGGAAGGGAATAAGCATTACGCGTCGAGCGGGGAGACGTTCGTGTGTGCGATCGAATTCGCGAAGGCGCAGCGGGTGAATTGTTTGCTGAGTTATGGCAATGCGAGCCAGCATGGTTCGCCGCATTTGGAGGATCAGTTACCGTTGTTGGCGGCGCGGAAGTTGCGCCCGGTTTGGCGGGATAAGAAGGAAGTGAAGGCGCATATGGAATTGGAGGAGAAGTTTTGAAGATCGACGAGTGACGATACACTCAAATTAGGAGCCAATGACATTCGAAGCTGTTTATGAAAACGGAGTGCTCCGGCCGTTGGAGAATCTTGGGCTGGAGAATCGTCAACATGTGTTCCTGAGCATCGCCGAAGTGCGGGTGCCCGCCGGGGACGTTTCTGGATATTTCGAATCAGAAGAGTCGGAAGCCTCTAAGAGGGACGATATCACCCTAGATCAGGTCCAAAGAGCGACATCGTCCATTAAGGGCTCGCTCGCCGATGCGGTGATTGCCTCACGGGATGAACGCTTTTAGCAGCCGAACGATTAGTTAGTGGCAAACTATTTCATCGATACGAGTGCCCTCGCCAAGCTTTATCACCAGGAAGCTGGATCGGACTTCTTAGCGGCTCTCATCGCGCAGCCCAGCGCACGAAGATTAATTTCGAGATTGTCGTTGGTCGAAATGGAATCAGTCTTCGCGATCAAGGTGCGAACCGGAGAACTAGACGCTACTGGTCGAGAATATGCTCGGCGTAGGTTACGCGCGGACGTTTCGCAAAACCGGATACTGGTTGGTCCGCGAATCGAAGACCGACATTACCAGACTGCGCGCCGACAACTCTAGATTCGCCGGCGCGTGACATGAGCCAGGGGAAATTGTAGAGTGTTAGTAGGAGGATGTCATATGGATTCGATAGGATTTGCTGTTCGATTGGCGCTGCTGGCGAGCATACTTATGAGCGTGTTCTTGCCGATAATATTCGCCTTTGTTCTGTCGGGAAAGCAATGGAGAACAGCGCAGGACAGGGCGCGCGCCCGCCGTATCGCCGAGTATAGGATGAACGCAAGACTCCTGAGACTCAACATCTGATGCTTGCGCCACTCAGTTTGCTGTCGTCTCTAACCTTCTCAACTCGCCCTCATCCACCTTCGCCTTGACGGTTCTCCGATCAATCTCTAACCGTCGCGCTGTCTCCTCATAACTACCGGTTTGCCCATACACCAAAGTGCAATAGCGGATTAGTAATTCATTGGCTGTCATTGTCCCCTCGCGAGCGCTGCTGAAGAGATCGTCCTTCTTCGCGCGCGCCGCTGGCACTCGCTGCGGTTGATAATCCTTGCGGATGAGAATATTGCGCACGCATTGCTCCAACTCTCGATAATTGCCGGGCCACGCGTAATCCGCGCCGAGATTTGTTTCCACCCAAGCCAGCGCCTCTTCGGCCAGCAGATTCCCTTCACTCCCGGCTACACGCCGAGCCATGAACAGAATCAAATCTTTCAGGACTCCCGGCGATTCGTCCATCTGCCGGCGTAAGGAAGGCGTCGCAATTTGATCGGAACAGAGCCGGTAATATAGGTCTTCACGAAATGTTCGCTTGCGAATGGCGCGTTCCAAATTTTGATTCGTTGCGGCAATCAACTTCCCTTCGAACTTGTGCAACTGCGCCGAGCCTTCACCCACCGCCTGAAAACTTCGTGTCTCAATCACGCGCAACAGCTTTACCTGAATGGCCAAATCCAAATCGCCAATCTCATCCAGGAAAACCGCGCCCAGCGGCGGGCAAGCCTCTAACCAGCCGCGCTTGTCTTGCACGGCGCCGGTGAACGAGCCCCGCTTGTGGCCGAACAACTCCGATTCCACCAGCGTTCCCGGCAGCGCCGCAATGTTGATCGGAAAAAATAGACTCGGCGGATCTTCTTCGAACGCCAATTTGTTTTCGTCGAACGGCACATAACGCGACATCGCAATCGAACGCGCCACCAACTCTTTGCCGGTGCCCGATGGCCCGGTGATCAAAGTTGCAAATTCACTCATGCGTCCGAAGAGCGTGCGCCGATACCGCCGTATGTCATGCGTGAAGAGCGACTGCCATACCGATGCCCTCAGGCGTGCCGCTGGCCCTGAATTGCCGATGATCTGGTCAAAGATATGATGAAACGCGCGTACGATCTGGAAGTAGCAAGCAAACGTGTGCCGCGCTTGGTGGCCCGACGGAAAGGTCACATTCGAAAGCTCAAAGTAAAATTTCCATTCATCGCAATAATCTCGATAGAAGGCCCAGCGATCTTTGTCGCGCGCTTTGCTGTGAAACGTAGCCTGCACCAGTTGCTGGTAGTGCTTGTAATAGAAGTAATAGAGCAGGCCGTCTTCGTAGAGCGTAAGATCGTTTGGGTTGGCCGCCTCGCCATGTGCCAGCGACGCACGCAGCGTTTTCACAAGCGGGCTCAAGCGCTTCATGATCAGCCAGGTGTTGGCCCGTACGCGGTCGGGGTCGCTGACCGAGGCGCTCCATAGCGGATCTTCTTCGATCATTTCGGCGCGCAACGCTTGACGCTCAAACGTCACCATTTCAGGGAGGAACGGATTGGCGTACAGTAGATGGGATACGGCTCGCAGGAAGGATCGATTCGCCGCGCTCAGAAAGGCCATGGTTCATTCATTGTATGTGCTTGTTCATTAAATGTACAGCCAGCGCAAAAACACGCCGATCTTGTTCTGCTAAACCATTGACCTGGCTGGAGCGACCAAGTTTGGCCAGTATTTTGCACTAAGGGAGTACATGCATACTGAAGGAAGTTATCGCGAAGTCTTGAAGGTTCCGGGAGTCCAGCCGTTCCTGTGGCTGCAGTTCTTCAACGCCTTTAACGACAACATGTACAAGATTGTGGTTTCGCTGCTGGCGGTCGTCCTCTTTGGGCAGGAGCACAGCGGTGACTATCTGGAACTGGCCGGCCTCATCTTCTTTGCGCCGTTCCTCATTTTTGCGAGCTATGCCGGACAACTGGCCGACCGCTTTGAGAAACGCAGCGTAGTGCTGTTTACGAAAGCGATTGAAATTGTGGCGATGGTGTTCGCGTTGTTTGCATTGCGCAGCCTCAATATTAATTGGATGCTAGCGGTGCTCTTCTTCACGGCTACCCAGGCGGCGTTTTTTAGTCCGGCGAAGTATGGCATCGTGCCGGAACTGGTGGGCGAAAAACATCTGGCGCGTGCGAACGGCTTGCTTGAGATGAGCACCTTTGTCGCCATCATTCTGGGGACGGTGGGTGGCGGTTTGTTGGTGGACAGATGGAAACACGAGCCCACCTTTATCGGTCTGGTGCTGATTGCCGTCGCCATCGTTGGTACGGCCATGGGTATTCGCATGACACGCACTCCGGTGAGTGTTGCCAAGCGGGGCTGGACTTGGAACCCGATTGGCGACTCGATCCGCGGCTTTGCGGGTTTAGCGGCTGATCGTACGTTGTTCATCACGGTACTGGGCACAACCTATTTTTGGTTTCTCGGTGCGCTGTTGCAAATCCTGTTGCTTTTGTTTGGTGCGGAAGCGTTGCACGCTAACGCGCAAAATACGAGTTTGCTGATGGCGAGTCTGGCCATTGGCATCGGTCTCGGCAGCATGTTAGCCGGGCGGCTCTCCGGGCAGAAAGTGGAACCGGGCTTAGTGCCGGTGGGCGCGTTCGGTATGGGCATAGGCGCGCTGGTGTTCTCGCACTTTGTGCACACGTTGCCGTTTGCGGCGCTTTGGCTGATCATCATCGGCGGCATGGGCGGATTGTTCATTGTTCCGCTGAACGCTATTTTGCAGCACCGTCCGAAGCCCGATGAAAAAGGCCGAGTCATCGCCACCGCCAATATCGTGAATACCATCGGCATGATGGCCGCTGCCGGTGTTTCCTTCCTGTGCCAGCACTATCTGCATATGAGCGCCGCGCACATCATTGCGTTAGCAGGTGTGATGACGCTGGTAGCCGCCGTGTTTTCGTTCCAAATCGTGCCGGATTTCACCACGCGCTTCGTGGTCTGGCTGCTCACGCATACCGTTTACCGCATTCGCGTTCTGAATACCGAAAACATTCCGCAGCGTGGGGCCGCTCTGCTGGTGGCGAATCACGTAACCTTCGTGGATGGCTTTCTAATCAACGCCTGCGTTCATCGTTTCACGCGGTTCATGGTCTATCAATCCTGGTATGACAAATTCCCGGCCATCTTCAAATGGATTCACGCTATTCGCGTACCGGATGGCACGCGCCGCGCCATTGTGTATACGATTGCCGCCGCTCGCGAACAGCTGCAACAGGGCCATGTGGTTTGCATCTTTGCGGAAGGGTCGTTGACGCGCACGGGGAATCTGGCGGAGTTTCATCGCGGGCTCGAAAAAATTGTGCAAGGCATTGATGTGCCCGTCATCCCCGTGCATTTAGGCGGCGTTTGGGGCAGCATCTTCAGTCTGGATAGCCGGGCGAATTTTTGGCGCTCGCTGCGAACTTGGTCCTGCCCTGTCACGGTTGCGTTTGGTAACCCAATGCATGCGCCCAAAGCAGCGGAAGTGCGGCAGGTTGTCTCTGAATTGGCGGCGGATACAGCCGCAAGTGACGTGCGCGCGCATGAGACACTGGCCACACGGTTTATCCAAGCCGCTCGCCGTCACTGGCGTGATCGCGCGATGACCGATTCCAGCGGCCGCACGCTGACTTATGGCGAAGCGCTGGCCGCCAGTTGGTTGTTGGCGCGCCGCCTGCGGAACCAACACAAAGAAGAGAAGATGATCGGCGTGATGTTGCCCGCTTCTACGGCCGGCGCCATCATCAACTTGGGGATCGTGCTTGCGGGTAAGGTACCGGTCAATCTGAACTTTACCGTTGGCCGCGACGCCTTCGAAAGCGCGCTCAGCCAGTGCGATCTCAAGACCATCTATACCTCCGAAAAGTTTTTGGAGAAAGCGAAGCTCGACCGCCGGCCTGAAATGCAATTCGCCGAACAGGCCTTGCAATTCGCTAAGCCTGCGCAAGTGGCTGCTTTCGTGGCCGCGCGCATCCTGCCGGTTCGCTGGCTTGCGCCGAGCGGTATCAAATCTGACGATCTGGCCGCGGTCCTGTTCTCGAGTGGCAGTACCGGAACACCCAAAGGAGTGATGCTGTCTCATCGCAACTTGATTGCGAATGCCAGTTCGGTGCATGACTTATTTCAAGTCAACGAGCAAGACACCATTGCCGGCGTCTTGCCGTTATTCCACTCTTTCGGCTTCACTTACACTTTGTGGTTCCCGCTGCTGCATGGCGCGAGCGCGGCCTATCACGCATCTCCGCTCGATGCGAAGGGTTTGGGCGAACTGGTTGAAAAGACCAAGGCCACGTTCCTGCCCGCGCCGCCTACGTTCTGCCAGGCGTATGTTCGCGCCTGCACGAAAGAACAGTTCGCTTCCCTCAAGCATGTGTTGGTGGGTGCTGAGAAGCTACAGCCGGCGCTGGCTAAGGTGTTCGAAGAAAAGTTCGGTCTCCCGTTGCTCGAAGGTTACGGCGCTACTGAAATGTCTCCCGTCATCTCGGTCAACGTGCCCGATCGCGAACAATCGGGCGTTACGCAGATCGGCATGCGCGCGGGCAGCGTGGGCCAAACGGTTCCCGGCGTGGCGGCTAAGGTGATTCATCGGGAAACCGGCGAGGCTGTTGCGCACGGGGAAGAGGGCATCTTGCTAGTGCGCGGCGCCAATCGCATGATTGGCTATTTGCACAAGCCCGAAGAAACCGCTGCGGCGTTTCGCGATGGCTGGTACGTGACCGGCGATATCGTCATCATGGATGCCGATGGCTTTATTCGAATCGTGGACCGCCAATCTCGTTTCAGCAAAATCGGCGGTGAAATGGTGCCGCACGGCAAAGTGGAAGAAGTGTTGCGCAGCGTGCTGGCAGACCAACCCTGCTGCGTGACGGCGGTGAGCGACGAACGCAAAGGCGAGCGCATTGTGGCGCTGATTGCGGGGCAGGGAACTGTCTCTTCCAAAGACGTGTGGCAAAAGTTGATGGCCACCGATTTGCCGAAGCTCTGGATACCGAAGGCCGATGACATTCGCATCGTGGAATCGCTCCCGATGTTGGGCACAGGTAAACTCGATCTCAAAGCGGCGAAGAAGCTAGCGGCTGAACCCATTGCAGCAGCGGCTCAGTAGGTTGCGGTGGCTCTCTTGACGGAGGGAGCCACTCTTCCGTTTAGCGACTAGTCCGACTTTTTATCCTTGTGCTCATCCTTCTTCTTTTCCTCTTTCTTGGGAGCAGGAGGTGGTGGAGTCCGTTTGGTCATTTCGGGATATTCGTGCGCGGCTGGCCGTGGCGAAGTGACTTGGGCGGCCACCGGCTTCGCAACTGCTGCTGGTGCGACTGGTTGCGGCGGGCGGGTGGGTTGACTCGGTGCTGCGAAAGGCTGCGGTTGTGGAGAAGCCTTTGCAAAACCGGCGGGTGCTGGCGGACGCGCGACCGGGGCCGCTGCCACGACTGGCGGACTTTTTACGAACGCCGGCGCCGCTGCTGGTTGCATGTTTTGAATGTCTTCCTTCTTAAGCACCACGGCTTGCTGATGCACTGGCTTGCCGCTGGCCATCGCCGCCTGCGGCATAGCCACTACCGCATTCGGAGAGCTCATGTGCACATAGGTCTGGTTGTAAACCGTCTTGTTAACGTAAACCGTTTGATATACATTCGTGATGTTCACGTTGTTCACGACGCGCGTGTTGTTCACATTCACATTGCTGAAGTAATGTTGGCTGCAATGATACGGCGGCGTGTACAACTCGCCGAAACCCAGCGTCACCCACGCCAGCGGCGCACCCACCGACACAGCCACGCCCACATGTGGACCACCGACCCAGGCAACGAGCGCGGGCGCATAGTGCGGGTGCACGGGCGGCGCGTTTTGAGCGACTACAATCGGGCCTGGACTCCATCCCCAGCGGCCGCTCACAAACACCCAGCGCCCATAGTGAAAAGGAGCAAACCCCCAATTGGCTTGATCCACCCAGGTCCAACCCCAAGGCGCAATCCAAACCCAGTGTCCAAAACGGTAAGGCGCCCAGTCAGCAGGGACTGCGCGGGGATACCAGATGGCCCCATATTGGGCTGTTTGTTCCCATCCGCCGTTGTCATCCAAGTCTTCGTAACCGATGAGCGTGGGCGGCACATAACGCAGCGAGGCCAGATGCGCCTCATGGTCATCGCGCTGATGACACCAGCGGTCAAAATCGTCTTCACCCGGCGCTTGCGCGATATTGAAGGGCGCATTATTTGTGCCGCTCAACAAAATGCTGTGACCGGGGTTAATGGTGGCTGCTTGCCCAAATGCGTTCACCTCCGCCGTGCCAGACCGCACCACCAGGAAACTCACTTGCGCTACCGAATCCACTCGCAAACGGTAGTTCCCATCGCGCAGTAGCGTGACGGTGGCATTCGGCAAATCAATTTCGAACGTTTCGCTGAGCCCCAAATGGTGCACATGCAGGTGAATGTCACCGTCGGAGAGCTGCAGCTGCATTTCCTGATCTGTCAACTGCGCGAACCGGAGATTCGCACTGGGCCCAACTCGAATGGCGGCAATATCGCTGTGGAACTCGGCGCGCCCATCCATGTCTGTATAGACCGAATCCCCATTCGTGAAAGGCCGGTTGGGTTCAGCGTTGATCCAATCATCCGCCGCCGCGGGGCGCATGGAAACACTGCCGGTCAAATAGTTGAGCCGAGCTACCCGCGCGGGCGGATCATCCTGTTGTGCGAAGAGCGCCACCGCGAAACAACCGAGCGCACCGGTAATGAGAAGTGTTCTTGAAAAGTTTAAACCTAGCGACATATGTGTGCAAATCCCTTGCGCGTGTAGATGCCATTATGCCCCGTAGAGTTGCGTATCAGCAGCTTTCTGAAACGAAATTAATTGGCGGGGCGTCATGACATGCCTAAATTTTCGTTCGCGGTAAACCTTCTGCGATTTTGCGCGTTAATCACTTGAATCTGCCGTATCTGCCGTGATTTAAATTAAAGTAGAGCAATGGATAGTGGCGTCGCGGAAGGGCAAGGCTCTCGGCCGATCACGCCCACTTTGCGGCGTCGATGAGGGACGTGCCGGGCAGCCGCGATCATCTCCGAATGGGAAGCTTCTACCACTATGGATGGGGAGATTTCGCGGCGGCAGTGAACATTACCGCAAGCGACGGCACCCCTCTTACTGCGACTTGGGCTTTCCTCGTCGAGGAACAACTAAGGCCGTTATCCTTTGTCACGGTTTTGGAGAATCATCCCGCAACGCTAGCGCTTATTCGGATCTTTTGTTAGGCAACGGTTTTGCCGTGCTCATGCCCGACTCGCGCGGTCATGGTAACAGCGGCGGCCTCAATACGTTCGGAGTTCGGGAAGCGGGCGACATCTTGCAATGGATCCGGGCGATCAAATATTTCACTCGCATCTCCAAAATTTACGGTCTGGGCGAATCCATGGGAGGCGCCATTCTCTTACAATCGTTAGCGCGTGGCGCAGACTTTCGAGCAGTTGTGGCCGAATCGCCTTTTGCCTCGTTCTCCAAAGTAGCCGATGAGGAAATGAGCAGTGATTGTGGCCCGGTGATCGGACCTTTGCTGGTGGTCCAGTGTTTCCTCTACGCGCGCTTGGTTCATCAAGTTGATCTGAGCGACGCGCGCCCCCTTCGCGCCGTGGCTCATTCCCGAGTACCCATTTTGCTGATTCACGGCGAGATGGACGGAGTGACTCAGCTTGAACATTCTCGGGACATCGTTCGAGCGAATCCCGCCATCCAGCTCTGGGTTGTGGCGTTCGCCGAACACACCTTCGCTTATCGAGTTGACCCGACTGAATTCCGGCGTCGCGTGGTCTCCTGGTTTGATCGGTAGTAGGAGAAGGCGGACGATAGTAAACTCGCTGCATGGCTTTTCGCCACTTTCCGTATACGTTCTGCGCCGCTCTCTTCCTCTCAACTCTTGCCTCGCCGGCCGACAGTGTTCGGGCAGATCTTGTAACCCCGGCGACCATCAGCGAGAGGCTAGCCGCCGGTGTTGTCTCTGCTCGGGAACGTCAAGTGACTATCGGAAAGTTGTTTCACGAAGCCGGCTGTGAATCGGTTGAGAAGGCCATCGACAAACACTTCGCCAACGTCATTTGCACTCTTCCCGGAGATACCACCAGCACTATCGTGATCGGCGCCCATTCGGACTTCATTGATCGCGGCACGGGCATTGTTGATGATTGGAGCGGGACTGCGCTGCTCCCTTCCTTGTACCAGTCGCTGAAGCGTTATCCCCACAAACACAGGTATCAGTTCATCGCCTTCAGCGGAGAAGAGAATGGTTTGGTTGGCTCTTCAAAATTCGTGAAGAACCTTACAAAAGAGCAACTGTCGGAGATTCAGGCTTTTGTGAACCTGGAGTGCCTTGGCTTAACACCAACGAAGGTTTGGGTTCACCGCTCGGCCCCGGATTTGGTTCAGCTCTTAGCGCAAACGGCAAGCTCTTTGCAACTGCCGTTGGGCGCGGTGAATGTGGAACAGGTTGGCGACGATGACACACACCCCTTCCTCGACAAGAAGATTGCTGTAATCTCAATTCACTCCGTGACGCAGGAGACTTTTGGGATTCTGCACAGCAGCAGAGATAACCTCTCAGTCATTAGGAAAGACGATTACTATAATTCCTACCGTTTAATCGCGTTTTATCTTGCACTCCTTGATATGAAACTCGCTTCTTAGCGTTTAGCAGAGCGCGTCCTCTAAAGTAGAAAAATGGAAATTCACGCGCCCATCGGTCCCACACATTCCTTGAAAGATTTCGCCGTTCATATTCTGATCGTCACCGTCGGCATCCTTATCGCACTCGGCCTGGAAGGTGCGCGCGAAGCATGGAAAGAAGATAAAACGGTGACGGAAGCCCGGCACAATCTGCAGGAAGAATTGCGATTTAACGAAAAGCAGTTGGTGCAAGACCTGCAAACGGTAGAAGACGCCAGCCGCAGCTTGGATCTGGTGCTGAGTCATCTGCCGGAACTTGCCAAAACACCGACTGGCCTGCGAACCCAAGTGCAGAAACTATCGCTGGGCCTTTACTCTTTCAAAACGACAGCGTGGGATTCCGCTCTGGCCGGAGGCGTTGTGTCTCATATGAATAGCCAGGAATTTCAGCGCTTCGATGAGGTGTATCTCTCTACTAAGAGTTATCAGGAAATGCAAAAAGTGGCGTTTCCTGATCTAATCGCCGCGCTGGCCTATTTTGGCAGCCATGCCACGTACGGCCCAGCGGAGATCTCCACCGGCGCTGAAAAACTTATTACGCTCAAAGCCCGACTGTACACGTTGCACCACGTCGGAGAACAGTTTCAAGGCGGATTAAAGACGGCGGATTCCGAAGCGGCCAGCCACTAACTTCCCGGTGCAGCGGCGTAATACCCTTTACGCGCGCGGACCTTCACGTTGGGCATGTCTACCGTCACGCGCAGATTCCGATACGCTTTGTCCTTCGGATTCTCCGGCAAGTAGAAGAGCAAATACTGAGTGGTGACTTCGCCCAGCAGATCGGCCACGCCTTTATTCAGCTTTGCTTCCATGGCATCGGCATAACCACCGGAGCCCACTTTCAACGGGTAGTTGCCATCGTCGGAAGGGTGGCCCAGAAAGCCATCTGTATCGCGGTAAACATCGCCCAGCGGATAGACCACGCGTCCGCCCGTTTCAACTGCCAGCTTTTGCAGCGTCTCGTCGCCTTGCTTAGTAAAGCCGAACGATTGGGTGCTGATGCCGTACACCGTCACTAGATTGCGTTGCGCGAGTTGAATGGCTTGTGCCTGCGAATGGCCGCTAGCGTTATCGTGTCCATCGCCGATGATAATCAGAATCCGCCGCGGTTCAATGGGTTCACCTTTCATCAGCTTGCGGCTGGTGCAGGCCAAAAAGATAGCGTCATACAGCGCAGCGCCTCCGCCCGGCTTTAGGTGCCCGATTCTATCTACCAGCGCATCCGGATCAGATGTGGTATTCACCGCCACTTCGGCGTCTTGCGCATAGTCGATCAAATAGCCCGAGTAGTTGGCGTTGCCCGTCAGCAGGTTTTGGATGAGGGTAGTGGCAGCATTTTGATAGGTTTCCCAATGATCGCGGCTGGAATTAGAGAGGTCCAGCAGGAACCCAATCACCACCGGCTGACTCTTATCGTGCGTGAACGTGCGAATCTTCTGGAGTTTGTTTTCCTCAAAAATTTGAAAATCCTTCTGCTCTAAATTCGCGACGAAATGCCCTTTATCGTCGGTCACGGTTACGGGCACGATGACTTCATTCACGTCGAGCCGAAATGTTGAATCCGGCGGCTGCGGCGGTTTGGCCTGCTGCCCCGTTTCAGCGGTCTGCGCCTGGGCACGGCATAACGACAAACTGGCGAGCAAAACGGATAAAAACGTGACGCGAAAAATCATGTTTGGGATCAAGATGAGGAAAAATACTATGACTTTGAACAATCCGTTAGATGCTTTTTCCGGTCAAGCGGAGCCGAAAATCCAGGTTTTCGCGTCCAAATGCCGCCGATCTTCGCAATCCATCTCAACCTTTAACTCGAACATCCGATATGTGGCTTACTGGAGATTTTCGAAATATGGCTACAGTCGCGTTGCAAGTTGAAGACGAAGAAGTGGAATGTTTGCCGCGGGCAACCGCGCCAGCCGCAGCGCAACAGGAATGCGTACTCCTGATTGAAGATAGTGAAGAGGCGATGTTCCTGGTCCGCTACGCCCTGGAAGAGTATGGAAACGGGAAATATCGGATGGAATGGGCGCAGAGCTTGAGCTCAGGCCTGGAGCATTTGGCCCACGAGAAAATAGACGTGGTGCTGCTCGATCTCGGTTTGCCCGAAAGTTCCGGGCCGGAGAGTTACGCTTGGGTCCGCGAGATCGCTCCGCAAATTCCGGTGGTGGTTTTGACCGCGGACGATCGCGAGGAGACGGAATTCGCCGTTACCGCCAGCGGAGTAGAGGGGTATCTGCTCAAAGATCAAGTGTCGGGTGCCTATCTGCT
>PMQB01000323.1 GCA_003169195.1 Bryobacterales bacterium
ACAACTCGGTGCAGCGCATGGATTACTCCGGTGAACCGGCATTTCTGCATCGCAAAGGCGCCGCTCCTTCGAATGAAGGGCCGGTTTTGATTCCGGGTTCGCGTGGAGCATTCAGCTATCTGGTTCTCCCAGTTCAGCCGTCGCCGATCTCGGCGTTTTCGCTGGCGCATGGCGCGGGTCGAAAGTGGTCGCGCAGTGATTCGCGCGGGCGTTTGGAGAAACGGTATCGCGCGAGTGATCTGATACGCACCACTCTGGGGAGCCACGTGATTTGCGAAGACAAAAATCTTCTGTTCGAGGAAGCGCCGCAGGCTTACAAGAACATTGATATTGTGATTGCCGACTTGGTGGATGCGCGACTCGCGGAAGTGATAGCGGTTCTGCGTCCGCTGGTGACTTATAAGGTGCGCCGATGAGCGAGGCTTCGGTTTGGCTGCAAATCACGGCGGGTGCGGGGCCAGCAGAATGTTGCTGGGCCGCGCACGAAGTATTTCTTAAGTTGCAGAATGAGGCGGAAGAGCAAAGGAGCGTAGCGCTTACTCTGCTTCAAGTGCAGCCAGGACCGCAGCCAGCGACAGCGCAGTCGATTCTGCTGGAACTGAGCGGCCCAAGCGCTGCTGCTTTTGCCAAAACCTGGGAAGGCACGGTTCAATGGACCGCGCGCAGTCCGTTTCGCCCGGAGCATAAACGGAAGAACTGGTTTGTCGGGGTTACGGTGATTCACCCGCTAGAAGAGACGGTTTTTGATGCCAAGGATATTCGGTGGGAAGTGATGCGCGCAAGCGGACCGGGTGGCCAGCATGTGAACAAGACGGAATCCTCGGTTCGCGTGACACACGTCAGCAGCGGCATACAAGCCAGTGCGTCGGAAGAACGTTCGCAGCACCGTAATCGGAAGCTGGCGTTGGCGCGGTTGGTAGAAAAACTTCGCGCATCGCGGGAAAAAGAGAACGCTGGGAAAAAGGAGGAGCTATGGCGAAGCCATCGAGAGATGGAGCGCGGTAACCCGATACGTGTGCTGCGGCCCTAGAGGCTAGTTGACGTTAGACTTATCTGCACTTCGCCGCAATATCGCTTTTTCGACCAGATCTTTCGGGTCGAGCAGGTGCTCGGGCTTATAGTGCTGGCTTGACCAACGAGAACCCTCGGCCAATTCGACGCCAAGAAAATAGCCGGTATCCTGGTGCCGGCAATAACGAATGGTGCCCAATAATTCACCATCGCCATATTGCACGACAATCGCCGTTCCCGCCGGCATGGGCTGTTCCACTTGTAAACAAACGCCGGTGAGCGAAATATCCTCTAAATTGGCGATCCTTCGTCGCTCACGACCCATTTCGTCCTGCCAGATCATCTGCACAAGTTCGGCGCACAGCAGCCTGTCGCCACCGCGACGTTCTGAGGTCATCTCCATACCTGCATTATCGGTCCGAAATGTGGATACGGTTAGGATTGGAATATTGTTTTTGATCTTATGACCCCGCCAAGTCCCGCGACTAATCCTCTTAAAACTTCGGGTGATACTACGCTCGGACTGTTTCTGCGTCTCGGGTTCTTCGTTCTGACCGTGTTTGTGGCGGCCGACTTCCTGATGCCCGTTCTCTATTATTGGTTCGGGCTGCAGGCGGGCGGCACCATCGGCAATGCGGCGACGGGCTTGATTGCTAATTTGCTGACGCTGGCCATTTTTGATCGACGCCCTTTTGTTGACATCGGACTTCGACTGTCGCAGGCGTCGGCTTATCACATGGTCATTGGTGTTTTTTTGGGCGGCGGCGCGGCGACTCTTCTGTTGCTCGGGCCACTGCTGTTGGGGCAAGGCCATCTGGTGTTGCGGCCTCATCCGGAGTTCCTTTGGAGCAGTCTGATTTTTTACCTGGTCACTATTTTCTTTCACGCAGCGGGTGAAGAAATGATCTTTCATGGCTATGCCTTTCAGCTGCTGGTAGAAAAGATTGGGCCGTTTGCCGCCGCGATTCCAGTAGGCGTACTGTTCGGCCTAGTGCATGCCGCCAATCCGAACGCCAACCTGCTGGGCATTGTGAACACAGTCATCTGGGGAGTTCTGTTAGGCTGCGCCTTTCTGCGTGGGCATGATTTGTGGCTGCCCATCGGCATGCACTTCGGCTGGAATGCGGTGCTGCCCTTATTCGGCGTCAATTTGAGCGGGCTTACAATCGAAGTGACGAGGTATTTCTATAAATGGGATTTACCGCCTCTTTGGAGCGGTGGCGCCTACGGACCAGAAGGCGGCCTGCTGACCACCATCTTCGCTTCGATTCTGTTCTACGTGCTCTACCGTGCGCCGATGAAGCCGCAACCGGCGGCCATCGCAACGTGCCTCAACGAGCCCGACGAAGTCTAGCGTTTGCGGCGGTGCTAGCGTTCGCGCTGGGCCCAAACGCATTCGCGGATAAGCTCAGCTTTGATGAACGAGTAGAAATTGAGCGCGGGTTGACGGCGGAATATGCCACCATGAAAGTCGTTCTTCCGCATGCCCGGAAGCCGCTGGTGATTCATAGCGATGGCCAATACGACAAGGGCGAGTGGGAAGATGCATTACGCGAGGTGGGCCCGGCGGCGCGCTTAGGCGATCAGATTCAGATCACGAACGTCAAGATTGAAGCGAACAAAATCTTGCTCGATATCAACGGCGGCAGCAAAGGCACCGGGCATTGGTACGACCACGTGGATATCGGTATGGGCGGCAATACTTCGCCCGTTTCGCGCGGTCAAAACGGGCAACCGATCAATGGTTCGCGCGTGGAACTTGTTTTTCCGGGCCCCATTCCATCGTTGAAGTCTGCCGAGATCCGCCGCATGCTTACGCCGATCTTCGATTTTGAAAAGCATTCCGCGTCGGACCAATATATGGACCGATTGCCCGAACCGGTGAAGAAGGCGATTAAGGAGCAGCACGCGATTTTGGGGATGGACCATGACCAAGTGCTATTAGCGATGGGCAAACCGCATAATAAAAGCCGCGAGACCACCAAAGATGGCGATGAGGTGGAGAACTGGGTTTACGGGGAGCCTCCCGGCAAAATGACTTTCGTGAAGTTCACGGAGGGCAAAGTGACGGAAGTGAAAGATTCGTACGCCAATATTGGCGGCACCACGGCGCCGCCGTTGCCGACGGCCCGCTAACGTAGACGACTGCACGCTTGAAACCACGCAAAACTTCAGTGGCGTAAGTTCTGGCTACGTCCTCCTTATAAGATAGGAGCATGCCAATTAAAGTAGGAATTAACGGCTTCGGACGCATCGGGCGTAATGTAGTCCGCGCTGGCCTGAATAACCCCAACATTGAGTTTGTCGCGGCGAACGATTTAACCGACACCAAAACGTTGGCTCACCTCCTGAAATACGATTCCATTCTTGGTCAACTGCACCATAACATCCGGGCAGATGGCGATAGCGTCTACGTTGACGATAAAAGAATTCGAGTTTTTGCGATTAAAGATCCCGCAGAGATCGATTGGTCGAGCTTAGGCGCCCAAGTGGTTGTTGAATCCACCGGCCGCTTTACCGATGCGGTGGATGCGAAGAAGCACCTGCGCGGAACTGTGAAGAAAGTCATCATCTCCGCGCCTGCCAAGGGCGAAGATCTCACCATGGTTCTGGGTGTGAATGATGCGGCGTACGATCCGGCCAAGCACCACATTGTCTCCAATGCTTCCTGCACCACCAATTGCCTCGCGCCCGTGGCAAAGGTTGTGAATGATGCATTCGGCATCGAGAAGGGATCAATGACCACGATCCACAGCTACACGAACGATCAGCCGATTCTCGATTTCCCTCACAAAGATCTGCGCCGCGCCCGTGCTGCGGCGTTGAACATGATTCCTACCTCCACTGGTGCCGCTAAGGCCATTGGTTTGGTGTTGCCGGAATTGAAGGGCAAGCTGGATGGCTACGCGATGCGCGTGCCCACGCCCGACGTTTCGGTGGTGGATCTAGTGGTTCTACTGAAGAAAGATGCAACCGCAGAAGCGGTCAATGCGGAACTGCATAAGGCTTCTGAAGGCGTCATGAAGGGCATTCTCGGCTATACGACCGATCCGGTTGTTTCCACCGATATGCTGCACAATTCGAATAGTTCGATTGTGGATGCTGATCTGACGAAGGTGATTAGCGGCAACCTGCTGAAGGTTGTGGCTTGGTACGACAATGAGTGGGGCTATTCGAGCCGCGTGGTCGATTTGATCGACTTCTTCGGCAAGAAAGGCCTGTAGGTAGGCGGCCATTTTGGCAGCGAGGCGGCTTTCCAGTCGCCTCGTTCCGTCAGTCAGTCCAAATCCGTCAGTTCTCGCCACCCAAATGCTGCCCCTACCGCCCGTTTGACCTCGACCCAACGCTCCGGCGCTAGCTCGCCCGCACGCTTCGTCAGTGACAGTTTGGGGACTACCCGGATGTTGTCGCAATTGGCGACGCATGGTTTAGGAAGGCCCTCGCACTCTCCGAGCGGAATCTCGCTAGCAATTTGCCGGATATTTGATGTAACCTCTGCGGCAACAAACTTGGAGAGATAGTCGTAGGCATCGTTGCGACTCAACAACAATACGGGACGCCTCCCAGCAGGTTCCCGTAACTCCGCCCACCAGATCTCAAACTGTTTCATTCCTTCCATTCCTCGGGAAGCTCCCAAGTATCGGAGTCGTCGGTGGAATCTGGCTGGAGACGGTATGCCATTCGCATCCGCTCAGTTTCGAGCCGAAAGATCTCATCCTTAACCGCCCGGCGAATGAAGTCCGCACGCTTGCGTTTGGCGGAGGGGGCAATGCGGTCAATCGCCTTCAGCGTTGCTTCGTCAAAGTGGATCAAGACTTGGGGCATATTGCCATTCAATAACTATAATCTATATATAACATAGCTTCCCAGGGAGCAGGCCCTTGGACAACGCGACTGCTTTGTCCGAAGTCGCAGGCTATTCAATCCGCACCGCCGGCGGCATGCTGGCTTGTGAACTCTACTCCATCGTTCAGCTAATCTTCGCACGCCGACACGCGTAGGGCGGCCATTCTTGGCAGCGCGGCGGCTTCCAGCCGTCGCCAACGTACACCTCATCTCAGAGTCAAAGCCGATTCAATCCAGCACCCCCCGCGGCTGCGCTGACTCCCCTCGCCCTCACGCACTTCTTCGTTCATCCAAACGAGCAGCGCGCTCCCACGCCGCACCCATCGTGTGTCCATTGCGTAGCGCTCGCCGTCGCCGACCCTCACTTCGTCTCGTAGCCACAGCCGTCCCGGCAAGAGTGCGGCGAGGAGCGTCGTTAATTCACTTGTCCGAAATTGCGACTTTACGGGAACTTGGATTCCATGACCCTACGCCGTTTGTCGCTCCTGGTCCGCGCAATGATTGGGCGTGTTTTTAACACGGCAAAGGGAGATTAAAAAGCTATACACTTGGCGACTACAAGCGGGTAATCGTCTGGTCCACTTGTCCGACATGCCGACGACACGGCCATATGCCAGGAGGAGTCGATCTACCTGACATCAGCCTCTGTAAAGTTCTTGATTGCGGATCGGATCTCGCCATAGTCTTTAGATTCAGCAGGCAGGGAAATGCCAAGCAGAATCAGAAGCAAAGTTATTTTCATAATTAGTCCCCATTGAAGTTCTTGCGGTAGTCATGGTGTCTTCTTTGCTGTGAGTTCCTGATACGTAGTTTCGGTGAAGGTCGGGAATAGTGGGTGTCCATCACCTGGGGCTGCTGGCGGCTGTGGCTTTTCGCCGAGCGCATCTTTGATATCCTGCAGGGACTTTCCTTCGGCAACCATCTTCTTGATCATGGCCTTTCGAGCTTCCGCATCACTTAGCTGTTTCTGCACATCGGCTTTAGTTTGAATCTTTCCGTGCCCTGTTACATAAGTGTCAGCGTCGAAGGCGATCATGCCCTTCACGGACTCTATCCAGCCATCGGAGGAGCCGTTCTTGTCCATATGGATAAGTGGGTACGAATTCTCTGTAAGAAGGTCGCCGGCAAACAAAATTTTTTCGGCTGGAACGAATACAACCAGATCGCCGCTGGTGTGCGCCGGTGCCCAATGGCGAAGCTGGAGTTTTATACCGTCGATGGTGAGATCTGCTTTGTCCTTGACCAACTTGGTTGGGAGATGGTCCGCCGGGGGCGCGAAGTAGACGCCTTTAGAGATAGCCGCTTCCTGCTCCTTCTTGTTGTTTTCCTGCGCGATGATGGTCAGTCCAGTAGGGAACGAAGCCAAGCCGTTCACATGGTCCGGGTCGCTGTGAGTAAGAATGACTGTTTTGACCGACTTACTCGTGATTTTCGCTATATCTTCCAGCAATTCCTTGCCGCCGGCTGGCGTCGTCTTCGCATCGACCACGATGACGCCATTGTCACCGACGATGACACCGCTGTGTCCGCCGCCACCCTCCACGTAGTAGACATTCGGCCGGAGTTGGTGGGTGACAAACGGTGCCTGCGCAAGGGCCAGCACGGCAAACATTAGCGGTGTCGTCACTAGTATCAGATTGCCTGTCTGCATGTGTTATCTCTCTTCTTCCTTTCGTCAGTTTTTAGTAGAGTTCACTTTTTATTCGGTTCAGATACGTGTTCGTGAATGATGAGCCAATGGCCATCGATTTTCTCAAATATCAGAGTTGAACGGAACAAAGGTTTGACTCTGGCACCATCTTTCAGCACAAATTCGCCGGTGGTCGTGAAGTAAGCGAACGCGAGTTTGCCATCAGATTCAATTGCTATGTCTGACAGTTCGGATTTTGACCCGGAATGGTTCGACTTCAGGAACGCGAAAAAGTCGCTCCAGTCTTTTCTCACCGCAGTCCACCCAACGACGGGTTCGGTCAACCCGGGGCTGAAGACAGATATATCCGGCTTATTCGCGTAGCAGGCCATGGTGCGATCCAGGTCTAGTGCATCGATAGCTGTTGTGAAGGCTTTCATGGCTGATCGGATCTCGGGATCATCTTTCGACTCAGCGGGCAGGGGAACGGAAAGCAGAATCAGAAGTAGTGTTTGAAAAAATATGCGTATGTTCATTATTTGCTTCAAAGAGTTTTTACGATTGCGCAAATGCCGTGATGAGATTTGTGCATTCATCAATTTGATCCAGCCATGCCAAATGTCCGGCATCGTGGACAACCTGCAGCTTGGCATGTGGCATGAGGGCAACCATTTCAGCACCCCTATCAGGCGGTCCGAAAGCATCTTTATCGGCCCAGATCATTAAGGTTGGGACATTCAAATTGTTTAGTTCTGGTCTGAGAGCGAACGTCAGCGGTCCGGTGTTCTGCACCATGGTGAGCCAACTCTCTGTTGCGCCCGGTATCAACGAAGCCGCTGTGTCACAATCGATCAAGACTTTCGGAACCTTGCGTGCGTCGGCCACAAGCAACCGCTGAAATGAATCGCGGGTTGCAGCGTCCCCGGGCTTCATAATCGTCGCGTAAAGAAGACGGTTTACACCTCGGGTCCCCAGCAAGCGAAACATGAAAGGCACCGAGGGCGAACTGCCAGCCGGTTCGCCGATTGTGATCAGCCGGGTGACACGTTCGGGGTGCGCCAAAGCGAAAGCCAGACTGAAGAAGCCCCCCATTGAATTGCCGATCAAAGTTGCACTCTTCAATCCGAGCCCATTCAGCGTGGACTCGACAAAATCGACCGCGTGCTGGCGGAACGGTTTACCAGTCTGGTTGTAATTGAACATTTGAGTCAGCCCGCAGCCTGGCCGGTCGGGCACAAACAGATGGAACGTGTTTTGAAGTCTCGCCATCAGCGGAGCCCACTGCGAAGCCGAAGCATCGCCGCCATGGATCATAAGTGCCGGCTCGCCGTGGCCCGCTTCCAACACATGCACACGAAGGCTGGGCGAGATGATTTGAAAATAGTGAGACTGGAATTGCACGTCATAGGATTTCAGCAGCGCATTCTGCCCGTCCTGATAGCGGCTCTCTGCCGTTTCGTCACGCGGAGGCAAGGCCTGCCCCCATTGAGATAGCCCATAACCAGCCGTAATTGCACCCACACCGATTGCGCCGGTTAGGAGCGTTCGTCTGGAAACCTGCGGACTGAGTTTTGTGCCGACCTGTTTTTCCATGCCGCTCCACTGTGACCGCAGGAGCTTAGTCCGGGAAAGGAAAAAACCGTTACGGTACAGTACGTACGTCGTAGAATCAACAAGTTGGGCTAAAAGGTAAAGATGGCTGAGATTGACAAGAAGCAATCGGTGCTGAGGGAATTAGATCGTCTTTTGGCTACTCCTCCTTTCGCAGGTGCCAGCCGCTCCGCCGCACTCCTCCGCTTTCTGGTGACCGAGACGCTGGCAGAAAGGTCAGACCGCCTGAAAGAATACGTTCTCGGCGTGGAGGCTCTTGGAAGACCCGACAGCTTCGATCCAAGGATCGATCCAATTGGTCGGGTCGAGGCGTCGCGCCTACGGAATAAGCTGGAACTGAGCTATGCGAACAGCGAGGCATCAGATGTTCGCATTATTCTGCCCAGAGGCACTTACGTCCCCCAGTTCGAGCTAGTGGGGCCGCTCGCTCCGACATTTAGGCGCGATCCGGGAAGGTACTTCATTGCCTTGGGCTCGGCATGCATAATCGGCGCATTTCTCGCAGGATTATTCGCGGCGACAATTTGGAACCGGAGAGACGTCCCTGCCCGAACCATGCGGACCTCGGTGTTGCCGCCACGAGACGTACTAATTCAGGCTGTGGCAATATCGCCGGATAGCACCTCGCTTGTTCTTGCGGCCTCGAAGCAGGGCTTGACACACCTTTACCTGCGCTCGCTTACCGATTCGTTTGAACCAAGATTAATGCCCGGAACGGCGGATGCGTCTTATCCTTTCTGGTCTCCAAATGGCCGTTCCATCGGTTTTTTCGCAGACAGAAAGCTAAAGGTTATTGATGTAAGCGGCGGAGAACCTCGTGCTCTTTGTGAAGCGTGGCTCGGTCGCGGCGGTGCCTGGGCGCAGGACGGGAATATCTATTTCTCAAGCGGAGTTTTTACAATTGTCCAACGCATACCATCAGTCGGTGGCCAGCCCATTCCGTTCTCCACACTGGATAAAAATTCGGGAGACGTAAGCCATCTGTGGCCCGCTGCGCTGCCCGATGGAAAGCGCCTGGCGTTTCTGGCAGCCAACCGGGCGCATGGTTTGGACCGAATTGTGGCTGTGGACCTGGCCAATCCGCAAAAAAGCACCACTATTCTGCGCGCTTATTCATCAATCGCATTCACTGCCGAGGGTGATGGCAAAGTGCGAATGTTCTTTCTTCGCAACGGCTCGCTGGTGGCGCAGTCGTTAGTGGCGGACACCCTGCAACCGGTTGGTGAATCTGCGGTAGTGGCACGGCAAATTGATTTCGAGCCTCTTGCCCGATATGCGTTTCTCTCCGCCGCCGGGCGCGCTTCGGTTGCCTTCGTTCCCGGCACTCCTTACCGTTACCAATTAGCGCTGGTAAATCGCCATGGCGAAGAGGGTATCGCGTTCACTGGTGAAGCCAGCGATTACTATTCTCTGAAACTTTCACCTGACGGCCGGCAACTAGTGGCAAATACAACCGACGCCGCAACGGGCAACACATCTGTTTCAAAAGTGGATCTCGCGCGCGGCACGGTGTCCCGTGTCACTTCAGGTAATGTCGATTTCTTTCCTGTCTGGTCACCAGATTCCCTGCGAATTTGCTTCCGCCGCGCGGAGGGCACTGCAGCACTAAGTCTTGTCTCTGCCAACGGTGGCTTACCCGTAGGTTTAAGTGGAATCAGTGGCGTCGATTTCCCCAGCGATTGGTCCAGCGATGGACAATTCGTCGCGTACACCGAATACAAGCAGATGGCTCAAGCTACCGTTCGCTCACTGGTAGGAAGCACACTTCTTGAAGAGGCGTGGTCCTATGCCGTGCCGGGCCACAAAGTGGGCGGTGCCGTCTTCCGTCCTGGCGAAAATCATGCTCCGCCCAAATGGGTCGCCTACACATCGGACGAATCGGGCAGAGACGAGGTTTATGTCCAGAGTTTTCCCGATGCCAAAATCAAAATGCAGATCTCATCATCCGGTGGCATCAATCCGGCGTGGCGTTCTGATGGACGAGAACTTTTTTTTATCAATGGAGAGGACGATCTGATGGGGGTTGGTCTAACTGACGATATTCAATTTGGAAAACCATATCGCCTGTTCCATATGTCTACGCCTCTGTCGACTGTGCCACCTTACGGCATGAACTATGCGGTGACAAAGGATGCTCAGCACTTCTGCGTTAGACGAATTGACCCGAATATTGACGCTCCAAGTATTGGTCTGTTGAGTACGACGAACTTTTAGGGAAGGGAGCCAGGGCTTCTATCACTAATCCCTGTCACTTGGACGTGTAACGTGCAAACGGTAGATGTGAGCCGGACCGAGGATTAATCGCGCCTGACGGCGATATGTTCAGTAACCTAGAACGCCGAGAGACGGCTATCGGTTGATCGACTCAAACAGCTTCGTAGTCCTGTTAGCAAAATTAAAATATTAAGTTACAAGAATCGATGAAGATCACAGCTACGAAAGAAGCTGAAGAACTTCGAATTTCTTTCGACAGCGCGCTTCCGACAAACGAAAATACCCAGCCAAAGAATTCGCCGCTTTCGCCGAAGCTGTTCGTCGCTACGTAGGGATGACAAAAGACGACACTAAGGTTCACAAGCGCGTCGTGAAGTCGGTCAACGGTTTGCGCGACTTCATTCAACTCGAAAGAAAACGCATTCCCGGAAGACATCGTTTTTCAGGCCGAATCGGAAATTTAGCGCCGAGATTTCCATATTGCGACTCGTACCAAACGGCCGCCATCATGATGTCGCATCCGCATGGTCGGAGAGGATGACCGGCTTCAATGTTCGAGCTCTTGCGCCGATCAGACGCCGCTTCATAACCGCGATTTCAGGCTGATGCCTCTGCATTCGATCTGTGGTCAGATAACGGTCTGCGAGCATTTCCGCATCATCGTCATCCAGATGCTCGCGCAAAATCCTGACCGCTTCTGCTCCGTCCGGCTTTGCGGGGGCAGTGGATTCTATTCTCTCATTTCGGGTGCTGCAAGGGATCACGCCTCCGAAAACCCAATCCTACGAAAAATAGCGGCACTTGAACTCTTACGAAATCAATGACATGCAAGCCGAGCATCCCCTGAAAGAATTAGACCGCCGCCGCTGCGTCGCGGCCATTTTTCACCGCGTCCCGGTGGCCGCGCGCGGCGTGGTGAATCCTTCGAAAAGTCGTATT
>PMQB01000289.1:0-17886 GCA_003169195.1 Bryobacterales bacterium
CGCCGAAAAGTCAGGCGCAGGAGTCTCCTCAATCACTTTCTGATTTCTTCGTTGTACCGAACAATCACGCTCGCCTAACGCAATCACTTCGCCGCGCCCATCGCCAAAAATCTGCACTTCCACGTGCCGTGCAGATTCAACGAATTTTTCAAGATAGATCCCGCCATCTTTGAAACTCGCCCGGCTGGTTCGAGCCACTGACTCGAACGCTTCCACAACTTCCGCTTCTGCTCGGCACAAACGCATGCCAATGCCACCGCCGCCCGCTGTGCTCTTCAGCATCACCGGCAAACCAATACGAAGCGCCTCCGCCCGAGCCTCATCTGCCGTACTCAAAATCGACGTGCCGGGTAACAAAGGCACACCATTCGCCTTCGCAATTTCACGCGCCGTATGCTTCAACCCGAATGCGCGCATTTGTTCCGGCGTTGGTCCAATAAACGCAAACCCAGCACGCTCGCAGGCTTCGGCAAAATCTGCATTTTCGCTCAGAAAACCATAACCCGGATGAATCGCCTCCGCGTCTGTCTTACGAGCCGCATCCAGCACCTTCGCCACGTCCAAATAGCTAGCAGCAGCCACCGCAGGCCCAAGCAAAACCGCTTCCCCTGCTTGCGCCACATGCAGCGAATGCCTATCCGCTTCGGAGTAAACAGCCACCGAACGAACACCAAGTCTGTCAAGAGTTCGGATAATCCGGCAAGCAATGACGCCGCGATTCGCTATGAGAACTTTCGAAAACAAACTACTGACCCGCGTCCCAGACCAGCACCTGAATCGGCGTTGGATCATAGCCATTACACGGATTGTTCAACTGCGGACAATTGCTGATCAGCGCGATCACATCCATTTCGGCCCGCATTTCCACATATTTTCCGGGATTCGAAATGCCGTCTTCAAAAGTGAGTTTTCCTTCCGGCGTCACCGGTACGTTCATAAAGAAATTGATATTGGCCGTGATGTCGCGTTTGGTCAGATTCCACTTTGGGTCAGCAATCGCCAACAGAAAACTATTGCGGCAAGCATGCATATGCCGCTTCTCAATGGCATACCTAACTTGGTTACTTTCAACCGCACAAGCGCCGCCCAACGTATCATGCCGCCCGCATGTGTCCGCCACAATCGTCAGCATGGCGTTGCCCAGGTTTGAGCGCAGCGTGGTTCCAGTCGTCAAATAAATGTTGCGTTGGCGCACAATCGTGTCAGTTGCACTGTAACGTTCAGCAGTATCGCTGGCATTGTAGAACAGCGTATCCACCGCCTGATTCCCTTTAAGATCCACAATCCGAAACGTCTGCTTCGCCTTGATTTCATGAATCCAAAAGTCACCAGCAAGCACAGTCTGGTTATAGACAGCATCTTCGGGATGAAGTGCGCTCTCAATCACAGAAAATACCTTTCGGTATTGATGAATCCACGCGCATTCTCCGGACACTTGCGCCTGCAAGGATCATCCGCTGCCACAGGCAATGCCGGCCGAATCGAAAACTTCACCGGCTTCGGCGCATAGTTCGGACTCGGATCAAGCGGGTGCTGGCCGGTATCGAGAATCACCAACAAATTCATCTCAGCGCGCAACGTAACAGAATCGCCCGCCGCACAATTGCTTGCGACATACTCCATCGACCCGTCGTTGTGCACCACCGCTTTGCTAAAGAAATTCACATTCGCCGTAAGATCGCGCAAGCCCAATCCATACTTCCCCAGTTCAACAATAAAGTTGTCGCGCGTGTTCCTCTTCCAGGCATTTCGCATTTCCTGATATGTTGAATCACCATACTTCTTCCGCACAGCAGCAGCATCATTGTGTCCGCCTAACGGATCGTGCCAGCCGCGCGTGTCCTCGGTAATGGAACAAAGAATCCGCCCCATGTCGGAATACAGAACAAAGCCCTTGGTCAAGTGCGCGGTGTGTTGCGCCTTCAGGGTATCCGGCATGTTGTAACGTTCCGTCGGCGCTTCATAGTTGTAAAAGAGGGCAGCCACGTTCGCGCCCCCTTCACTGTCTTCAATTCGCAGTTCTTGACCGCGACGTAGCCGCAAAGACCAACTCGCGCCCGCCTCAACGGTATCCCCCCACAAAATCGTTTGCGACATTTTCACTAAAACGAATATCGCAAACTCAACTGCACCACGCGCGCAGGCTGAGCAGACTGAAACTCTCCAAACTGCGAAGTGTTGTTGATATCCAGAATCGGATTATAGAGATTCACGTGATTGAAGGCGTTAAACGCTTCGGCCCGGAATCCCAAGCGGTGTCCCTCCCACGGCATCGCGAAATTCTTCATCAACGCAATATCAACGTTGGTCGCACCAGGAAGTCTGAGAATCGCGCGCGTTCCTGTTGTACCCCCGGCCTGCTGGAAGTAATTTCCAGAAGCGGAAGTATTCGCGAACAGGCTCGGCAATCCGTTGTTGTCTATGAACTTGCCATAGTTATTAGTCGCACCTGGAATCAAATCTGCCAGCGCACTAATTTCATAATTTGTAGGATAAACACCATTCGCGGAAATCGTGGAAGGCAGACCCGAATGGTAACGGAAAATGGTGGAAGCCTGCCAGCCGCCAATGATCGCATTCACAAACCCGTTCGCATTGCTGACAAACTTCTTCGTTTTGCCAAACGGCAATTCATAAAGCCCATTAGCCGTCACGTTAAAGCGCTGGTCAAAGTCCGAAGATCCTCGGAACGCATTCACATTGAAAGCATCCTGAATCACCGCGCCGCTCGTACCCGCACCCGATTCCGCACCTGACGAATTATCAATCGAATGTGAAAGCGTGAAGTTGAAATCAAATGCAAACCCATTCGAAAGCGGCCGGCGAAGACTCACTGTTCCCGCATTGTAGTCGGAGTAGGCTGCATTCGTCCAAGTGGGCAAGCCCGCAGCCTGTAGCGGATAGAACGTATTGCAACCGGTAACGCTGTAGCATTTGTTGGTACCGGGAATTCGTTGCCGGTCCATCAAATTCAGATTGTCTTCGTCACTCAAACCGTTGATGACCACCCAGCCGTAGTAATAATTCTGAGTCGCGCTCCCGGGCACAAAGGCATTGGCCAAACTCGGAAACATGTTTTCGATGAACGGAACCGTCCCAATCGAACCATAATTTTGCCCAGCGGCCAGATAGTCATTGTGCAGCACCCCAACCGCCTGCGCCCAGGTAGTGCCGGACGTTTTATCTCTGAAAGTCGTCAGCGGCTGATCAAAGTCTTGCTGCACTAATCCACGGCGGTATAGCCGCCCCGCATAGCCAAGTTCAAGGGTCAGTTTTCCTGGTAGCGCCTTGGCGTAGTTGGCGTTGAACACTAACGAATAAGGCGCCTTCAGATTTGAAACCACGCCGACGCCTTCGTCGAAGCCGCCCGTAATAGTAGGAGGTGTAAATGGAAACCCGCCTTGCGCCGCTGCCGGCAAAGTGGGAAGGCTTCCAAAACCGTTGAAGCGCGCCGACGTCGTGAAATTCGTATTCACTGGCTGCGTCACCGTACTGGCCAACCCGGGCGATCCACTTTGATCGATGTTATAAACCATGTCGTTGCCATATTGGTCGTATAACATCGCAAAACCGCCACGCAACACACTGCCTTTGCCCAGCAATTTGTCGAAGAACGTATCGGTGCTGTCGGGCGAATAAGCAATCGACGCGCGCGGACCGAAATTCATATTCGCTCGCTGATACCAGCCCGGCTTGCCGTTCGCCGCCCCGCCCAGTGTATAAGTCAACGAAGCGTCTGGAATGGCGTAGGCCGGAGTGCCCGAGTTCGCGGCCGCTACGCGCTCCGCAAAGTATTGCTGCAACGGAACCGTCGTCACAACTTCCGTCCCATGAACTTCCCAAGGGGTGCTGGCATTGCTGTAGCGCAAGCCAGCCGTGAGAGTCAAATTCCGTTGAACGCGCCAGGTATCCATCACATAAAACTCATAATCATTCACCGCATATTCTCGCGACGCAGGTGTACCAAACGGAATGACCGATCCACTTTTCGTGTATTGATAAGTCGCCGTGTATTCATTAATCAATCCGAGCAGATTACCAAGACCTTCTAGCGCCGCCGTCGACTGCTTCAGTTTCAGTCCGGTCGTTCCATTGATCTGATTGATGTAGTTGTTTAGCGCCGTGGTCGCATCGCCCCCCAGGCCGCCCAGCGTATTCTTGCTAAATGCATACGACGGAAATGAATTCGTGTAGTTATCGTGAGTATTGCGGATAAACCGCAGATTGGCGCCTGAGGCGATCGTATGCTTGCCCTTCGTCCACGTGAGATCGTCGCTGACGCTTGTTGTGGGCATGATCTGAATGGACGGTCGATAGTTATAGTTCGTTGGCGACGTCAGGCCCGAAAACGTGAGTGCCGTACCTAGCGCCCCGGACTCATTCAACCCCAATCTCGTGATCCCAAACTTCACCGAGTTCACTAAGTTGGGCGTCGCAACCCAAGTGTAATTCGCCCCCAATCCCTTGCTGTTGTCTAGCAGAACCTGCGAAGCCGAACCTCCGGGCAAAGGCGACGCCGTCAAATCTTGCGAAGCGCTATTCAGCGTGCCGCGAACGGAAAACCTGTGCTTTCCCGCCGAATCGATGTTGTAATCAAGCTTCGCCACGTAGGCCGATTGATCTAAATCCAGCGGCGCATTGAAACGGAGCCCATCGAAATTCAGATTATTATCCTGCGAAAGAGAAGGCGCATTCCCCATCGGAAACGAATTCAAATAAGCCTTCATCGCCGGATCGACTCCAATATGGAGCGGATCAACAGCCTGAACTTGAGTGGGCGTCAGAGTCTGAACAAACGAATTCGTACCGTCGCTCACCGCCGCTTCTAAAATGCCTTGACGCAAAGTGGCGCTCGGCACATTCGCCGTCTCGGGCGTCGAACTTGCATCAATACGTCGTTCCCAGTTGCCAAACAGAAAGAGCCGATTCTTAATAATCGGGCCGCCAATAGACGCGCCGAACTGATTACGAACGAGCGGCGAACGCGGAATGCCCGCTTGATTGTTGAAAAAATCGTCGGCCGCCAGCAAAGTATTTCGGTTGTACTCATAAAACGATCCGTGCAGAACATTGGTACCGCTCCGGGTAAGCAGCGTGACCTGGCCACCAGAACTTCTGCCCTCATCTGCCGTCTGTCCCGCCACCGTCACACGAAATTCCTCAACCGAATCGAGCGGTATCGGCAGAGCAGCATTGAAGCCAGGCGTATTGCCGCCCGCGCCGCTCTGCGATCCATTAAGAAGAGCATTCGTAATGCCCGACGTTTGGTTGTTGTTTACATCCACGCCATCCAGCGTCACGTTGTTCTGATCACGCCGCGCCCCCAGCACTTCTCCCGTCTGCGTAACGGCAGGTTGAATACTGAGCAATTCCACGACGTTTCGAGTCTGCAGCGGGAGTTCTTCTACCTTTCGCTCCTCAAACGCATTGCCCACAGATCCGTCCACGGTGTTGATCAGCGTTGCTTCCGACTGAACGTTAACCGTGCTGCCAACCGCTCCAACTTCAAGCACACAATCAAGCGTGGCGGGTACACTCACTTCTAGCGTCACGTCGCTCTTCGTGAGAACAGAAAACCCGGGCTTTTCCACTTTGAGCGTGTACTTGCCGGGCGGCACTTGCAGAAACTGATATTCGCCACTGCCGTTGGAAAGCACAGTGCGCGCGGTCCCGTTGGACGCGTCGGCTAAGGTAATCATGCTTTCTGGTATCAGGGCACCGCTTGCGTCTTTCACAACGCCCCTCAATGAACTTGTCGATTGGCTCAGCGCAATGGCCGCGGCAAACAGCGATAGCAAGGTTACACGAGCGATCAAGACTTTCCCCCTCTTCTCTTTTCAGCAGGAATGAATATGAAACATTCGGCCGGCAAAACGGTGTCGGCACGCGAAGACGGGGTTTCTTGCGCTCCTATCGTACAAGGAATCCGTCAATCTCTCCAATCAAAAGTTTTGATACTTCAAATTTGTTTGGGCCGGAACTGATGGTCCATGATTGTGCTATGCTGCGGTTTCAATCGGCCATGAAGCCGTTGCAGCGTCTGGAGCATGGAAGATTGAAAGTGTCAAAATTCCTCTTTCCCCTATTAGCCCTCAGCCTACTGTGTAACTCCCTAGACGCGGCTGCAAGCCCACCTACCTTCACTGTTGGTTGGTCTGTCTATGTTGGTTGGGATCCCTACCAATACCTGGCGCGTTCCGGAATTCTGCGTAAATGGGCCGAAAAGTATAACGTCACTATCAAGGTCCAGCGCTTCGATTACGCGCCTTCGCTCGACGCCTTCGTCGCCAAAAATATTGACGCCTGCGCCATGACGAACATGGAAGCGCTCGACCTCCCAGCGGCGGCCGGCGTAGACACCACCGCGGTTATCGTCGGCGATTACTCTAATGGCAACGACGCCATACTCGTCCGCCACAACCTCACGCTCAAGCAAGTCCCCGACAAGCGAGTCCTCTTAGTCGAAAAAACCGTCTCCCAATACCTCTTTGAGCGCGCCCTCGTACTCAACGACGAAGCCGCCAAACTGCCGCACATCAAATACGTCAACACCTCCGATTCCGATATCGCCGGCGCGTTCCTCAGCGACACCAGCCAAGATGTGGCCGTCACCTGGAAGCCCTTGGTCTCTCAGATCCTAAAAGGCAAAGGCATAACTAGCGTCTTTGATTCTTCAAAAGTCCCAGGCGAAATCCTCGACCTCTTAGCCGTCCGAACAGAAGTCTTGAATCGGCCCGATGGCTCGGGACAAAGATTCGTGAAAGCTTTAGTCGGTGCCTGGTATGAGTTACTAACCCAAATGTCGAAGCCTGGACCCGAAGGCGATAAAGTTTTAGCCGCCATCGCCAGCGTTTCCGAAGATACTCTCCCTTCCTACAAAGACCAGCTCTCCACCACGCACATGTTCTACACGCCACAATCAGCGGCGGACATGGCACGCTCCAAACAGATTAAAACCACCATGGAGCTAGTACGCCAATTCTGTTTTTCGCACGGCCTATTGGGCGATAAAACTGGCTCCGTCGACGACGTGGCCATCCGCTTTCCCGACGGCACCATTCAGGGCAAAAAAGATCGCGTTCGTTTGCGCTTCGACTCCTCTTATATGGAAATGGCGGCAGGAGGCAAACTTTGAGCATGCTCCAGATCCACGCCCAACCGGGCCGAGTCACCGTGCAGGTGCTCTCCTGGTTTCTGTTCGCCGTGGGACTGGCCGCCTATTTCTGGATATCCACCGCACGTCATCACGAAAACGCCGATGACCGCGTCACTCCCACGCTGGTCCAAATGGGCAAGGGCTTTACAGACGCCATTCTCAAGCCCGCCGAAGAAGACGAACTAACCGCCGATGCGGATACCCAGCCGCTCTTCACCAAGATTCGCAACAGCATGTTATGGAAGGATACCGCCGCCACTGGACGTCGCTTCGCCATCAGTCTCGCCCTCCTGTTTCCCGCCGTGCTGCTTGGCCTTCACATGGGAATGTTTCCTTATGTCGGCACGTTCTTCCTGCGCTTCGTTCTCTTTTTTGACAAGATTGTCGCGCTATCACTCCTGCCCATTCTCTTCATCGCTTTCGGCATTGACGAACTCGCCAAAGTGATGCTCATCGTCATTGGAGTCGCGCCCACCATCATTCTCGACGCGTTCAATCTCACTCGCGGCGTTCCGCGCGAACAAGTCGTCAAGGGCTTCACGCTGGGTGCTGGCGATTTCTCAGTCACCTATCGAATCGTTTTCAAACAAATTTTCCCGCGTGTGCTGAACAGCATCCGCCTCAACCTCAAAGCCATCATGCTTTTTCTCTTCGCCGGCGAAATGATTGCTTCCTCCGACGGCCTCGCCTACCGCATCGCTTTGCTACGGCGGCACATGGGAATGGACACCATCATCCCGTACGTCCTGTGGGTGGCCCTACTGTTGTTCCTCGTCGACTTAGGCATGCGCGTACTAAACAGGAGACTTCATCCGTGGTTTCAGGAGGCGTAGACACGGTGGCAGCAGCGAGCTTGGCAGCGGACACGCAAGTCACGCCCACAATGATTCGCATTCAAGACGTGTGTGTCGAATACCAACAAAAAGGTAAAGAGTCAAAGAAAGTCCTAAACAGCATCAACCTTGATGTTCGCGCCGGGGAATTCGTCTCACTCGTAGGCCAAACCGGCTGCGGCAAATCAACTCTCTTGCGCCTCGTACTCGGCGAAGAGATGCCCACCAACGGCAAAGTGCTCGTCGAAGATGGACTTCGCGGACAACCCGATCGCCACTGCGGTTACGTCCCCCAAAAATATTCACTCTTCCCCGATCGCACAGTCTTGCAAAACATCACCTTCGGCCAAGAAGTCACAGAGGTCGGCTTTTTCGGTCGCGCCCTGCCCTCGCGCCGCGCTCTCCGCAAAGAGTTCCAGGCGCAAGCGCTCGACTATCTCCGCCGCATGGGCCTACGCGAATCCGATGCCTCCAAATATCCGCATCAACTCTCAGGCGGCATGCAGCAGCGTGTCGCCATCGCCCAAGCGCTCATCATGCGGCCGAAAATCCTCCTCATGGACGAAGCCTTCAGCGCGCTCGACCCCGGCACACGTACCGGCATGCAGCGCCTCATCAAAGAACTGTGGCGCGAAACGCAAACCACCATTCTCTTCGTAACTCACAACTCTCGCGAAGCAGTCACCTTATCAACGCGAGTCATCGCCCTCGGGCGTCCAAGTGGAAGTGATGATGGCGCCGGCATTGTTCTTGATCTCGCGGTTCCTGAAAACGCCAACGAACAAACGATCGCAGATCTGATCCGCCGAGTTGAGACCGACACCTTTACTGACGGCATCCTCTAATGACGGCCACACGCGTTCTGCTCCTATTACTCAGCGTCGGTTCAGGCTTCGCTCAAGCCCCGCCCGCCATCGCCGGAATCCGCGGCGGTACCTTCCCAGACAAGTGGATCACCGGCGGCCCTAAATGCGTCGAAGTCCCCGATTGGCAAGTCCACGAATACAACGAAGACCTCTACATCATTCGCGAGTCTGGCTGTACCGACCCCGAAAAGCCATTCCTCTATCTATTCTTCGGCAAAGATCGCGCCATGTTGCAAGACACCGGCTCCGGCCCCGCGGAAACAGCGCGCGCAGTGAACGGTGTCATCGCAAAATGGCTGAAAGCTCACAACCGTGACGCCATCCCATTGGTAGTGATGCATTCCCATTCCCATGGAGACCATATCGCTGGCGACAGCCAATTCAAAACTCTGCCAGGCGTAACGATGGTCCCTCTCACCGTCGCCGGAACCGCGCAGTTCTTCGCCATCAAAACTTGGCCCACCGATATCGGCCAAATCGACTTAGGCGATCGCCTCATCGACATCATTCCCATCCCCGGTCACGACACGCTAAGCCTCGCCTTATACGATCGTCAAACCGGAATCTTGATCACGGGCGATAGCCTCTATCCCGGTCGCATCTACGTGAAAGATTTCGACGCTTTCAAAACCAGTACTCAACGCCTGGTAGATTTCACTCGCGACCGAATCGTCACTCACATCCTCGGCTGTCACATTGAACAAAGCACCACACCCTACGTCGACTATCAGATCGGCACCGCCTATTCACCCTACGAACTCCCGCTCGCTCTATCGCGGGCCCATCTCCTGGAGATGAACGACACATTGCAGGAAATGAAAGCAAGCCGCGATCGCAAACTTCTGCGCGACTTCACCATCTGGCCCATCGACCCGCAGCATCCCTTCCCACACCCCGCTAAAAGGCCCTGATCACAACACTACGCCAACAAATCCTTCACCACACTCCCATGCACATCCGTTAACCGAAAATCTCTCCCCTGGTATCGATAAGTAAGCTTCGTGTGATCAATCCCCAAACAATGCAGCAGCGTCGCGTTCATATCATGCACATGAACGGGATTCGTAGTGATGTTGTAACTATAATCATCCGTCTCCCCATAAGACAGCCCCGCCTTTATTCCGCCACCCGCCATCCAAACCGTAAAGCACCGTGGATGATGGTCGCGCCCATAATTCTCCGGCGAAAGATTCCCTTGGCAATACACCGTGCGCCCGAATTCCCCGCCCCAAATCACCAGCGTGTCGTCAAGCAATCCACGCTGTTTTAGATCTTGAATCAAAGCGGCCGACGCCTGGTCCGTATCGCGGCACTGGGGCGGCAGTTGCCGCGGAACACCTTCGTGATGATCCCATCCCATGTGATAAAGCTGGATAAACCGCACCCCTCGTTCTGCAAGCCGCCGCGCCAGCACACAGTTAGCCGCGTACGTCCCCGGCGTGCGCGCCTCAGCACCATAAAGATCGAATGTCGCCGCCGGTTCTTTCGAAAGATCAGTCAATTCAGGCACCGAGGTCTGCATCCGATAAGACATTTCATACTGGCGAATGCGTGTGAGAATCTCCGGGTCGCCAAACTCTTTCTCATTAATCTCATTCAGTTGCCGAATATCGTCAAGCATTGATCTGCGCCGGCTCGCATCGATCCCCGGCGGGTTCGAAAGATACAATACCGGATCACCGCCAGACCGAAACTTCACCCCCTGATACGCTGTCGGCAAAAACCCACTCCCCCACAAGCGGTCATAGAGCGGCTGATCCACGCGCCTTCCCGTGCCGCGCGAAATCATCACTACGAACGCAGGCAGATCGTCAGTATCACAACCCAGCCCATAACTAATCCAAGACCCAAAACACGGCCGCCCCGCTACCTGGCTGCCTGTTTGAATAAACGTTATTGCCGGATCGTGATTGATCGCCTCGGTAAACAAACTCTTCACTACGCAAATATCGTCGGCAATCTTCGCGGTATGCGGCAACAATTCACTCAGCCAAATACCGCCCTTGCCGTATTGCGCAAATTTGTAGACCGAAGGCGCAACCGGAAAGCGCTTCTGGCCCGACGTCATACCCGTAAGCCTTTGCCCTTGCCGGATCGAATCTGGCAGGTCTTCACCAAAGCGGGCGCCGAGTGTTGGCTTATAGTCAAACAAATCCATCTGCGACGGTGCACCCGATTGGTGCAGATAAATCACTCGCTTCGCTTTCGGCGCGAAGTTAGGAAAACCAGGAAGGCCCTTGGCCGCCTTAGCCTCCGGTGCCAGCAACGTCCCCAGTGCCACCGTCCCAATCCCAGTGGCCGCACGTCCAAACAACTGCCGGCGCGTCAACATCAGTTCGCGTTCACGGATCGGATTCATTGGCGGGTAATCACCTCATCAAGATTCAGAATCACGCTAGCAGTCGTCGTATAAGCCGCCAGCAACGTCGGGCTGATCGTTTTATTGACTGGCGCTTCACCCGCACGCAAGAGTTTCTGCGCCGCTGCCGGGTCTGCCCGATACTGCGCCAGCCTCCGCTGCAGCCCGTGCTCCAAGATCCGCACCTCTGTGCTGCTCGCGCGCCTGGATGTGGCCGCACGCACGGCCCAGAAAAGTCGCTGCGAAGGTGTGGCGCCACCTTCTTTGATAATCCGCTCCGCAAACTTGCGCGCAGTCTCAACATACATCTCGTCATTCAACAACGCCAACGCCTGCAAAGGCGTGGAACTCATCTGCCGGCGCACCACACAAGCTTCTCGAGTCGGCGCATCAAAAATAGTGAGAGACGGCGGCGGCACCGTACGCTTCCAATAGCTGTAAACACTGCGCCGCCAAAGATCTTCACCTTTCGACCGCTCAAAAAGCTTTTGCCCTTGAAACGCCGAAAGCTGCTCCCAAAGACCCTCAGGCTGATAGGGCTTCACGCTAGGCCCACCCATCTTATTGCTCAGCAATCCGGAAACCAACAGCGCCTGATCACGAATCATCTCCGCCGGCAACCGCACGCGCGGCCCACGCGCAATCAATCGATTCTCCGGATCGCGTTCAAAAAGCGCCGGCGTTGTATTCGAAGCTTGCCTGTACGCAGCCGACGTCACAATCAGCCGCTGCATCGCCTTCACGTCCCAACCGGAACGAACAAATTCCGTCGCCAACCAGTCCAGCAATTCCGGATGACTCGGCGCTTCACCTTGCGATCCGAAGTCTTCTGCCGTCTTCACTAGTCCGGTGCCGAAATACATCTGCCAGTACCGGTTCACCGTAACGCGCGCGGTAAGCGGGTTTCCCGCATCAACCAACCAGCGCGCCAAGCCGAGACGATTCCGCGGCGCATCCGCAGGCATCGGCGGCAAGAAAGAAGGCACGGCCGGCCCAACTTTTTCGCCGGGCTTATCGTAAGCACCGCGCAGCAGAACAAACGAATCGCGCGGAGTCGCCATTTCCGACATCACCATCGTGCTCGGAATCTTGTTTTCGATACCGCGCCGTTCCGCTTCCAGTTGCATCACCACCTCATTCGCCGCGCGTCGCCGCAAAGGATGCGTAACAAAATATTTGCTCAACGTGGCAGCGTCTTCCGCCTTGCGTGCAGCGCTTGGTGTACGTAAAATTTCGGCCACTTCGCTCGGCATCACTTCTGGATACTCCGAATCAGTAACAGAAATGCGAAAGCGGCCCACGCCTGCCCCTTCGTATTCGCTCCCAATGCGAAACGTGAAAGCGGTTCCCTCCGCCGCGCCTTGCATACGCGTCGTCTCTATCACCGCATAGTGCGGCCTGTTCATCTCCGGATTAACACCCCAACCACGCTTGAGTTGCTCCGCCGGATGAATCACCAAATTCAATTCCGACTCTTCCGACTTGAAGTCCACCGTCACACGTGACAGCTCAACCTTTCGATCATTCACCCGCGTCTCAAACAACGTAACCACCGCCTTGCCGCCCGCCCCACGGCCCGATCCACCTCCGGGCAACCCGGCATCAGGAATCAATTCCAGCCGGAACGCCGTTATATTGCGCAGCTTCGTCGTCGCCGTCACCGTGTAGATCGATGCCGGAGGCACTGCTCCACCAGCCAGTACCGAACCATCCGCCAATCGACTCAGCGCTACTCCGTTATCGGCCGTCACCGTCTGCGGAGTCAGCACCTCCCACTTCGGTTTATACGCAAGAGCGTTCTGCTCCCAAGCTGCTTGTTCCAACGCCAGCTCCGCATCAATAGCCGCCACCTTCTCTCGCGCCGTTTTAACTTCGGCCGTTTTAGCCGCCAGTTGCGCATCCAATTCCGGTGAAGGCAACTTGAGAAAAGGCTTGTAGTTGCCACGCCCATCGCTAGGCCCACCATTACCCACCTCGTCCACACCATTGAAGAAAGCGTAAAGGCTATAAAAATCGCGCGCCTTAATCGGATCGTACTTATGATCATGGCAGCGCGCGCATCCAACCGTAAGGCCCAGCCAAACAGTGCCCAGCGTGCTCGCTCGGTCCACCAGATTCTCCGCTTGAAACTCTTCCGCAATGCTGCCTGTCTCCGCGTTGATCCGGTGATTCCGCTGAAACCCCGTCGCAATTTTCTGGTCAAGCGTGGCGTTCGGCAGTAAGTCACCGGCCAGTTGTTCAATCGTGAATTGGTCATACCGCATGTTGCGATTGAAAGCATTCACTACCCAATCGCGCCAAGGCCACATCTCTTTCGCCGGGTCTGTTTGGTAACCATGCGTGTCCGCATAACGCGCTGCATCTAACCAATCCACAGCCATGCGCTCGCCATAGCGAGGCGACGCCAGCAAACGGTCCACCGCCTTTTCGTAAGCCTGCGGCGAACGGTCTGCTAGAAACGCATCCAGTTCGGCCAGCGTCGGAGGAAGGCCGGTTAAATCAAAACTAACCCGCCGCAAAAGCCGTTCGCGGCTGGCCTCTGGCGAAGGCGCGAGCCCCTCTCGCTCCAGCCGCGCAAGAATGAAGTTGTCAATCGGGTTCCGCACCCATTTCTTGTCTCGTACATCCGGCAACTCGGGCCGAACCGGCGGCGTAAAACTCCAGTGGCCTTTCCATTGCGCCCCTTGCTCAATCCACGTCCTAAGCAGCGCCACCTCTTTTTCAGTGAGCGGTTTTCTGTCTGAATAAGGTGGAGGCATCCGGCGAGCCGGGTTTTCCGCACCCACCCGCTTCAAAATTTCGCTAGCGTTCGCATCCCCTGCCACAATCACCGGCGGCCTGGCACCACGAGCTTTCTTAGCTCCGTCCTCGATATCCAGGCGCAACCCCGCCATGCGTTTCGCTTCGTCAGGACCATGGCACATAAAGCAGCGATCCGAAAGAATGGGCCGGACATCGCGAGCGAAATCAACCGGCGCGGCGGAGCAAACAGAAAGCAGCAACAGCGGACTAACCAGCAAAATCTGGAGACGCATAGCTTTTGCAATCATATATTGTTTTCGAAAAAGCCGACCGCGATAGTATCAACTCATGCAAAGTTTGACAAAGTGCCTCTTGTTTGCGGCTACGTGTGCCGCCGTAGGCGTGGCTGCGGCCGATTCCGATTTCTTCAAAGCGGCCGACGCCAACCAGGATGGCTACATTACGCGCGACGAGCTAAGAGCGGCCATGACTCAGTGGTTGGGTGGCCGCCCGCAGGTCGATCAGAAGGAATTAACCAGCGCACTGAATGCGGCGTTTCCAGAATCGACATTCATGGGAATGATCTCGCCGCCTCAAAGCAAGACCCCCAAGCCAGAAGACCAACAGAAGATGGAAGCCGCCTTGCCAGACGCTGCTCCGGCCAAACCGCTTAAGCCTCGGAAAGTCTTGGTGCTCTGCAAGGCCGCCGGCTTTGTGCACTCGTCCATTCCGCTGGCCGCGAAAACCGTGGAGGAACTGGGAACTAAAACCGGCGCTTGGACCACCGATGTGAGCTATGACTCATCTGTCATCACCACCGAAAACTTGAAGAAATATGACTTGGTGTTCCTGGACAGCACCACCGGCTTCTTCCTCGACGATCCTGATGCATCAGTCACTGCCGCGCGCAAAAAAGCTCTGCTGTCTTTTGTGAGATTAGGCAAAGGGCTCGCGGGCATTCACGCAGCGTCAGACTCCTATCATCAAGCAAGCGACGGACCCGAGATCGGCGGCATGATCGCCTCAGGTATTCTCACTGCGGCCGACAAAGACGAAGACAAGACACTCAATGCGTCCGAACTGAGCGGTCTAGCGGACAAATGGTTCGATATGGCCGACGCCAGGCACGAAGGCAAAGTCAGCGTGCAGGATTTCAAAGCCGGCTTTGGACGCATCCTGTTCAGTACGCGCGGACCACGACGCGCCGGTGCNNCCGGTGCGCCGCCGGCACCCCCAGCAGCTAAGCCCGCCCCCGATCACCAATACGGCACATGGCCCGAGTTCAACAATATGATCGGCGCCTATTTCAAGTTCCACTGGGTATACCCGCAGCACATCGTTTATAAAATTGACGATCTGAATAGCCCGCTCACGGCTATGTTCAAAGACGGGTTCGCAATCAACGATGAAACCTACACATTTGGCGCCAAGAGCTGGTCGCGTGACAATGTGCACGTCCTCACCAGCATTGATTATTCGAAAATGAGCGATGCCGATAAAGCAAAGGAGGATTATCCGCGAGCGGATCATGATTACGGCTTGAGTTGGATCAAGCGTGAAGGTAAAGGGCGTGTCTTTTACATGGCTCACGGGCACGCGGAAGAAGTGTATGCCAACAAGCCGATGCTCGCGCATTTGCTGGCAGGCATTCAGTACGCGCTCGGCGATTTGAAAGCCGATGACACGCCCAGCGCCAAAGGAGCAGGCCGCTAGTGACGGGGGCGGCGCCAAGGCGCGGCCTCGAAGGAAAACGGGGACGCTCCGGGCCCTTTGATCACGCCTGGTTCAGCCAAGTCCGCAGGCATGTCCCCGTTTTCGTTCTACCCTTTCTCAACAAGTTCACCCCCTCAGCGCCACAAGATGCCAAGATAGAAACACGTCATGCCGAAAATTACCGTCAAGATTGACCCTGCCACTTGCATACTCGCCGCCAATTGCGTCGGCATGGAGCCGAAGCTCTTCCAGATCGCCTCAGAATCGTACGTGGAACTGATCGATGCAGAGGGCATCGTGCAAGGCACCGAATACACATTTGCTGCAACCGAACCAGAAATTGAAAAAATCGAAGACGCCGTCGAGGCCTGTCCCACCCGCGCCATCTCCATGAGTCGCAGCTAACAGCGGCAAACTTACCCTAATTTACACTTTGCATTTCCTACTTCCCCAAAAAGTTCCACCACCCCGTTAAACGTTTATCCGATTCCACTCACTACAGCTGTTGAAAGGGTAGTACGCACCAGAATCAGGTGTCGTCCTAGGAATCAGATTATGCACAAAGATGAAATCTCATTCGAAAAATTATTGAGTGATGCGCCTGCGGCAACGGACGCAGACAGCTTGACTGTAGTTGGGGTTCTCGCGCGAACCGCCGACCCCGCCCGCTTCTCCCTAACTCTGCCGAACGGGCAAGCCCAGATACTCAATGTCAACGCTGTAAAATCGTCCCGCAAGCTTGCCGGTGCGGTCGGGCAATTCATAGTGGAACTCGTACTCGATGCCGAGCAGGTTCCAGAGAACCTCCGCGCCAGTCTAAATAGCTGGGGATCCTATCCCGCCGTGTCACCTGAAAACGGGACCGGTACGCACACACACAAAGATACAATCGGCGGCGGCATCGCACCATTCGTTGCTGCTGCTCCCCACCATGTGCAGCACGAATTATTCCTTGGGCCGAACACATTCAATATCGCGAATCGGACCTACTTTACCCCCAATTCATGGGGAACAGATGTAACCCATATAACCAAGGCCTACGCTGACCCTGGAACCCAGGTGCCCTAGTCATGTCCGTGCTCATCGTCTCCAGTCTCGCGGACCCGCATGCGCGCGCCGTCATCGCCGCACTCTTTGCACGCGGCGAGCGGGTAGAACTGCTCGATCTCACCGAGTACCCCACCCAACTCGCACTCACTTTGGAGTTTGCGGATGGCCACCGGCGATTTCGGCTGAAACGCCCGGGTGCGGGTACGCTCGATCTGGAAACTGTGCGAGCGGTGTGGTGGCGGCGTCCAGGTGCTTTTCGCCTTCCCGATACGCTGCGCGACCCCGCTCATCGGCGGTTCGCCCAGTCGGAAGCCAACACCGCGTTCCAAGGTCTGTTTGCCTCGATGGATGCACTGTGGGTGAATTCGCCCTACTGTGACTCCAAGGCCGCCCATAAGCCCTACCAACTCGCGGTTGCTCAAAGCCTCGGCCTCGAAATCCCGCAAACCGTTATGACAAGCGACCCGGAAGAGGCACGCGCCTTCTGGGCCGCTTGTGACGGCGACGTCATCTACAAGCAATTCATCTGCTTGCCCGAGGCATGGTCCGAGACTCGCAAACTCGGCGAAGCGGAAAACAAGCTCATGGACGAAACCATCCGTCTGGCTCCGGTGATTTTTCAGCGCCGTGTCCCAGCCGTTGCCGACCTTCGCGTCACCATCATTGGCAGCGATATCTTCGCAGCCGCAGTCGACGTCCGCACCCTTGCCTACGATGTCGATGTCCGGATGAACCTAGACGCGCAGCACGTTGTCCATACTTTGCCCCTTGATGTCTCACAAAAGTTGCTTGCACTGATGCGCATCCTCGGCCTCGTCTATGGTGCAATCGACTTGCGGCTGCGCGCCGACGGACGTTATGTTTTCCTCGAAATCAACCCAGCCGGGCAGTTCCTTTATGTCGAAGAGCAAACAGGACAGCCCCTCACTGCAGCTCTTGCCTCCCACCTCTCACTTGGCACTCACTCGCGAAACTCTCTGCTAAACCACCTGGAGCCATCGCTCAGTCTCGCCTGAATCTGCAGCGCTCGCGTTACCTCGCAGCGCCACTCGACTTTTTTAGGCGATATATGAAGTAAGGTCGGTGTTCCAGAAGCTTTGATTTCTTCGGGGGCCTCATGATCTGATCTATGTAAGACGGGATTGAGCTATCTGTAAAGTAGACATC
>PMQB01000289.1:17970-20522 GCA_003169195.1 Bryobacterales bacterium
ACGACGGACATCGGCGCGCGACAAAGGCGGGAATGGGTCATCGAAGCCATGTAGAGCCACTTTTGATCTTCACTTATCTCAATGCCGTCGATCCCGACGGCGAAGTTAAGAAGTCCCCAAACCAATCGGTCGGGCCCGTATGGCGTTTGAATAATCCAGTCTTCGGGGCTTAAACACGGATGATCTGATTTGATCGAATGAAAAGTGTGGGTCAATACGGAATAGACGACAACACTTTGACTTGTGAACCTGAAAAGCCCTGGATTTGGCATAACGACGTATCTGCCATCGGCTGTGACTCTGATGTCTTCGGCATACGACGCTTGTCCTTCAGGAAATTCAAAAAACTCCACCCGCTTTTTAGTGCTCAAATCAAACGCGGAGACACGCGTATGCTTGAAATCTAAACTCGCCGGTTCAATAAACCAAATTCGATTTTGTTTATCGATAGTCATTCCAAACGTTCCTTGAAAGTCTTTCTGTGCCTCGAGCGAAGGAAAAGGCTCTACTTTGCCGTTGGACCATTTAAAAACGGTTGCTGGCGAAAAACGTTCTGCCTTCACGAGCGGGTGGTAGTTGAAATAAACATCCCCGTTATTCGCAACGGCAAGATTTCCGGGCGGATAGTCCAGTTGAATCAATTTTTCAAGGGTAAAAGACTCTGCTGGTAAATTGGCTCCAAGATTAGGGTATTCTTTCCCGGTTCCATATTTGAACTTAACAATTGCCAACAAAATAAGTAATCCCGAGATTACGAATGTCAGCATCTTTAAAGTGACTGATTTTTTCATGAAGATCCTCTTTGCTACGCAGGCTTTTTCTTTAACATCGAGCTGACCCACAAGCTCATCAGAGCAGTCCAAATACGGGCGCCAAATAGTTTGCGGATGGTGATCATGGGAAATGCAATCACCGGATAGCGAAGACGGGAAGACTTATCAGTCGCGGCGTGATAAATCATTTTTGCCACCTTCTCTGGTCCCGGTAATCGAGGCTCCATCGAGCTAGAGGCCTTTTCAAAACCAGTCATCAACGCGTGATAGGCGGGATGGGGCGTTTTTATCATGCTTGAACTGCTAAAAGAAGTTTTCGCGCCCCCAGGTTCCACGAGCTTAAGGCGGATTCCGTGTTGAGCGATCTCGTACTGAAGGGTTTCCGTTAAACCTTCGATTGCAAATTTAGTGGCGTGATAAGCGGATAGAAGAGGAAACGTAAGAAGACCTCCCATGGAAGAGACATTTACGATGATGCCTCCGCCGGCTTCGCGCATGAAAGGTAAGACCATTTGAATCATTCCGATCACACCTAAGACATTTGTGTCGAATTGCTTTTTAAGGTTTTCGGCCGATACGCCCTCGAGAGGCCCCAGCAGCGCAAAGCCTGCATTATTCACGAGCACATCGATTCTGCCGAACTTTTCGATCGTCTGATCGATCGCAGCTTTCCTACTGGCGGGGTTTGTGACGTCAAGCTTTGGCGTGAACAGGTCTGCGGCCCTTGTCCAGGATTCGGATTTCTCAGGTGTTCGCATTGTGGCCGCGACGTTCCAACCTTTTGATTTAAATAAAAGAGCGGCATCTTGGCCGAATCCGCTCGAAGCTCCCGTGATTAGTACCGTCTTGACCAAATCTTGTCTCCATTCTGACTATTGACAAAAACCGTCTATTTGTCCAGTATTGACAATTAGACGTTTTTTGTCAATAGTCAAGATATGGATATTGCGAAAAGAGACAAGGTACTGGCGGCCGCTCGCGGTATTTTTCTTCGTTATGGATTCAAGCGCGTAACCATGAACGACATCGCCGAGGCTGCCAGTATTTCAAGGCCTGCCCTTTATTTGGTCTTTGAAAGTAAAGAGGAAATATTTAAGAGCGTCTACGAGCATTTTGTCAAGGAGACTCTGATTGAGATTGAAAGTAAAACAGGTCAGCTTAAGACAACCGAGGAAAAACTGCGAGCCGCTTTTGAGCTATGGACAGTTCGACCGTTTGAAATCATGCGAGCTTCCAGCGAAGCCGCGGAACTCTTGGAAAGCACTTTTGGATTCGCTCAAGATTCTGTCAATCAAGGCTATCGATCCTTCGAGAAGATTCTTTTGCCGGTCCTTAAATCACACCCCAAATTTCAGAGCGCTAAAACAAAAGTTTCCGCCGAGAAAACGGCGCACATTCTTTCAGGTGCTGTTCGTGGGTTTAAAATCGCAGCAAAGGATGCTGCCGAAATCCGTTCGTTGATTAAGGACCTTCTAATTCTTTTGTTAGATGATTAGTCGCACAATGAGCTTGAGCTGTCTTATATAGGAATCATTCCATGAGGATTGGTGGACCAACCCGAACACGGTACGAACACACTGTAGCTAATTGATTTCATAAAAACACCGAAACTCCCGTTTCCCGGTGAACTAAACCGCTGACGCGGTACCCTCCAGCAAAGAGACACGGGGAGTAGGTCGGATCTATAATCGCGCCCGGGCAGGGGAAGCGAGAGCGGACAAGAGGTGGTGGAATGCGAGTTCCTACATTGAAGAGACGGTTATTCCCGTAACCGCCATT
>PMQB01000303.1 GCA_003169195.1 Bryobacterales bacterium
CGCCCGCCGCCATGGAGATTTTTGAAACCCACATCGCCCTCCGCGTCCCCAGCTTTCGCGCGGCGCTCGACAAATTGCATGCTGCGGGCTTTCACGAAGATCATCCCGACGATCATCCTCTGAAGATCGTCATCAAACCACACCCGCCCACCGGTTACCCGCAAGTGTATTTCTTCGATCCAGACCGTCATCTGGTGGAGTGGAACGCCGCCGTCCTCGACTAACTACGGAGTGAAGTCGCGTAGTCGTTCCACTGTGGGTGCATCGAGCTTCTGCAGCATCGCCACGAGCAAATCAACCATCTGGTCGAAGTCTTTGCGGTTCATGATGCCGTTGTGAGCGTGCGTGTAGCGAATGGGTACAACCAGATTTACGGTGGGCACGCCACCTACCGCTTTCTGCAGTTCTGCTGAGTCATCGCCATAGCCCTGCACTAAATCCGTCTGCAAAGGAATCGCTTTTGCGGCGGCCGTTTCCTTCGTAAACGCAACGAGCTTACGATTGGGGAGCGCTGAGGAATCATACAAAAAAATACCTGGGCCGGCACCGAGGCGAACTTGTGTCTCTTCGGCGTGCCCTCCGAAAACATCGCCCGTGATGCCACCCTCCAGCGCGATGCCAATATCTGGCTTCACCACGTCCGCCGCGGTGTGAGCTCCGCGCAGACCCACTTCTTCCTGCGTTGTAATGGTCCAAAAAATTTGATTGGGATGCGGCTGGGTCTGCAAACGTCTCATCGCCTCAATCACCACTGCGCACCCAACGCGATCGTCCCAGGCTTTGGCCAGATAATTCTCGGTTCCATTCAACACGGTAAACGGTGAATCCGGCACAACCGGGTCGCCGGGCGAAATGCCCATGGCACGTACTTCGGCTTCATTCTTCGCGCCAATATCGAGATACAGCTGATCTCGCGAGAAGACTCGAGTGCGTTCCTCTGGCGGTACTACGTGGATGTCGCGAATGCCTGTTACCGCATGCACCGCGCCATTAGCGCCGATAATGACCCAGCGTTGGTCAACCAGTGCTTGATCCAACCAGCCGCCCAGCATTTGCATGGTGAGAAAGCCGTTGGGCGTGATGCGGCGAATCATGCCGCCGAGTTCGTCCATATGCGCATCCACCATGACGCGCGGCCCTGTCGAACCTTGCGTGGCTATGATGGAACCCATCCCGTCGTAGCGCAGCGAACTGGACAACGGCTTCATATAATCCACCATCACTTTTCGGATCGGCTCCTCGAAGCCCGAAGGCCCGGGTGCGTCTGCAATCTTCTGAAGTGTTTGGATGATTTGATTTTGAGTGCTTTGATCCTGAGCGCTGGCCAGCGTAGTGACAGCAGTCCCAAAGATAATAGCGAGCAGGAAACGTTTCATGATCTTGGGATAGTAGCATTCCCAAAGCGATGAGGAGGCAGGGGGAAAATCTAAAGGGGCCGACTAGGTTACGTTCTCAGTCTGGATCTCGGTTACGCCATCCATTCGCGCTCTAAGACGCACGGCACATGGAGTGCCGTTTTCGGTCGCTTCCGCATCCTAATATTACTGACCAAAACACGTAACGTAGCCGCCCCTTTTGCGTGGTCGGGATCTATAGTTCACCTCCATTGCGGCGATGACTCTAACAACGCCCCGCACGACGGAGCCTAAATTTTTTTCTTATTGAAACAGCTCGATTCTCTCTCCAATTCACTCCCGCGTCAAGCAATTTCACACGCTCTTGTGAAAACTTTTGCGTAGGAAATGTCTGACCGTTCCGATAAACTAACTCAGTCCATGTTTACCAGTAAATTCGGAACCATAGCTTTCCTCGTAGCCGCCACGCTCGCGGCTTTTACCAATGTCGCTGCTGCGCAAACCGCAGCGGCGCTCACTGTTCAATTGGATAAACCGGCGCATGCCGTCAGCCCCACTCTATATGGATTGATGACGGAAGAGATCAACTATTCCTACGATGGTGGGCTCTACGCAGAAATGGTTCGCAATCGAACGTTTCAGGATCACGGATTCGGCGGGGTGGCCCATTGGAACATTGTTCACAACGGAGCGTCTGTCGCCGCCATGGCTATCGATCAAACGGAAGGGCCCAGTGCCGCCTTACAACACAGCCTAGTCGTTAGCATTACGCAGGCCGACGCGACCAACCAGGCTGGTGTTCGGAATGAAGGCTACTGGGGCATGGCGTTGCGGCCTAATACGACCTATAAAGGATCGCTGTACGCAAAGGCTGATTCTGCCGGGATAGGACCGTTGAGCGTTTCGCTTGTCAACGATAACTCGGGTAAACCCGTCGCGTCTGCCACAGTGAACGAGCTTTCCACGCAATGGAAACGCTATGAATTTACGCTGGCCACTGGCAATATCGAAGTCTCCGCGCAGAATCACCTTTTACTGACAGTTGGCCACGCGGGCAAGTTGTGGCTTGACTTAGTGTCTCTGTTTCCACCCACCTATAAAAATCGCGAGAACGGAAATCGCACCGATCTGATGGAGATGATGGCGGCCATGCATCCGAAGTTCTTGCGGCTGCCCGGCGGCAACTATCTGGAAGGTGACCAGATTGACGAAAGGTTCGATTGGAAAAACACGATTGGTCCGTTGGTGGACCGGCCCACCCATCGCAGCCCCTGGAACTATCAATCGTCCGATGGACTGGGCTTGTTGGAATTCCTGGAGTGGAGCGAGGACTTGAACATCGATACCGTGCTCGCCGTCTATGCGGGTTACTCGCTGAAGGGAGACCATATTCGCCCGGGACCCACGCTGACGCCGTTTGTCGAGGATGCGCTGGACGAGATTGAGTTTGCCACTGGCGATACGTCCACCAAGTGGGGAGGAGTGCGGGCCAAACTCGGGCATCCGAATCCCTTTGCCATCAAGTATGTCGAGATTGGCAACGAGGATTGGTTTGATCGATCCGGCAGTTATGAAGGGAGATACGCCCAGTTCTACAAAGCGATCAAGGCCAAGTATCCGCAACTGGAACTGATCGCCACAGCACCTTTGAAACAGATGAAACCGGATGTGCTGGACGACCACTATTACAAGCGTGCCGACGAGTTCTTTGCCGACGTGAAGCACTATGACGCTGTGGACCGGAATGGGCCCAAGATTTTTGTGGGCGAATGGGCAACGCGCGAAGGATCACCCACCACGAACATGAACGCAGCGTTAGGCGATGCCGCGTGGATGACCGGTATGGAGAGAAACAGCGACTTGATCGTAATGGCGTCTTATGCGCCTTTGTTCGTGAATGTGAATCCAGGCGGAATGCAGTGGGAGTCTGATCTGATCGGCTATGATGCGCTCACGAGCTACGGTGCGCCGAGCTATTACGCGCAGGCGATGTTTGCTCAGTACCTAGGTACGGAGGTTCCCACGTCATCGCTCACAGGTGCGAGCGAACGGTTCTTCTATTCGGTGACGAGCGACTCGGCCAAGGGTGCGGTGTATCTGAAACTGGTGAACGGGTCTTCAGTTTCGCAGCCGATGGAGATCAACATCACAGGCGCCAGGGAGATTGGGAAATCGAGTACGCTCATCTCGCTCACCGGCAACAACCCCGCGGAGACTAATACGATCTCCGATCCAGTGAGGATCATCCCTGTGAAAACAACAATAAAGAATAACGGAGCCAGTTTTAGCCACACAGTGCCGGCCTATTCGATTCAAGTGATTGAGTTGCAGACGAAGTGACATCGTTTCTGACTGTCAATTCGTAGCTCGCCGCCTAGCTAAGTAGTCGCGCACCAAGACGTAACCCTCAATCTGGGGGCGCATTGAATCGTTCTTGTCCAACTGATCATACACGCGGACAAGAGCCTCTAACCCCTCCTTGCCCATACGAAGCAGGGACTCTGCGCTCCAGGGAGTGGGTGGCAGCCGACTGATGTGCAACACAAACTGCGATTGCACTTCCGGCGTGCAGCGTAATGCGAACGACGGAATGTACAACACTGCGTGGAACATTCCCAAACTCAAAAGCCGCAGCAGCGCGGAGATTACCGAATTGTCGTGCGGATCGCCAAGACGTGTGAGCGCGAAGACAATTTCCTCACCAAACTCCCCACGCCAAAAACTATCGGTCGCGAGCTTGATCAGCAGCGGGACAAAGCTCTGATCCCCGAGTTCCCCAATGCGATAAAACAATTGGACATCCCACCCGTCGCTCGACTGTTCGCCGAAATTCCGGCGGCAATGGAGAGTGGCATAGTAGTCCGCGAAGAGCGGATGAAAAAACGCGAACTCTTCTCTCGTTCGGGAGCGAATCAGTCCAACGTTTAGACCCGTCTCTATCACAGCCGCCGCGTCAACGTTGCTCTCTTCTATGGCAGATGTAATGTCACTCCGCGCAAAGACCTGCCCGTGGCGCGTGGCCACTCTGCCCAGGATGACGAGTAAGTCAGCGGGGCTTACAAGCGAAGCTCCGCTGCGGGATTCATACTGCCAGCGATTGACTGCGAAGAGATGGATCACCTGAAGCGCCGGGCTCAGTTCGCCTACGCCGGAAAGATCCAAGGGCACTTGTCCCGAGTTAGCAACGAAGCTAAGTAGACCCAGAACAAGCGGAGTCTGCACTAATCCCGCAAAGCTCGAGTGGGCCGCCAGTAGCTCCGCCAGTTTCGGTGCCTTGGTTAAGTATTCCTGAATTTGCTCCTGCGCCAGTGACTGCAGGCTGTAGATCTCAAACTCTGCGGGCTTTCGCACTTCCTCTAATGCCTCCGAGCGTGACGAAACCAGAGCAGATACCTGGGGAGGGAGTTTTGCCAATAACTCACTGCGCGGATCTACCGAGGTTTTCGTTTCGCCCTCACCGCGGATCACCCGCGGGCCTAACTCGTCCAGCCCATCAATGAATAGCGCGATTCGCCCGCTCGCTAGCGGCGCTTGCAGATCGGCTTCCGGAAGTGTGGTGCTGGAACGGCTGAGCCAGGCGGCGAGCGGCTCATCGGTGGCGGCATTCCAATCCGCTGCTCGACAGAATATGGGAAACCGTCGCGTCTGATCCTCCAGCCAGCGGTTCGCCGCTTCTCTAGCGGCTACCAGAAGCGCTGTGGTCTTGCCGGAGCCTGCGCCTCCGCTCAGCAACATCCGCTCATAACCCTGCACACACGCTTGGCCCAGCAACCCCGGTGTGAAGCTTTTGCGCACTTCCACCAGTCGGATAGGCTGCATCGTTCGTGGAAGTCCGCCGCGCGCAGCAACCCGATTCTCAGACGCCCCAACCGCCGCCATCTCCAAAAGTGCTTCGACGGTGGATTCCAAATAGTCGAGAATGTCATCGATCAGGCTCCGGACAAATGTCTCAATCGCTGACCCGGCGGCGTTCGCTTCGATGCTGTCTCGCAACGCCAACCGGCGGCGGACCTCTTGCGCCAGCCCGGCGAAAGTGTCGTCATGAGCCGCTTCGATCCAGGTCAGTTGATTGATGAGAATCGGCATTGTGGCACTGCCGACTCGAATAGGCACAATGCGCCTCTTCTTCGCTTGCGCATAAAGGATTTCGCGGCGCACGAAACTGTCTGGCGATTCGCTGATCGACGCAGTGACGCAGACCACCATTGCATCAGCCTTCTCAATAGCTCTTTCAATCTCCACACTGAAGTCGCTCAATGCGTCGATATTTCGCACATCGCGCCACACATCGAAGCCGCCCAGTTCCAGTTGCTTCTGGACAATTCCGGAAGTCTCGCTGCCGTCTGCCCTGGCGTAGCTGACGAAGATCATCACCGTGAACACACAAGTATGGCAAAGCACTTGCCTTACGGGTTCTTTTACACTGAGTCAATGGTCTGCAAACTGGTTCTTCTCGTCGTAACTCTGTCCGCGCCGCTCATGTTTGGCCAAGAATCTGCGGACAAAGGTGACCAGCACGAGTTCATCATCGCCAACTTCAAAACCGAATCTGGTGTGACCCTGCCGGAAGCGCGCATCGTCTATGGCACATTCGGGCATCTGAATGCCGCGCGTGATAACGCTGTCTTGCTGCCCTCGCACTACATGGCAAACTTTCACGGCTACGGATGGCTCACCGGACCAGGCAAGTGTCTTGACACTTCGAAGCTGTTTCTTGTGGCCACGGAACTCTTCGGCAATGGCCGCTCCTCCTCACCGAGCAACACACCCGAGCCCTATCACGGACCTCGTTTTCCCGTCGTCACCATTCGCGACAACGTGGCGGCCGTCCACACGCTGCTCACGCAGGAGTTGCACATTACTCACCTTGCGGCCATCATTGGGTTCTCTATGGGAGCGCAGCAAGCTTTCCAGTGGGCGGTGAGTTATCCCGAGTTCGCCGATAAAATTGTAGCTACCTCCGGAACAGCCAAGACCTACGGACACGGCGTTGTGCGCCTGGAAGGGCAGATTGCCGCAATCATTACCGACGAAGCCTTCAAAGGCGGCGACTACATCACGGAACCAGAAAAAGGAATCGCCGCATCGGGCTTGGTGTGGGCCGCCTGGCTCTACTCCCAAGAGTGGTGGCGGCGTGAACTTTGGCGCACTAACTCACCTCCAGGAACAACCTTCGCTCAGGTTCTCGATAAGTTCCGTACCGGCTTCTTTCACGGTGCGGATGCCAACAATCTCATTCTGCAAATGCGCACCTGGGAGAACCACAATGTGGGAGACACGCCCGGCTTCCATGGCGACGTGGAGCAAGCTCTCCGTTCCATCAAAGCGCCGTTTCTCTACATGCCATCCGAAACCGACCTGTACTTCCCGCTCGAAGACGCGCGCTATGAAGCGCCTTTCATTGCCAAAGGAATTCTTCTGCCCATCCCGTCGCTTTGGGGACATCCGGCCGGTGCGGGCGCAGACCCTGCCGACCTCAAGTTCCTGAACGATCACATCGGCCGCTTTCTGGCCGAGGGCCATCCTTAAGCTACAAATCTCAAGGAGCGCTGGCCTTCCGGGCCGCTTCGAATTCGTCACCCGCATTCCACTGAATCATGGTGGGGCGGCTGATCGCTTCCCAGCCCAGCTCCAAACCAAAGCGATCTAACTTGGCGTTGCCTTGAAAGTCCCACTCTTCGTGGTAGTTGTCAGTGAAGTTGTGATAATCGTGCTCCACAAAATCGTCCAGCTGTTTCTTGCCCCAAGCCGCGTCATGACCTTCATATAACTCCCCGGTATCGACAGAAAACGCCGGGATGCCAACTCGCGAAAGGCTGAAATGGTCAGACCGGTAATAACTGCCCGCCTCCGGCCGTGGATCAGGCACGATGGTCAATCCAAAACGTTTGGCTGTGGCCGCCACCGTTGGATAGAAGTTCGTACGTTGCGCGCCATTCACATCAATCTGCTGCGGCATGCCGATGGGCAGAATCATGTCGTAGTTAATATCGAGCGCAATTTGCCCAGCCGGAATCGGCGGATGTTGTCCAAAGTATTCCGATCCCAACAGCCCTTGTTCTTCTGCCGTGACAGCCGCAAAGATCACCGAATGCGGTGGTCGAATGCCTGATTGACTCCACGCGCGCGCCATTTCCAAAACCATGCCCGTGCCGGTGGCATTATCGGCCGCGCCGTTATATACGTTGTCGCCAGCCATGCCAGGCACGAAACCAAGATGATCATAATGCGCCGTGTAAAGAACCGCCTGATCTTTGCCTGCTGGATTTTTGCCCGGCAACATCCCAACTACGTTGGGTGACTCAAAGGGCCGCACCTCACTTACTACTTCGGCCTTCAACCGAACCGGCAATTCTACGGCTTTAAATCCCCGCTGGCCCGCGGCAGTCATCTCGGATTCGAGGTTCATACCGCCAGAGGCAAACAGCTTGCGTGCCACTTCAAGCTGAATCCAACTCGCCGCCTGGAGTTTCGGATTCTCATCATGCCGCAGGTAAGAGGTCTCAGTGGTGGACGAACTCTTCAGCACATCCCAGCCGTAACTCGCTAAATCCGTGCGATGAATAATCAGTGCACCCACCGCGCCCATACGCGCTGCTTGTTCGAACTTGTAGGTCCAGCGGCCGTANNCCAAACCCAACGAACACAATGGGCGCATCAATTTTCACTTTCGGTGAAAGCGTCTGATTACTCACCGTATAGTCTTCGCTGTAGGTCAGCCGAATGGGGCCACCCTTTGCTGGTTCGAAGGCGAAACTGGTTTCCGCGGGCACTATTTTCATTCCCACGAAGCTGACTTGCTGCAGATAGCTGCCCGCATCGNNAACGCAAATTGTGTGGCAATGTATTTCGCCGCCAATTCGGCACCCCGCTGGCCGGGCGCGCGGCCCTCCAGCAAGTCGTCAGCCAAAAACTTCACATGTGCCCGAATCCGCTCGCCGTCAACGGACGCTTCGGCGGCTTTCACCGCTGCGGGAATTGTCTGGGCAGAGAGCGTGTTGATTAAGAGAAAGAGCGGTACGGCAATGGAAAAATACACGCAAGCATTCGTGGGCATTACTCAATGATAGTGCCGTTGGTCTACCTGAAACAGCGCCACGATGTCAATTCCTTGTTCTTTCTGCAACGCCGGCAGATCTTGCACTTCTNNGACACGTCCGACCGTATCACGGCAATGTCACACCCAGACCCAATTCAGCCTCATGCCAAAATCAAGAATCAATGGCTATTTCGATTGGCAAGGCTGACTCGCGATACCCGCTACTCGATCAAGGACACAATCTCCGCTGGCCCACCTCGGCT
>PMQB01000117.1 GCA_003169195.1 Bryobacterales bacterium
CCGCGTGCCCCACATCGATGCAGCAACCCATGCGCGGGTCCATGTTCTTTACCGCGTGCAGGACGTCGAGCGGCGAGGGCCACAGCTTGTCTTCCGGCCCATGGTTGTGAATGGCAAACCGGAAATCGTACTCCTTCACAAACTTCTCAATGTGGGGAAGTGTCGCAGGCTTGGGATCGCCAGCAACAATCACCGAGATGCCGGCTCGTTTGCAATATTCAAACTTGCTGCGAATGTCGGCCTCATCATCCTTCGCGAAGCTGACGTTGCCACAACCCACGAGGACAATTCCGGCGTCGGCGAACTCCTTCTTCGCGGCATCAATTTCTTCCGGAGTACTTTCCATCTTCAAATGGAAATCTTTAATGTTCAGGAACGGTGTACCCAGATCCTTCGCCATCTGGATCGCCTGTGTGCGAGAGAATTTGCGAAAGGAGTAAGAGGCGATGCCGAGCTTAATGTCGGCGCCGCCGATGCGATATTCCTGCGCCGCTAATGTGCCGCTTAGGGCGACGGCTCCTAGAGCGCCCGGAACGGCCGATAAGAGCGCGCGCCGGCTTAGATTCAAATCAGACATAGATTTCAAATGGCCTCCAGTTCTTCTTCCAGCAACTGCTTCTGGTAAAGGTCGGAGTAGTAGCCGCCCTGTTCCTGCAATTCACTGTGCGTACCAATTTCTACCACACGTCCTTTGCTCAAAACGACAATGCGGTCGGCGTTCTTCACGGTGGACACGCGGTGCGAGATCAGGATGGTGGTTCTGCCGCGCATGAGACTAGCAAGTTGGTTGAGGATTTTTTCTTCGGTGACCGTGTCGACGCTGGAAAGCGCATCGTCCAAAATCAGAATGCGCGGGTTGCGAATGATGGCGCGCGCGATGGCCGTCCGTTGCTTTTGGCCGCCCGAAAGAGTCAAACCGCGCTCTCCCACCACCGTATCCAAGCCGTTGGGAAAAGATGCAATATCGCTGGCCAAGCCTGCCACTTCAGCGGCCCACGCAATCTGTTCGCGCGTGGCGTCCGGCAATCCCCAAGCAATGTTTTCAGCCAATGATGCGCTGAACAAAAATGTCTCCTGCGGCACGAAGCCAATTTCCTGCCGGAGTTCCTCGGGATCGAAGCGCCGGACATCCACGCCACCCACTTCGACTGAGCCGGATGTGGGATCAAACAGGCGCGGAATCAAATTGACGAGCGTGGTTTTGCCGCTGCCGGTTTGCCCGACGATGGCGACGGTCTCCCCTGCCTGAATCGCCAGGTCCAAACTGCTGAGCGCCTCGCGGCCGGCAAACGCGGCGGTCACATCACGAAAATGCACATCGGTTGGACAATCGCGCGCGGTTTCCGCTTGCCCCAACGGCCGGGCAATAGTCGGCTTCTCATGCAGAATCTCGTTGATGCGGTTCAATGAAGCAGTACCGCGCTGCATCAGGTTGACCACCCAGCCGAACGCAATCATGGGCCAGATCAGCATGCCCATGTAGGTGTTGAACATGACGAAACTGCCCGTGCTGATGCGGTGCGCGAGCAACTGGCGGCCGCCACTCCACATCACCAGCAGAAACGTCAGCCCGATAAACGCTTGCAGCAGCGATGAGAAAAATCCCTGCAAGCGCGTGAGGCCTACATTCTCACGCACATACTGCAAATTGAGTTGCTCAAATTGAGCGACTTCGGCGTTTTCTTGCGCATAGGCGCGGACCACTCGAACACCCGCCAGATTTTCTTGGACGCGGCTGCTGATGTCGGAGAACATGCTTTGGATATGTTCGAAACGTTTGTGAATGCGGCGGCCAAAAAAAATCACGGCGAGTGAAACACAGGGCGCGGGCAGCAGGGCCATGACGGTGAGCCGCACGTCGGTATGCAGCATCACGGCCATGGAAAGCAGAAATGTCAGGCTGGTTTCGGCCCAATACATGATGCCCGGCCCCAGCATCATGCGTACGGCATTCAAATCATTCGTACTGCGCGCCATGATGTCGCCCGTGCGGAAGCGTGCGTAGAAATCCTGCGAGAGTTGCACCAGATGGCGNNAAAACGCCTTTGAGCAGGGCCAGCAGAATCAACAGGCCTGCCAACTGGAGCACGGTGTTTACCTGGAACCGGGCGTTGAGAGAATCGACGCCTTGCCGGATGACGAGCGGCAGCGCAGAAGCCAGCAGTGCCTTCATTACCAACGAGCCAATGCCTAAGCTGAGTCCTTTGCGATAGCGGCGAAGATACGGCCATACCGTGGAAAGAGATTTCAGCACCTCAAACTCCCAGATAGAGCGAAATCGTTTTCATCCATTCGTAGAGAAATATCTTCTGCCCGGGCCGGGTCTTCCACCATCCTTCCGGCGTGAAATAGTTCCATGGATCTAGCGATGGCACCACTGTCACCTGTATGTTCGGATTCACCTGGCGCCACAACTTGGCCGCGCGCTTGGTGTGAAAATTACTCGTCACTAACAGAATGCTTTTCACACCCTGGCCGGTCAAATATGGCCCAAGAAACTGAGCCTCTGTGCGCGTCGATTCGGCGTCGATCGGCAAGCGCGCTTCGCGGAACAAAGCTGCCGGAAAACCTTTTTGCTCGGCAAACTGTATTTGATCGGTAGACAGGTATCCCATCAGCCGGGGAGCACCGCTGACATAGACAAAGGGCGCGTATCCGGCTTTCGCAAGTTCTGCGCCCTTGAGTGTCCGGTCGCCATAGCCGTCGCCACCCAGGACGAGAATGGCGTCCGCCTTCCGCAGCCCGTCGTCTTCAATCAATGGTTTAGCGGCAGCGGTCAGTAACTGCGTGGAAAAGACGCGCAGCAGCAGGACGCAGACGGCCAAAGCGAGCAAGGGGAAAAGGCAACCGCGCTTCTTTGGCGCAGTCCTGTAGCGTCGTAGCAACGGAGGCGGTCTCTAGTCCTTACCCTTCGGATTGGGAGAATCCTTGGTGGAACTTCGCGAATCCAAGCGACCCACGGTTTTTAACTTCTGATACAGCCGTTCAATCTCTTCTTCGTCCTCGCGGCTAAAGAGGTGAACGGGAGGCACCGCGGCTGCATTGTTGGCTGGTGGTAAAGCGGGACGTTCGTCGTCCGCCAGCGGATCGTTCCACATCCAATAATCGCGATAGGGGACGCCATCGAAAGTGGCCGAATGGGCGTTCTTACGCAAAGACTTTAGCAGCCTTTCTACTCGCTCGGGTTCGCCCGGATAGATAAGGAACTTATAACGGGCGTTCGTCAGCTTGAGGTGCAGGACCAGTGGAGATACAAACCCAGAGTTATTAAAGCGGCTGCGGTTAATCTCGCGTACTTCCCGCCAGGCGATGGTTCGCTCGCCAATATTGAACTGCGTTTCTCCTAAGCGGATGAGCGGACGCGCGGCCAACCAGAATATGGCGGCGGCGGTGCTAGCGCACAACAGCGCGGGAATAAAGGCCAGCGGTGCGCCGAAGCCGCACAGTACGCAAACCAGGGAGCCAGCCAACGCTGCCCAACCGACGCGCGCATACTGGCGCGAAGGCGAAAATGTCTCTACGTTTGGCTCCATGTCTTAAGGCTACTCTTCAACACTAGTCCCGTCAATCGTGCTCCTAGGGTTTCTCGAATGCTCCACCCTTATTGTGCCTTAAATCTTTTGAAGAGGTGGCAGGCGGGCCATTTCTATCCCTTGGCGAACATAATGGAGGCCGCTCAAGATGGTAAAAATTGCCGCCAAAATGACGCCGGTGATTTCCATCGCCTCCAGAATCCAATGAGGAAACGCCGCCAGCACCAGCGCGAGCAGGGCCAACAGCAGTTGAAAAAAGGTGCTGATTTTGCCGAGCAGCGATGGCACGAACTCGCGCCGGTTTCTGAGGATTCGCAATAACAGCGCGCCTGTCACAATCACCAGATCACGCACAACCACTAGAATGAATAACCAGAGTGGAATTAAGCCGAGCAGACCCATGGTGACAAAAACAACCACCAGGAGCACCTTGTCAGCCAGCGGATCGAGGACAATGCCGAGATGGTTGACCATGCCCAGTTTGCGAGCCGCATAGCCGTCGAGCCAATCGGTGAGACCAGCCACGAGCAGCGCGAACAGAGCGGTGCGGAACCAGCCCGCGTAGAGCAGCCAAGCGACGAGGGGAGCGGACAGCAACCTCGCCAGCGATATCAGATTGGGCAGACGGAGCAAGTGAATGCTCAAAAGGCAGGGGCGGTCATCACCGTTTGAGGATAACGCGCCGGGGGTGTTCTTTCCAACGTGACGATTTCATACAACGACGGATCGGACATGATTTGATTCACTAACTGCACATGCAGGGCGTGTCCGGCTTTTTCCGCCACGACACAACCAAGGAGCGGCCGCCCAATGAGCGCCAAGTCGCCAATTAAATCGAGCGCCTTGTGCCGACAACACTCATCACGGAAGCGCANNCCGCGAATCAGGCCTTGGTCGCGCATCTGGTCTAACTCATATTCAAAGCCAAATGTGCGTGCCGGTGCAATATCGCGCGCATACATTTCGGGCGTGACATCCATTTCCAAACTTTGCTCGCCCACCAGCGGGTGTTTGAAAAAGTTGTGGCAGCGCAAGCTAAACCGGTCGGAAGGCAAGATTGCTACAGACTTACCACCCGATTCCAAACGCACTTCCTTGATGATCTTCATGTAACGCCGCGGACGGCGCGATTCTTTGCGCCCGGCCTTCTGCAGCAATTGCACAAAGGGCAAGCCACTGCCATCTAAGATGGGCAGTTCCAGATTGTCCAGTTCTACAAACGCATTGTCGATGCCCATGCTGTACAGCACGCTCAACAAGTGTTCGGTTGTAGANNGGCTTGATTCTCAATTTAACGGGAGCGCCATGATGCAGGCCGATCCCTTGCACTTCTACGGGTCTGGCAGTCGTAGTTTCGTAGGGCATGCGTTTGCCTCTACAGCATAGCAATAGCGCGATGCTGGTTGGCTAATGGTTTGATTCGAAAGAAGTTATATCGGTTTCATTGTGGCAAAAGTGACACAGTTTTGGTTTCGAACGAGGAAAACTGTGGCACCTTGACCGCAAACAGCCTTAACGCTGGACCTCCGTCGAGTTCGATTCGCGATATCTTCTAACGGGAGGAAAGTTATGGTTCATTCAACGCGTAGAGGGTTTATCGCATCATTATCGGCAGGTGCGGCGGCACTTTCTGCGGCTGCTCAGCCACAGGAAAAACGGACCGGCCATCCGGCCATCAAGATCACCGACCTGCGGTGCGCCATCATTGGCAAGAATCCGGTGATTCGGATTGTTACCGATCAAGGCATCTCCGGCTACGGGCAAGCCGAGTCGACTAAGCCGTATCTCAAACCAATGGTCCTTTTTTATAAGGACTACATTGTGGGGGAAGATCCCACCGACGTCGCCGAAGTGATGCTCAAGATCCGCCGACTGGGCGCTTTTAAGCCTTGGGGGTCGGCGGTGAGTGCTATCGAAATCGCTCTCTGGGACATCGCGGGGCAAGTGGCCGGCGTGCCCGTTTATAAACTGCTCGGCGGAAAGATTCGCAACCGCGTGCGCGCCTATAACGGCGGCGTGCGTTTCCCCATGACCGGCCAAACGCCGCAAGACTACGCCGAGAATATGGCCAAAATGAAAGAAGCCAAAGAAGGCTTCACGCTGATCAAACAGGCCGTTGGCTTTCACAATCCGGCGATGATGCATTCCATGCCCACCGGCTGGTATGACCAACCGCGAACGGGCGCCTCTCATTCCGACCGCGGCCTCATGACGGAACGCGGCATGAAGTACGTGATCTCCTGCGTGGAAGCGATGAAAAAAGTTCTGGGCGATGAGATCGGACTTGCGCTTGATTGCGGACCAGGGTGGGCCGTGAAAGACGCCATCACGTTTGCGCGCGCGCTGGAGCCGCTGCATATAACTTGGCTCGAAGATTTGATCACGGGCGACTACATGCCCTACCCCAATGCCGAACTGTTTCGCGAGGTCACGCAGAGTACATCGGTTGCGATTCATACGGGCGAAGAGATTTATCTCCGGGAGAATTTCAAAGACCTCATCGAGAAACAGGCGGTCAACATTGTGGGACCCGATCCTGAAGACGTGGGCGGGCTGGCGGAAATGAAGTGGATCGCGGAATACGCCGATCTCCACGGCATCCAAATCGCACCGCACGGAATTTTCGATGGCGTGATTGGACTGGCCGCACACGTTCAGCTAGCGGCCGCTTTGCCGCAAAACTACATTGCGTTTGAGTATCCCGTGGGCCAACCGGATTGGTGGTACCAGATTGTTGACGGTTTGCCCGACCCGGTGATGAAAGGCGGGTTGATTGATGTTTGGGATAAGCCCGGTCTGGGCGTGACGTTCAATGTGGCGGCAGCGAAGGCGCATTTGGCGGAAGAAGATCGCCACTTTTTTGATTAGTTCGTTTGCGATCACGGAGGGTGGCGGCGGATTTTCAAAAACGAACCCAAACGGCACGAAGGGAAGCGTTGGCATGAAGTTTGGCAGTGCGCGCCAAGAGGTAAAAATTGGGCAAAGAGAGGGCGAATACGGGGGGAATATTTGGAGTCTATT
>PMQB01000011.1 GCA_003169195.1 Bryobacterales bacterium
GGCTAATTGCGCGTGAAGCCGGGCGCGTCGTTGCTTTTCGGCTTGCACAACGTCACCAGATACCAAAGTGCGCAGGTGGCGGATCACCGAGTCTTTGGGAATCAAGCTGGAGCGGCCCACGGTACGGCCAACCAGCGGCTGCAATATCTGTTGGGCGCGCCGGCGCCTCAGGCACAGCACTTCGGCGAGCAAGCCGCTGTCAATGTCGGCGCAGGAAAGCGCCTCCAATTGTGCGATAGCTCGGTCAAGGGTGGCGGACCAGGATGGTTTGTCGGGCATTCAAAGGACCCTAAAGTACAGAAACAGTGAGGGTTCGCTCCTCTAGCCCAGGGTAGCACTCCCAAATGCGGTCTTGCGCCTATACGCATTTTATTATCACTTTTAGCTCGTGCTAATGTTGATTAGGACGATCTATTTATGTTATAATTCCTCCATGCCCGTTTTCGCCGATTTTCCCTCTCCCGCTCCGGCGGACGCGCCTTAATGTCTTCTCTGCACCAAGCCCACCGGCCCGAACTCGCCGATGTCGTTGACTCGGCCGACTTGGCTCTCGACCGGAGCGGTTTGTGGGTGCGGCCCACCGATGCGGCGCTCGATCCGGCCTGGCTCGAAAGCCAACTGCAATCCGCCGCCCTTGCCGGCGGACTTTCGGTGGCATCCATTCATGTCCTGCGGGGCCTGACAGCGGACGGAGTCCGCTAAGCAAATGCAACCGGCTTGGTGGTGCCGCTCCTGTGGGCAAGGGGATCTCTACGCCCACGGTTGGTGCCGGCCCTGTTATGACCGCCACCGGCATTCGCAGAAGTTTTTTGGCGGCCATCGGGAAACGGTCCTCTGTCGCGATGGTTGCTGCCAGCTTTGTCTGGCGCAACAAGGGCTAGTTGTCCACCATCGGCGGCCGGGGCAGAATCGGCCCGCGCTGCAGATCACGTTATGCCGGCGTTGTCATGTGCCCATCCACCGGCGCCACCAGCTGCCCGGTTTTTACTCGGATCTGTTTTTGCAGCTGTGGCGTGAGCTGCATCCCGACCTGCCGATTCAATTGCGCTTGCCGCTCGCTGCATGAGCGACGCCCTCACGCTCGCCTCGCCGGCAGCCGCCGAGTTGCTCATCACCTCGGTGGTGGCGACACTCACTTCGGAAAAAACAAAAGCCGCTTACGCGGCCGCTCTCACAGAATTTTTGGCTTGGATGGCGGAGCAAAACGAGCCGTTGTCCAAACCCTTGCTGGAAACGTGGCGCGCCGGACTGGCCGCCCGCGGCCTGGCGGTTTCGTCGATCAATCAAAGACTGAGCGCGGTTCGTCTGCTTTTGCGGCAAGCCGCCGAGCTCGGCGCGTTGCCGGCCGACGAAGCGGCCCGCCTGGCTTCCGTCGAGAATTTGAAAGAACAGGGCCAGCGCTTAGGAAAATGGCTGACCGAAAAAGAAGCCGGCCGTTTGCTCGGCGTGCCTGATGCTAAGACGAAAATAGGGCTGCGCGATCGCGCCATCTTGGCGCTCTTGGTCGTCTGCGCGCTACGCCGTGACGAGGTCGTCCGGTTGGAAGTCAGTCACCTGCAGTTGCGCGACGAGCGTTGGGTGTTGTTGGATTTTTTGGGGAAGGGCAGAAAACGCCGCACCGTAGCCGTGCCGCATTGGGTCAAGCGAATGCTCGATGCCTGGCTCGATGCTGCCCGCATCGCTGAAGGACCAATCTTTCGCACCGTTCGGAAGGGAGGAAAAATTGGCCCCGCGCGACAGTTGAGTGAAGATGCGATCTACACACTGGTCCGGAAGTGTGGTGCCGCGATCGGCCATCCGGACCTGGCGCCGCACGACCTGCGAAGAACGTGCGCGAAACTTTGCCGAAAAGCCGGAGGGGAATTGGAACAAATACAATTTCTGCTGGGCCACGCCTCCATTCAAACCACTGAACGCTACCTCGGCTCCCAACAAGATCTGGTCCAGGCCGTCAACGACAGAGTGAGGATTCGGGTGATCGACTAAATGCTTCGGTCGACCTCGCCGAAATCAGTGCACTGAACCCAAGCTGGGTGTTGGGGATCAATGGAACGGAAAGTTGCCATAAGGGCGCTTTTTGTGAACTACCTCACAGATAGGCCGCTAAAACGGCAGAGGCTCGGTACACTCAGCTCGAAACCAGTGTTCGCACCGCCGAACTAAACATCAGCAACGAAAGGCAGTTATCTCTTAACCCGGTTTTTGGTTCCATTGATCCCCAACACCCCTCTCCCGCTCGCTCTCGAACGGTTTGAGCCAGATCGCGATTCACTGACGGGGCAGAGTCGATTCCATTGGGAGCAGCCTGCGAGCTTTCGCTTGCATCGTGCTTAGCAGAAAATCGATGTGCAAATAATTGTCCAATTCCTGGGTCTCGGCCTCGGTCAGCGACCCGGCCCTTGCCTTAGCAGACAACTCATCCACACGATCTTGATCGCTGGCAGGGATCTTCACCGAAAGCCAATAGCGGGCGGCGTCCAGAGTCAATTCCTGTTCGTCGGCCTGTAGGATACGCGCGAGAATCGCCGATTCCGTGTTGGGGATAAGGACTTGCGAACTCATACTCTCTCCTTTATCATGCCTTATTTAGGGCTCAATAGGAAGTTTTTCCATCTCGTCGTGCGAATCTCATCACCCGCCGGTCGTAGAGGGAGTCGGGCCGCGTGCTGGCATGCGCGGTCGTCCGCTGGGCGAGTTCGAGCTGGCCGCCGTTTTTGAGTTGATGTTTTTTCACAGCGGCATCTTGTGCGATGCACCTTCGCGGGCAGCGCGGCGGCGCTTGTCGTAAATCTGGGTGGTGGTCACGTGGCGGTGGCCGAGCAGTTCTTTGACCTCCATGATGTCCACGCCGGAATCGAGCAAGAGCGTGGCCGCCGTGGCCCGCAGGGAATGCGGCGTGTAGACGCATT
>PMQB01000496.1 GCA_003169195.1 Bryobacterales bacterium
TAAGGGCAAGAATAAGGCTGATCTCGTCGTAGCCATTAAGAAGGCATCCGGCATTGATATCGAGTTCGTCAGCGCGAAGAGAGAAGGCTATTACGGCTTGATTTCCTCTGTTCCGCCTCGCAGACGGAACGTTGCATTGTACGTAGACATCGGCAGCGGAAATACGAAATTAGGTTGCCTTGTGGGAAGCTCTGATCTCGCCGACTTTCGAGATGCCGAAATTCCTTTTGGGCTACTCTCTTTGCGAAATCTAGCGGCCGAGGAGAACTCTGCGGACTTAGTCGCAGGTATTCAGAAGGTCGTTAAGGAGAAGCTCCGGCCAGCGTACGAAAGGGAGAGCCTCGACACACCTTGCCTGCGAAACCGCCAACGCATCTACTGGACAGGCGGTGCCGCCTGGGCTACGGCAACGTTTATGCATCCGGAAAGATCGCTCCGCCCTTATGTCGTGATCACGAAGCAAGATTTAGATGCGTTCGCGTCACGCCTAAACGACGGAAGTTGGAACCAAAAGCCTCTTGAATACAGTTTTCCGGCTGATGCTTCAGCTGGACGTCAGAAGGAGGTTCGCGACAAAGCTGAGCAGGATCGGAACGACGTTATGAACACCTTTGTACGGGAGGACTTGTTGTCTGGAATTGCCATTGTCAAGAGCGTCCTTGGTGCCAGCAACCCTTCGGCCATTCTTCAATTTGTTCGTAGTGGAAACTATCTCTACGGTTACGCTCGGGAAAAATTCAAAGAAGATCGGGACTTAGATGACCCTGACAATTAGCTTTGTTAAGGAATGAAATTCACTTAGCTGCTATGAATCCAACCCACTTCGAGACCGGCGAATTTCGTCACACGGCTGGTGAGCGCATCGGTAACTATCTGCTCGATAAGCCTCTGGGTGCAGGAGGCTTCGCTGAGGTGTGGCGGGCAGTCGAGCCCAATTCAGAACGACACGTTGCAGTAAAAATCTTTTTTGACCGGGTTACCAATGATCCTACGATCTGGCCAAAAATACGCGAGGAGCCAAAGAAGCAACCCGACCACGAACGTATCGTTCCAATTTATTACAGCCATCTCGACCCTGCAGATGGTCCGGGTCCCTATTACATCGTGATGAAACTGATGGAGGGTGGGACGTTGGAAGAATTCTTAGAAGAGCACAGCAGGTTAGGCCCTGACGATGCCGTACGCATCATTCGAGATGTACTCGATGGTCTTGGCTACGCACACAGCAAAGGCATTATCCATCGAGATATTAAGCCGAGCAACATACTTTTCAGTTCCCAGCACAGAGCGACCCTTGCCGATTTTGGCATCGCCAAGGATCAAAACAAAGCTGGGAATACGACGACGTTCGGTGGGGGGACTGCCACGTATATGAGTCCCGAACAGGCGGAGGGACTGCCCCTCACAAGAGCCACTGATATTTACAGCCTGGGTACTGTCCTATATGAGACCTTAGCTGGGAAGGTGCCGTTCGACGGGCCAACCGACACCGCCATCATTATTGCCCGCAGCAAATACGACCCGCCTCCCTTGAGGCAGTCTGCTCCTGACATTCCGGAGCGGTTGGAAAAGGTGATTCTCACCTGTCTGGACCGAAATCTGGAACATCGCTACGCAGACTGTAACGCGATGTCTAGAGCTCTCGATTGGGCTATGGTAAGTGCTGCAAATTCCGGAACTACTCAGGTTTCGCAGCAGCATGACCCCCAGCCAGAGCCGCCCACCCCAAAGAAATATTGGCTGATCGGCGGACTTGCCGCTGCCGTTCTTGCCGTAGGTTTGGGTTACCACCAGATTCGGAAAACGCCGCCCAATCCCGGTGTCCAAGATGGGCTGATGCAGAACGCTTCGCCTCAACAGCAGTCCGTTACGAAACCGAATCCGCGCGTAGCAAAGGACTGGGCCCACGTTCTATGGAACGACCCGGACTTAGCGAATTGTGTTAACGTTCTCGACGCTTCGCAATGCAATTCGATGAAGCAAAGATCCAATCTCTTGCAGCGGACCAACTTCGACAAGAAAACAGTCGCCTACGACAGTGAGTTGTTTGAGAACTGCATGGGATATAAGCCATGTGTCGACCTAAAGGAATTCAAAGACAAGCTCACCGCACCAAAAGATTGGCCGCATGCGACTCCGAACATGCTGCGCGCTTGTATGGGTTTTCCACCTTGTGTAGCAGCGTCGAGGAATCGCATCCGTCCAATACCCGATCCGCCGGACCCAGGCGGACAGCCGAAAATACACTTAAAACCAAATGGCAAAAGTCAATTCGACCCCAAATAATTGCCGGCGCCTTTATGGCTTAAGCATGACGCGTAATTTATTTCGCGATGATAGCCGATTTGTTCGCTAAGTTAATTGAATAAAAGAAGCAGAGGCTTCAAGAAAGTGATTGAAGGACAAACTATGAGACTAGTAAAAGTATTTCTTCTAGTGACAACAGCGCTGGCAGCGGTCTGTAGCGCCGAACCCAGATACTTCGGTGGAATCGACGTCGGTTCTAAGGGCACGAAAGCGTCCCTGTTTTCATCNNGGCCTTCAGGAAGCGACCGATGCGGCCAAAACTTTAATGGACGCCATGAAAGCCAAGGCGGAAGAGCAGAAGCTAGTTGGCGTGAAGTACTATATCGTGGGCAGCAGTGGTGTCGCTGCGGGCGAAAACAAAGACGAACTGGCAACTAGTGTCAAGGCCGCAACAGGCATTGACATGGACTTTATCGACCCGAAACGGGAAGGGTTTTTTGGCGCTGAGTCTTCTATACCAACGGCACGTCTTCCAATCTCAATGTATATCGACATCGGCAGCGGCAACACAAAGCTGGGTTGCGTGGTTGGTGCGTCAGACTTAAAGAACTATAAGAGTGATGAGATCAAATTTGGTTCGGTATCCGGCCGAAATGAGGCGCGCAAACGCAATCCTGACGATGTAGCTGCCGGGATTAAAGATCTGATGAAGGATATCAGCGCCACATACATGAAAGACAGCGAGGATATCCCGTGCCTCCGCAATCGTCAGCGCATCTATTGGACCGGCGGCGCAGCGTGGGCGACGGCTACTTTCACTCATCCTGAGAGGGCGTTGATGCCTCGACTTTATATAACCCGGAAGGACCTGGATGCGTTCTTGGCCAAGCTGACCGATGGCACCTGGAACCAAGGGGCGCCACAGATCAACTACCTTAAAAGTGCAACGCCCGCTCAGCAGAAAAAAATTCGCGAAAAAGCGGAAAAGGAACGCCAAGACGTAATGAATATCTTTGTTCGTGAAGACCTACTGAGTGGCGTTTCCATCATGAAGACCGTTCTCGATGCAAGCAATCCTTCGGCAATCCTTGTATTCGCTCGCGAAAGCGGGTTTATCTACGGATACGCCGAAGAAAAGTTCATGCATGAGCCCAAGAGTGAACACACAACCGCTAGTCGATAGTGAGTTTGCCCTTTTCCCAACTCTGTTTGAGCGGCAAAAGCGGAAACAGAGTTGGGCCGGCGGGGGCCGACACACTAAAGAAATATCTATGTCGAATCCATTTGGCTGCACGCGGCGAAGTTTTGTCTTAACATCACAAATTTCTGCTTTGGGACTCTTATTGAATGGCCGGCTCCGAGCGAGCGAACCCAGAATTGTTGTGCCAAGCTACAACACTTTTACCGATGAAGAAGAGGTCGAACTGGGCAAGGCGTTTGATAAGAAAATGACTGAGGAGGCCGCTTTCATTACGCAGCCATATCTCTCGGGTTATTTAAATGAGATTGTGCAGAAGCTCGGTCACACAT
>PMQB01000351.1 GCA_003169195.1 Bryobacterales bacterium
GCAAACCGGCCAATGGGGCACCGAATACGATCAATCTCAGGACCTTGCCCGCGTCGACCTCTCCAAAACCGCTCTCCCCACCCCCCTCGAACAATTTACAATCTCTTTCCTAAAGAAGGGCGCGAATTCTGCCGAACTAATCCTTGAATGGGAGACCACTAAGCTATCGGTACCAGTACGGGCTACGCATTGATAAGGGCCTCAGTCTCTCGCCGTAAGTGGTTGAAAATGATAGACTAGCCATTAAAAGCGGAGGCGGCACCAAGCTGCGGCTACAACCACATGACCGACAACGCGACTGCACTAGCTACAAAAATCGATTGGTCTAGCCTTTCTGGCGTCATCCTCGACGGAGGCTATGAGTTGAAAGAGGTCCTCGATGGACGCGACGATGGCGCAAAACTGCGCGTGCGCATCCTGGGTTCAGGCGGCAAAACAGGTACCGCTTATTTTCTTCATCTCGATTCCGCCGCGGCCGATGATCAATTTGATATTTGGCAGACCTTGCGCGATGCGCCCCACCCCAACATCAATCGCCCCGCAGCTTTGGGCAGGCGTGACGTAGCAGGCTATTACACCATCTATTTCGTTCTCGCCGATGCCGATGAAAAGCTATCCTCTGTCGTGCCAGAGCGTCCTCTCGAATGGGAAGAAGCCGCCGAAGTTCTGCACTCCTGTGAAAAGGGTTTGGCGCACCTGCATGCCCATGGCCTCATCCACGGTAGCCTTTCTCCCGAAACCGTTGAAGCTGTCGGCTACTCGGTTCTGCTCAACACCGAAAATGTGCGCCGGCTCGGCAAAAAGCCGCGCATTCAATGGAGCAAACCACAGTACCTGGCCCCGGAAAGTAAGGGAGCCAATCTAACAACGGCCGCCGACGTTTGGTGCCTCGGTGCCACTGTATTTGAAGTGCTCTCCCAAAGCCGCTATGGCAGTCCCGGCGCGGAATTGGAAAAAGGTTTGCCCTTGGCCGCCGTCATCCAGCGCTGCCTCGACAAAAATCCAACCACGCGCTGCACGCTAAAGGAAGCCCCCACCATTGCGGATTCTCCGCAAGAACCACCACCGGCACCAGTTGCTCCGGAACCCGTGGTAGAAACCAAGCCTGCGCCGGAAAGCCGCACCAGCGCTCCAGCAGCCGCGCCGAAAGCACCGCCGGCCCCTCCTCAACCGCTTCCGCCGCCGCCCCCTCGCACTACGCCCAGCCCAGCCAGCCGCCTGCCGCACCCGCTTACGCCCAAAGAGGCACCCAAATTAGTCGCCAAAGAAGACATGGCCCTGGTGCCTGTCGGCAAACGCCAAAGAAAGGTCGAAAAGCGCCAGCCCGTTGGTGCTCGCATTCGCACTCTCGACGAACCCGAACGCGTATTCGCCATGGGAGAAGCCTCTGCTGAATCGTCGTCGGCACCGGGCGTGTCCGCCCGCATCCTCGCTCTTGGCAATCGTCCTAAAATTGTCCGCAATGTGCTCGCCGGTATTGGCTTGGCCGTCCTGTTTGTCGCCGCCATCTGGCTCATCATTATTCCTAAGCTCCAATCCACCCAGGAACCGCTCACCAGCAACGTATCCGCCCAAACCGCCAACGATGCTCGTGCCGAGGCCGCCGCTCAGAGTGTGCGCACCCAGCCTACTCCCCCCACAAACGAGACGCCCGCACCAACACCTGCAGCCTCACAAACGCCTGCTTCTACCGACTCGCCAGCCACACCTCCTACTCCCGTCAAGCGTGAGCTGTTTCGCGTAACAGTAGCCACCTTCGAAACCAGAGGCGCAGCCAACCACGAACTCGATCTACTCTCCCAGCTTCATCCCGAGTTTATCTTCCAGATCGTCATGGCCAAGAGTGATGCCACAGATATCCGCTACACCGTCACGGTGGGGGGCATTCTTGATCGCGCCGAAGCCGAGCAATTACTCCAGCGCGTCCACGCTAAAGGCCTCAAAACCGCGTCTATCGAATCCGCCAAAAAATAACTGGCTACCCAGGACTTCGCCCAAAACGAAGCCGGAAGCGTCAGGCGACCCAGCTTGGTTCGTCCGGCCAGACGCTTTCCTCTGCCGACGGATCACCTTTCATCTCGGCTTCTTCACCCAGCACTCTCCGCTGGCGTACTGAAGGTGCGACGAACCGGCTTTAACAATTTGTCGGCAAGTTCAGCCAGTTCGTTGTCCGATTCCTTAATAAACGTCTCGAGCGCTGGCGTGCCGCCCGACCGCTCTCGTTCAGCGATAGCCCAGTCTCGGCGCATCTTGGATGTTTAAATGTCAAACCGGATTTTCTGACGAGATTCCATACCTTGATGGTAGCGCTAATCTATTAGGACTACCCAACCGCCGCCTGCACTGCTTCCGCTGGAATCGTAAAATAAAATGTAGACCCCGTCCCCTTCACCGACTCGGCCCAAATCCGCCCACCCATCCTCGCCACAATCCGCTTGCAAGTCGCCAGCCCAATCCCGCTCCCGGCAACCGACGAATCGCTCAACCGTCGAAACGGCTCAAACGCCCGATCCACATACTGTGCGTCAAATCCTTGCCCGTTATCCTTCACAGAAATCCGCCAATAACTACCCATCGCCTCCGCCGCAATCTCAATCTCCGGTGTTGCCTCTCTCCGGTATTTCAGCGCGTTGTCGATCAGGTTCTGGAAAACAATCGCCACGCGCGAGCGATCCAGCGGCAGGCGCGGCAGCGTCCCTATCTGGATGCGCGCTCCCGCACTCTTAATGCTCGGCTCCAATACAATAAGCGCCAGATTCACCGGATCTTCCAGCGACAGCATTTCCAAGTGTTGCGGCGAATGGCCCATCCCTGAATACGTAAGTATGTTTTCCATCAGTTGGCGTAGCCGCTCCATATTCTCAACGAACATCGTCAACATCGTGGATTCATGTTCGTCCAGTTTGCCCGCCAACCCTTCTGTCAAAATCTGCGCAACCCGCACCGATGTGTTTAGCGGCGCCCGTAAATCATGCGCCGCCGCATACGCGAATCGTTCCAGATCTTCATTCGAAGCCATTAACTCGTCTTGCAAACGTTTCTGCTCAGTCACATCCTCAATCGCCAGCAAAACGAGCTGGTCCGCACGTGCCCGCAGTTGCCTCGCATTCAACAGTAAGATCCGGCGTCCCAGCGCGGGGAACTCCTGAATAACCTCGAAATCCTGAAAACTCGTGCGCTGCGGAAGCACTTCTTCTAACAACGTTCGCAAGACCGCAATGTTCCACTCTCCGTCGCCCAGCTTGTAAATGAACTGCCCCTCTGTCTTCGCGGGGGCCATCCTAAAGTCTTCATAGAACGCCCGGTTCGCCGTCTTGACCCGTAGCTCCGCGTCCAGCACCAGCAACGGCCCGCGCACGGTATCCACAATCCCCTCGGCATACAAGCGCGCCACCTCCGCCGCCTCTAAGCTCAGCTTCAGCGAATCGATATTCGCAAACGTCAGCACCGCTCCATCAATGCGGTTATCAATCGTGCGAAACGGCCGGATGCTCAAAGACCACCAACAACCTTGCTCATCCTGTATCTCTTGCGTAATCGGCGCCAGCGTCTTCATCACTTGCACCACCCGCGCCTGCAGATCGGCAATGTGGCTCCACATTGAGATATCGCGGATACCGCGTCCTACATCCACCGGACGCAGGTTGAAATAGAGTTCCGCAGCCGGCGTGAAGCGCCGCACAAGCAACCCGCGGTCCAACATGATGATCGGCGTATTCACCGCCGCTAAAATGTTGGTTAAATCGCTCGCCACACGGCTGAACTCTTCATTCCTGTTCTGCAGTTCCTGGTTAACCGTGCTCAGTTCTTCATTCGTCGATTGCAGCTCTTCCTTCGCCGTCGATAGCTCTTCGTTCGTACTCTGCAATTCTTCGTTCGCGCTGCTGATCTCTTCGTTCGTCGCTTTCTGTTCTTCTATCGCCGTTTCATGATCAACCGTTAAGCTGTACATCAGTTGATTCAGTTCCGCGTTCTCTTGCCTGAGCCGGATCACTTCCTGCTCCAGCGTCTCCGGCATTCGCGTGTCCGTCACAACTTCTTCGGCGCTAGCTACTTGGGGATTCGCATTCTCCAACAAAACGAAAAAAAACCGTTCCTTCGCGTTGCCTGCCGATAACGGAATCACCTCAAGATTCACCTCGCGCGCCTCGCCTCGGTACTCCAGATGCAATCCCTTCCGCCGCACCGGCACGTTTTGCGCAATTGCGTGCAAGGCCAACTCGCGCAGCGGCTGTTGCAATCCGTCATGCGCCAGCAGCAGTAGGTTCTGTGTCGTCCCCAGTGCAGCCGACCGCAAGTAGTATCCAGTTCTCCCCCGAACCTGGAAAATCGTCATCTCCTGGTTAATAATCACCCCGTCGGGTGCATACCGGTCCTGCACAAGTTGGTCTGCCTGTTTTCGCCAATCGGCCGGTGTTGCCATCGGCCTAAATCTCAACGGAGTCGGCGTCAACTCCCCATGTGGTATCGCCGGAGAAACCTTGGGACTCACCGCGTCTGCCAAACGCATATAAATCCGGTGCTTCAAGTCCACCTTTTCAAACAGCTCTGCACATTCCATCGTGGTCTCCGCCGGCCCGAGAAACATCAGCCCTCCTTCATTCAGGCTGTAATGGAACGTCGATAGCACCCTCCTCTGTAGCAACGGATCTAGGTAGATCAACATATTCCGGCAGCTAATCAGATCAACCCGCGAAAATGGCGGATCACGCGTCACATCCTGTCTTGCGAATATGCAAAGGTCCCGAATCGACTTATTGATCTGGTAAAAACCACTCGTCTTCTGAAAATACAGTTGCAGCCGTTCCGCCGATACTTCCTTCTCAATGCTTTCCGCATACCGCCCCGCGCGTGCTGTTCCTAGTGCCGATTCGCTGATGTCCGTACCGAAGATCTGCAGCGGCCGGTGCCGCCGTTCCTGCAAGAACAATTCCTGCAGGCAAATCGCCAGCGAATAAACTTCTTCGCCCGTGGCGCAGCCCGGCACCCAAATTCGTACTGCTTCTCTGCTCTCTTTGCTTCTCAGCAATGGGCCAAGGCAGTTGGTAAGCGCGTTAAATGCCTCCGGATCGCGAAAAAACTGTGTCACCGAAATCAGCAAGTCCCGATATAGCTCCTGCACTTCCTCCGCATGCGCTTCCAGATATGCTACGTACTCACCAATGCTCTCCGTCCGTTGCACAATCATTCGCCGTGCAATCCGCCGTCGCGCCGTTGTTTGTTTGTAGTGGCTGAAATCCACGCCGCTCGCGTTATGCACCAGCACGAAAATCCGCCGCAGTTCAAGCTCCTCGTCCGGCGATATGGCTTGTTGTTCTTCCGGCTCTGGCGCTGAATCCTCAAAGGGCCCGCCAATTTCGGAAAGGTGCTGGGCTATATCCGCGGGCGATAAAACAAAATCTGCGGCCCCACTATTTACCGCACTCCGCGGCATGTCATCAAACTTCGCGCTGCTTTCTGTCTGAACAAGCGTGATCCCGTTGCGCTTCTTAATCGCTTTCAGTCCTTCCGTTCCGTCCGTTCCTGTGCCCGAAAGAACTACCCCAATCGCATTCTTGCCCCGCTCCTCTGCCAAAGACTCGAACAGCGTATTGATCGGCAAATTCAACGTGTGCACAATTCGCAGAGTCAAATGCAGAACGTTGCCTAGAACAGTCAGATTGGTATTTGGCGGAATGATGTAAACGGTATTCCGCTCAACCGCCATGCCGTCAGTAACCTGCTTCACCGGCATCGTCGTGGTGCGTTGCAAAATTTCCGGCAACTGGCTGTCATGCGTTGGGTCCAAGTGTTGAACCAACACAAATGCCATTCCAGTTGTCTCAGGTAGTGCGCTTAGAAGTTGAGTGAAGGCTTCTAATCCGCCTGCCGAAGCGCCGATCCCTACAATTCTTATGAGGACGCCCGAGGGATTCGATTCGTTCCCCTTTTCATCGCTCTGCGACCCAGGCTGATGCGATTGGCTTGCTGTAGTACTCAATAGTTCAAACCTTTTGTAAGCTTACATCGTTTATATCGCTAACGCCACGTTTATATCGCTAAACGCCACAAGTTTTTTGAGCCCTGTCATTTGGTCACAAGGGTAAGCCGAAAAGTTTGATTTTTTATTTGCATTGTTATCAACAGCTTACATCCCATCCATCCATCCAAACCCATGTTTCCCGTTCGGCTAGCCTACGCCTGCGCGTTATTTTGTGGCTGAGGTTCACCATCATGAGTGCACGTACCATCCGCCGCGCCGCTGAGCGCAAAGCTGCGAAACTGGCCGCTAAAGCCGGTATCCAATTCCCCACCGCGACATCAACCGCCGCCGCCGAGCCGGTCGAACAACAGCAACAACAGGAGCAGCCGCTTACCGCCTCCGCTTCCGTTGGCG